>NZ_CP048433.1:0-303527 GCF_010509075.1 Collinsella aerofaciens ATCC 25986
TGCGGCGCTGGCGTTCTGGAGTGCGCCGTCGGGGCCGACCTTAAAGTCGATGGAGTTCTGTGCGGTTCCGGCTTTGGCGTCGGCAGCAATGGTCCAGGTGTTCATGGCGTCGATCTTCATGTTGGTGACATGGATGCCGTAGGCCGAATGATTGTCGATGGTGGTCGCGTCTTCTGAGGGGCCCTGAAGCGTGCCGTCGGCCTTGGCGACGAAGGGAATAACCGTCGGAACTTTGAACTCAACGTTATCGATCTCGGTCCTGACCATTACTTTCGTGGTTCCAACGCGCCCGGCTGCCATAGCTGGCGTCGGGGCGGCGCCCATTGCGAGCGCGAGCGCGAGCCCTGCGCCCACGACGAGCGCTCTGGCTCCGTTCATGTTCCTGGTGATGTCCATGGTCGTTCCTTTCTATTCGCCGCGGGCCGTCCCCGCGATGATTGGACGAATGCTGGTGAATTGCGTGCGGTGCCGCGTCGGCCGGAAAAGCTAGTTCTCGGCTTGCTCAACCCGCACCTTGACACGTGTCGGATTGCCGTGGCTGTCGAGGGTCTTGGCATCGAGTGCCTGGATCTCGATGTACGCCTCGCCTTCTTTGATGTCGCCGGCGGGGCACGTTTCGATTGTCTTGCCGGTCTCGACCACACCGGATTCGTACATGGTCTCGTCGTTTTGGATGACGCGGAATCGCTGGGGAAATTTATTGTCTTGGACGTTTTGCACGTTGACGCGCAGCTTGCCGTCCTCCTGCAGCTGAGCGACCGGTGCGACCGAAATCGTCATCATGTTGTCGCGGACGATGGCGTCGAGCTCATCTTGGATTTCCTGACGCGTTTTGCCCTCGGCCGTCGTAACCGAAGCGCCCGCCTCGGGTACGGGCTGCGACTGCCAAGCGTATAGTCCTACGGCGACAAGGGCACAGACGATGGCCAAGCAGGCAACGATGAGCTTCTTGCGACGACCCAGGCCTGCAAAGTGGGGTGGCTTCTTCGTGCTCATGCGGCATCCTTGGCGGTATAGATGCGCGCAAAGGTGGACGGGTTCGCTCCAAAGAGCATGTGAAGCATCAGGCGGCGTGAGTAGACAAGCTCGTCGAAGTCGGGAGGGAGCTCGATGTCGTGGATATGCGCGATGCGGTGGGTGAGCGCCGAGAACGACTCGGGGTCGCAGATCACATCGGTGGTAACGTGGTAGACCGTCGTATCGGGGAATGCCTCTTCGTCAAAAGGCAGGAGATGGGGATCGTCGTCGACTTCGATGGCGATGCCGTACTGGGGCCAGTAATATGCCATGGGAACCTCCCTGCTTCTGGGCCAAAACTACTATCGGTTTGGCTGTCGATGCCGACGGTATCAGCCACTACTTGACCAATTGCTGACCAAATGCTTGACGGATTGGTGTCTCCGCAGGTAAAAGGCGGCAAAAAATACTCCAACTTTTTTCAAGCGACAATCGCGCGGTCGGCGACGGCGGGGCCATATGTGTCAAAAGCATCGTCTGCCGAGGAAATCAAGCCGCTCGCCGAATTGCACGAACGTAAAAATCACCAATTATGGAGACGGTCTCGAACACGTCGACGAAACGATGCGGTAACATCTCCCTGCAAATACTGTAGTTAGCTAAAGGGGGAGTTCGCGTGTCTGCAACCATCAAACCCTTCACCGACGAGTTCGAAGAGTATGGTCGCGATGAGTCTCGCGCATCGGGCGAGGCCTCGAGCATCTCGTTTCCGACAACGGGAGACGAGGTCCGTGCCATTTTGGAAAAGCTCCATGCCGAGCGTGTCCCGGTAACGGTTCAGGGCGCCCGAACCGGCCTTGCCGCCGGTGCCGTGCCCCACGGCGGGCATATCCTCAATACTTCCCGTATGAATCGCTACTTGGGCCTTCGCCGCGATGAACAAGGCCAATTTCTGCTGCGCGTGGAGCCGGGCGTTGTGCTCTCGGAGCTGCGCAAGCAGCTGAGCAAGAAGGTGCTGCCGACTGCTGGTTGGGACCAGGCATCGCTTGAGGCCTACGAGGAGTTCCAAGAGGCCCCCGAGCAGTTCTTTCCCACCGATCCCACCGAGGCATCTGCCTGTCTGGGCGGCATGGCGGCATGTAACGCCTCTGGTGCCCGCAGCTACGCCTACGGTCCCATGCGCCCACATATCACGGGACTCCACGTCGCGCTGGCTGATGGCGATTTGCTTGAGCTTCAGCGCGGCGAGGCTTTTGCCCAGGGCCGCCACCTGTCGCTCGTGACGGCAGTGGGCCGTACGCTCGAGCTCGATCTTCCCGGCTATACCATGCCCAAGACAAAAAATGCCTCAGGCTATTTCGTTGCGGACGAAATGGACGCCATCGACCTCTTTATCGGTGCTTGCGGCACGCTCGGCGTTATCACCGAGCTCGAGATTGCCCTGCAGGCGGCGCCTGCGGTCGTTTGGGGTGTGAGCTGCTTTTTCGATAGCGAAGACAAGGCCGTGTCCTTTACCGATTCCGTGCGTCCCGTCCTGTCCCATGCGGCTGCCATCGAGTACTTCGACGCTGGCGCCCTGGATATTCTACGTCGCCAGCGCGAGCAGTCGACGGCGTTTGCCTCGCTGCCGGCGCTCGACAAAGAGGCCAAGGTCTGTGTGTACGTGGAGCTCGACTGCGATGACGAGGCCCAGGCGACCGAGGAACTGTACCACCTGGGATGGGTGCTCGAGTTTGCGGGTGGCCGCGACGATGCGACATGGGTCGCGCGCACCGAGGTTGATCGCGAGTGCCAGCGGTTCTTCCGCCATGCGGTCCCCGAGAGCGTCAATATGCTTATCGACGAGCGTCGCCGCACGGATCCCACCATCACCAAACTGGGTTCGGACATGTCGGTGCCCAATGCACGCCTTGCCGATGTCGTGGTCCTCTATCGCCGCACACTGGCCGAAAGCGGGCTTGAATCTGCTGCCTGGGGGCACATCGGTAACAACCATCTGCATGTGAACATCCTGCCGCGCGATGCGCAGGACTACCGTCGCGGTGGCGAGCTGTTTGCCCAGTGGGCTGCGGAGGTAACGGCTATGGGCGGTGCCGTTTCTGCCGAGCACGGCGTCGGCAAGATCAAGGCGGGCTTCTTAGAGACGATGTACGGTCACGAGGCCATGGTCGAGTCGGCGCGGCTCAAGCTCCAGCTCGATCCCGACGGGCAGCTGGGTCGCGGCAACCTGTTTTCGGAGAAGCTCTTGGATGAGCTTGTCCAGAAAGGGGGCGCGTGAAGATGAGCGATTTCCATATGGTGGTGTGCGTCAAGGCCGTGTCGGGCAGCACCGAGGTCAAGATGGACCCCAAGACCAATACCATCGTGCGCGATGGCAAGCAGGCGGTCATTAATCCCTTTGATGCGAGCGCTTTGGAATGCGCGCTGGCGCTGAAAGACGACTTTATCGGCTTTGGCATGGACGTGCGCGTAACGGTGGTGTCGATGGGCATCCCCGCGACCGAGTCGCTGCTGCGCGACTGCATCGCCCGCGGTGCCGACGACGCGCTGCTGCTGACCGATCGCGCCTTTGCAGGTGCCGATACCCTGGCGACCACCTATGCCCTCAAGTGCGGCATCGAGGCGCTCGACGAGGACTTCGACCTGCTCATCTGCGGCAAGATGGCGGTGGATGGCGATACGGCCCAGATTGGTCCCGAGCTTGCCGGTGCCTTTGAGATTCCCTGCGTGACCGACGTGAGTTGCGTGCAGAGCGCGGGCTTTACGACCTGTGGCTCGCTGGCGCTCATTCACGGATGCGATGCCGGCGAGGAGACGGTGTATCTTGAGATGCCGTGCGCGATGACGACTGCCAAGGAGATTGGCCAGTTGCGTATGCCGAGTATTGCCGGTATTCGCGCGGCGGAGGAGGCGGACGTGCGCGTGGTCAGTGCCGCCGACGTGAACGCCGACCCCGCGCGTTGCGGTCTTGCCGGGTCGCCGACACAGGTCGTGCGCTCGTTTGTGCCCGACCGTGACCAAACGTGCGAGGCCGTTGAAGGCACGGTGCCCGAGCAGGCGGCAAAGCTCGCCAAGATTATCGAGGAGATGGCATAGATGAGCGGACTGATTATCGATAGCGAAGCCTGTATCGGCTGCGGTCGCTGCGTTCGCGCCTGTGCCTCGGACGGCATCGTAGTGAAAGGCGAGCGGCCCAACCGTTGCGCCCGCGTAACCGACGGCTGCATCCTATGCGGCGGATGTGTCGACGCCTGCCCCGTCAACGCTATCTCGATCGAGCGTGACGAGGCCGCTGGTGCGGTGGACCTTGATGCATATCGAGACATTTGGGTCTTCGTGCAGACTGACGAGCACGACGCCGTGGCTCCCGTGGCCTACGAGCTCATGGGCAAGGGGCGCGAGCTTGCCGATGCTCGCGGCTGCCGTCTGGTGGCACTGGTCGGCATGAGCCCCGAGGGCTCGCTCGGGGACCTGGAACATCTGGTTTGCGCGGGCGCCGACGAAGTCCTGGCCTGTCGCGACGAGCGTCTACGCCAAAACGATGCGGAGGTCTACGCCCACTTGATCTGCGATTTGGTAGCCGAACGCAAACCCGAGGCCATCCTATACGGTGCGACCGCTTTTGGTCGCGAACTGGCACCCGGCGTTGCCGTGCGTTTGCAGACGGGTCTTACGGCCGACTGCACCGTGCTTTCGATGGATGCGGAGACGGGCCTACTGCAGCAGACGCGCCCGGCGTTTGGCGGCAACTTGATGGCCACCATCATTTGCCCCAACCACCGTCCGCAGATGGCAACGGTGCGCTCCGGTATCTTTAAGGCTCCCGACTTCGACTACGGCCGCTCCGGCACGATCACCCAGATATCACTTGCGGATGATGCTAAGGCTCGTGTCGAGATCTCGATTCCCGCCGAGGAGTGGGGACAGCAGGCTTCGATCGCCGATGCCGAGCGCCTGGTCGTGGTGGGTCGCGGCATTGGTTCCAAGAAAAATCTGCCGCTGATGCGAAGGCTCGCCGAGGCTCTGGGAGCCGAGCTTGGCTGCACGCGACCTGTCGTGGAGGCCGGCTGGTTGGAGTATCGCCATCAGATTGGCCAGACGGGCGTATCGGTTTCGCCCAAGCTTCTCGTGAGTATCGGTGTTTCGGGCGCCATCCAGCATCTTGCCGGCATCGGTGGGGCTGAGTGCATTATCGCCATCAACGAGGACCCGGATGCCCCCATTTTTGGTACTGCCCAGTACAAGGTTGTCGGCGATGCCGTCGAGGTCGTCGAGGAGCTGCTGGCTCAGCTTGAGCGCTAGGCGCGCGCCAGCCAGTCGCGCATCTCGTCCTTAAGGCGGCTCCAAGTTGCCTGCGTGGCGGGGTCGGTAAAGGGCCGCGTGATGCCAAAAGGCGCGTCGAGCAGGCGGTAGATATCGCCCTGCTCGCGTGCCAGCGCACGGCTCGCTGGATAGACGAGCTCAAACATAAAGCAGATGAGCCCCACCAGGTAGTCCGCCGGCTCGTTGCGCTCGTCGCGCGCGACGCAGCGGTGCTCGTCAAAGGCGGCAAGTGTCGGCGACGAGAAACGGCTGCCGAGAAACGTCTTCTCGTCCACCTTGAGGATGGTGTCGACGGTGCTGTCGGCGATGGTACGCATAATGTCGATCTTGTCGCCATCGCGCACGATATCGCAGAAGCTCTGCGTGCGCTCGTCGAGCTGCGCGGGTAGACGGAAATCGCTGTGATAGGCAATACTCGCTCGGATGAGTTCATCTTCTGCCGGGTCATCGATAAAGTCGCGGATGCTCGTTACGGCGGGTGCATCGGCGGGATTCTCGCCAAAGAGGATCTCGATGCCCAGCACCGCATGGCTCATGCTCTCGGCGTCCTTAAAGGTGTCCCAGCGTCGCAGCTGCTCAAAGCGGCCCATATCGTGCAGCAGGCCGCAAAGCCATGCCAGGTCAATATCTTCTGACGACCAGTCCTGCTCGCGCGCCACGGCATCGCATGCCTCGGCAACGTGGTACGTATGCTCGATTTTGAGCGCGATGCGTGGGTTGGTGGCGTCGTAGGCATCGGTGTAGCTTTTGAAGGCCGCGCGCGCCCGGTCTCGATCGATAGCTGTCATAATGACTTCCTAAAAAGTTGTGTCTTTCGATCCGGTGGCAATTGTAGGTGAACTCGGTTGCTGTCGGATGATGATTCTGCCGTATCGCTACATGCGGCTTGGAGACCTTGTCAGGATGAGAAGCGTATGGTGCTCAAAATCGTTAGAACCGTCTGGCCGGTGATGCTTACCTATGTTGCAATAGGCGCGCCGTGCGGAATGATCATGGGGCAGACGGGAATGGAGCCCTGGATGGTCTTTGCTCTGAGCAGCACGTTTGTGACGGGCAGCGGGCAGTTTATGATCTGCAATCTTTGGCTGGCGGGCGTACCGGCACCTTCGATTATCGCGAGCGTTGCTGCCATCTCCTCGCGTTTTGCGCTTTACTCGGCATCGATTGCGCCGCATCTGAAGAATGCCTCGAAGCGTCAGACGCTGGCTGTTGCCGCGACACTTACCGAGGAGGCATATGGCATCTCGCTTGCCAAGCTGATTGAGGGGGAGGATTGGGGCCCGCGCGAGTCCTTTGTGCTCAACGTGATCCTCATCGCAACATGGGGCGTTTCGTGTACGATGGGCGCCATCGTCGGCGCCGTTGTCGATGTTCCCATCGCCATTGCAGCCTTTGTCTGCACCTCGCTCTTTATCTGCCTGCTCTTTTCGCAGCGGCTGTCGCGCGGTAACGTTGTCGCGGCGGTTTCGGGCGCGGTGTCCGTCGCCGCATGCAAGTTCTTGGGCCTCGCGAATATTGCCGTGCCGGCAAGCGTCGTGGTCGGCATTGCCATTGCGCTGGCGTGCGATGCTGTATTTGACGGAAGAGGTGCCCGCGATGCCCGTTAACGAGTTCTTGGTTCTGTGGCTGTCGTCGTGGGCTGCTATCGCGTTCTTTCGCATCGCGCCGGCGTTCGCCTTGCGCGGGCGGACCCTGTCGCCCCGCATTACCGAGGCCCTGGGCTATATCCCGCCCGCTGCCTTTGCCGCGCTGGTCGCCAACGACTTGGTGAGCCCCGGCGCGTTCGACGCGGGACTCTGGCCTGCCTTGGTTCCCTGGATTGCGGCCGTCGGCGTCGTGGTCGTGGCGGTCAAGACAAAATCGATGCTGTGGTGCTGCGTCTCGGGCATCGTACTCTATATCGTCTTGAGCCTTATATAGGGGTGGCGTCGCGGGCGCCGAATCTCGTTCCATCCCAACTTGTCGGATTTTTCACCGAGCTGGTCTATTTCTTCTGGTACCATGGTCAAACTTTACTGTAGCAAAGCATGACGTGGGCTTTTGTTCCGCGTCAGCGGAAATGGGGGTTTCATGGCACAGGAAGCGACCGCCAACGAGCAAAAGAAATTCAAGGTTCCGCGCATCCCGGGCGACATCATGATCTATCCGATGATCGTCGGTCTTTTGCTCAACACCTTCTGCCCGCAGGTTTTTGAGATCGGCGGCTTCTTTACGGCTGCCTGCCGCGGTGGCTCCAATACCATCGTCGCCGCGATCCTGCTGTTTGTGGGCGCCGGCATCAGCTTCAAGTCCACGCCGGGCGCCATCAAGACCGGCATCGTCGTGCTGATTCCCAAGCTTGTCGTCGCAGCGGCTCTCGGCCTAGGCGTGGCATATTTCTTTAACGACAACTTCCTGGGTCTGAGCTCCGTGTCTATCATCGGCGGCATTACGTTTTGCAACATGGCGCTCTATACGGGCATCATGGGCGAGTTCGGCGATGAGTCCGAGCAGGGCGCCGTCGGTATCCTGTTCTTTACGGCCGGCCCCGCCGTCACGATGATCATCCTTGGTGTTTCGGGCCTTGCCAACATCCCTGCCGGTACTATCATCGGCTCCATTTTGCCGCTCGTTATCGGCATGGTTCTGGGCAACCTGTTCCCGTTTATCAAGAACCTACTAGTTCCCGGTGCCAACCCTGCGATTGCCGTCATCGGATTTCAGCTTGGCGCGTCCATGAGCCTGTCGAGCTTTATCACCGGTGGTATTTCCGGCATTTTGCTGGGCCTTGTCACGCTGTTTGTCGTCGGTCCCATCACCTTTGCGTTCGAGCGCCTGTGCGGTGGTAACGGCAAGGCTGCCGTGGCTTGTTCCACCATCGCCGGCACGGCTATGACCACGCCGGTTGCTCTCGCCGAGGTCGCGCCGCGCTACGCCGAGCTTGCGCCCACCGCGTACGCCCAGATCGCCACTGCCGTTATCATCACGGCAATCATGGCTCCGATTCTGACCGGCTGGGTCGACAAGAAGTTCTGCCAGGGCAAGGAGGACCTGTCGCCTGCCGGTGTCGAGGCCATCGAGGAGGCCGTCGCGACTGACATCGATGGTAAGTAACGGCCGTTACCGATAATTGATTCCGGCGTGCAATTCGCGCCGTCCGAGCGCCCGAACAGAAACTGTTTTGCAGTGATGTTCGGGCGCTTTGCTATGATTCCCTTTACCCCTGCGGAGTAAAGGGGTGTTTATTGCCCTGATTCGAATTGGGCGATTCTGACCATTCGGATATTGAAGGGATGGCGTCTAGTGGTTAAGGCACTCAAGATTGAGATATTCCTGCTATGCATGATTGTTCTTATCGGGCTTGCCGCGCGAAGTCGTCGCTCCTTGTTCTCGAGCACCCTGCAGCTATTGTTTAGCATGCTTGGCTACACCTCTGCCGCGTACATATTATTCGATATGATCTGGACGCTTTCGGATGGTGCGGACGGCACGTTGGGTATTGCTGCCAACTGGATTTCCAATGCGGTTTCGTTTTCGCTCTTTGCCATCGCGTGTTTCATTTGGTTTATCTATTCCGAGACGATGCAGGGCTCTCGCCTTGTGACCTCGCGCTATAGGGTGGTGCTTGTAACGTTGCCTACGGCTCTGGTGGTCGTGCTGGCTTTTACCAGTTACTGGACGCACGCCTTGTTCTATATCGATTCGCAGGGCGTGTATCGTCGCGGCTTTGCCTATATGATCCAGCCCATTGTCAGCTACTGTTACGTTATACATACGTCCCTGCATGCGTTTGTGCAATCTCGCAGGGTCGAGAGCCTGCAGACGAAGGCTATCTATCGAACCTTGGCATTTTTCGCCATTCCGGCCCTGGTGGGCGGTACCTTTCAGATCGTATACTCGGTGCCTGGCCTTTGTGTCGGCATAATGATTAGCATGTTGCTGCTCTATATCATCTGCCAGGAGCAACTGATCTCGACTGACCCGTTGACTGGCCTCAACAACCGCAACCGTTTTGAGACCTATATGCTGTCGCTCTTTTCAAATGTGGATCAGGCCGAAGATGTATATCTGCTTATGATGGACGCTGACGGCTTTAAGCAGATTAACGATCGCTATGGACATGTGGAGGGCGACCATGCTCTTCAGGTTGTTGCGACGGCGCTCAAGGATGTCTGCTCGGCGTCTGGTGGCTTTATCGCGCGTTATGGTGGCGATGAGTTCGTGGTGCTCCAAAAGGCAGCGGCGGAACAGGATATCATGCATCTGTGCGCGACAATCAACGACGAGCTCGCGCATGCCGAGGTGCCGTATGCATTGCGGATGTCCATCGGTTGCGCGCGGGTCGGCGATAGTGTTGATACCTGGCAAGACTTACTTCGCGCTGCCGATGCGGAGCTCTATCGCGTCAAGGCCGAGAAAAAGAAAGCCGGCATCCAGATACGCTAGGAAAAGGGTCGCACGCTTGCGTGCGTGGCGGCCCTCAGCTCATCGATGTATTCCATTAAGCTAAAGTGTGCAAACGCCCTCCCTAAAAAGGTGAGCTCGCTAGGCTTTTTTGGGTTTGTTGACGATGATGATGCCGCCGCAGACCAACAACAGGGCAACGATGACGGTAACGGGGCTCGTGCCAGCGCACTCGCCGAGCAGCAGTGCGCTCAACAGCACGCCAAAGACCGGGTTCATAAAGCCAAAGACCGACACGCGGCTGACGGGGTTGACGGCGAGCAGGCGCGACCACAGCGAGTAGGCGACCGCGGAGATAAGCGCCATGTAGATGATGAGCGCGATGGCGGGGGCAATCGCCGTGGGGGAGAGCGCGCCACCTATCAAAAAGCCGATGGCGGTGAGGACCAGGCCGCCGACCAAGAACTGCCACCCGGCAAGCAAGACGCCGTCGTGCTCGCGCGAGAAGATGCCGATCAGACAGGTCGAAAGGGCACCCGCGACGGTGGAGGCCAGGATAAAGCCCTCGCCGTCGAGCGTAAAGCCAAAGGTGCCGTCCGCGCCCGAAAGGTTGACGAGCGCGACACCGGCAAAGCCCAGTACGCAGCCGAGCACTTTGGCCGTATTGAGCTTTTCGGTGCGAAACGCCAGAGCGGCAAAGAGGATAGCCAAGAAGTTGGCGCTGGCCTCGATGATGGAGCTTGACATAGCGCTTGCACGGGAGAGGCCAAGGTAGAAAAAGAAGTACTGGCCAATGGTCTGGAAGAGCGACAAGATGCAGATGGGCTTGATATCACGGGCTTGCGGAACGAGCGGTCGGCGCTGGGCCACGCTCATGCCAACAATGACCAGCATGCCGGCAAGGGTGAAGCGCAGACCCGCGAAGAGCAGCTGCGAGGCGCTGTCGTGCGCGGGAATGCCAAAGAGGCCGTAGCCGATCTTGATGCAGGGGAAGGCGGAGCCCCAGAGCGCGCAGCAAACGAGACAGCCCAGGATGAGTCCGGGCAGGGTGGCGAGATACGGCTTGTGGCTTTCCATGATGTCCTTCCTACATGCGCGAAGCAAAAAAAGAACCCGCCACCGGATGTGTCGGTGGCGGGTGTTGTTACCCGAAGGGATTGTACCCGATGGGAAAGGTTTAGGCGAAGTAGGCCACGCCGCTCTCAAAGATCGGCATGAACTTATCGCCGGGGACATGCTCGGGCACGTTGCGGTACAGGTTGTCGCCGCGGCGCTCGGCATGACCCATCTTGCCCAGGACGCGGCCGTCGGGGCTCGTGATGCCCTCGATGGCGAGTGCGGAGCCGTTGGGGTTGACGGAGAGATCCATGCTGGGCTTGCCGTCCTCGCCCACGTACTGCGTGGCGACCTGGCCGTTGGCGATCAGCTGGGCGAGCACTTCGTCATTGGCGACAAAGCGGCCCTCGCCGTGGCTGATGGCGACGGTGTAGGGGTCGTCCAGGCTGCACTGCGACAGCCACGGGGACAGGTTGGACGAGATGCGGGTGCGCACCAGGCGGCTCTGATGGCGACCGATGGTGTTGAACGTCAACGTGGGCGCATCGGGCGTGGCATCGACGATGTCGCCGTAGGGCACCAGGCCGAGCTTGATCAGGGCCTGGAAGCCGTTGCAGATGCCCAGCATCAGGCCATCGCGGGCCTTGAGCAGGTCGCGGACTGCCTCGGTGACCTCGGGAGCGCGGAAGAACGCCGTGATGAACTTGGCGGAGCCATCGGGCTCGTCGCCGCCCGAGAAGCCGCCGGGGATCATGACGATCTGGCTCTGGCGAATACGGCGGGCGAGCTCGTGGGTGCTCTCGGCGACGGCCTCGGGCGTGAGGTTGTTGATCACGAAGGTGTCGGCCTCGGCACCGGCGGCACGGAAGGCGCGGGCGCTGTCGTACTCGCAGTTGTTACCGGGGAACACGGGGATGATCACGCGCGGGCGGGCGATCTTGGCGCCGCCGTACACGTGGATATCCTTGGCGCGGAAGTCGATGGTCTCGACCTCGGGGGTCTCGACGGCGCTGCGGTAGGCGAAGACGCCCTCGATGCCGCTCTCCCAGGCCTCCTGGAGCTTGGCGAGCTCGATGACCTCGGAGCCGGTGTCGATGACATAGCCCTCGACGGTGGTACCCAGGGGCTCGACGACAACGCCGTCGGCGACCTCGGGCAGCTCGGCGTCCTCGGCGAGCTCGACGATAAAGCTGCCGTAGAGCGGGGTGAAGAGGCTCTCTACGTCTACATCCTCGGCAAGCTCGATACCGATCTGGTTACCGACGCACATCTTAAAGAGGCTCTCGGCGCCGCAGCCGTAGCCGGGCGTGGAGATGGCCAGGGCGTTGCCGGTAGCAGTGAGCGCCTCGACGGCGTCAAACGCCGCGAGCAGCTGCTGAGCGTCGGGGCGGTAGTCCTCGCCATAGGTGGCGGGGGCGATGCGGACGACGCGGTGCGTGAGGCCCTTGAACTCGGGCGAGACGGCGCGGGCGGCCTTGCCCACGGCGGCAGCGAAGCTGATCAGGGTCGGCGGAACGTTGAGCTCGCCGGTCTCGTCCTCAAACGAGCCGCTCATGGAATCCTTGCCACCGATGGCGCCGGCACCCAGGTCGACTTGGGCCATGAGGGCGCCCAAGACGGCTGCCGTGGGCTTGCCCCAGCGCTCGGCCTCGGTGCGCAGACGCTCGAAGTACTCCTGGAAGGAGAGATAGGCGCGCTTGTGCTCAAAGCCGGCGGCAACGAGCTTGGCAATGGACTCGACCACGGACAGGTAGGCGCCCGCAAACTGGTCGGCCTCCATCAGATAGGGGTTGAAGCCCCATGCCATGGCACTCGCCGTGGTGGTCTCGCCGTCCACGGGGAACTTGGCGACCATGGCCGAGCTGGGGGTGAGCTGCGTCTTGCCGCCAAAGGGCATGAGCACGGTCGCGGCGCCGATGGTGGAGTCGAAGCGCTCGGAAAGGCCCTTGTTGGAAGCGACGTTGAGGTCGGTGACGAGCGAGGTCATGCGCTCGGCGAGCGTGGTGCCGGCCCAGCTGGGCTGCCACACGCTGCGGGCGCACACGTGGGCGACCTGGTGCTTGGGTGCGCCGTTGGAGTTGAGGAACTCGCGGGACAGGTCGACGATGGCGACGCCGTTCCAGGCCATGCGCATGCGCGGCTCAGCGGTAACCTCGGCGATAACGGTCGCCTCCAGGTTCTCCTCGGCGGCGTAGCCCATGAACTCCTCGACGTCACCGTCGGCGACGGCGCAGGCCATGCGCTCCTGGGACTCAGAGATAGCGAGCTCGGTGCCGTCCAGGCCGTCGTACTTCTTGGTCACGGTGTCCAGGTCGACATACAGGCCGTCGGCAAGCTCGCCCACGGCGACCGAGACGCCGCCGGCGCCAAAGTCGTTGCAGCGCTTGATCAGACGGCAGGCGTCGCCGCGGCGGAACAGACGCTGCAGCTTGCGCTCGACAGGGGCGTTGCCCTTCTGGACCTCGGCACCCGAGGTCTCGATGGACTCGGTGTTCTGGGTCTTGGAGGAGCCGGTGGCGCCACCGATGCCATCGCGGCCGGTGCGGCCGCCCAGCAGGATGATCTTGTCGGTGGGGGCGGGGCACTCGCGACGAACGTGGTTTGCCGGGGTAGCGCCCACGACGGCGCCGACCTCCATGCGCTTGGCCACGTAACCGGGGTGATAGAGTTCGTTGACCTGACCGGTGGCAAGGCCGATCTGGTTGCCGTAGCTGGAGTAGCCGGCGGCGGCAGTGGTCACGAGCTTGCGCTGCGGCAGCTTGCCCTCGAGCGTCTCGGAAACCGGGACGGTGGGGTCGCCGGCGCCGGTGACGCGCATGGCCTGGTACACATAGCTGCGGCCCGAGAGCGGGTCGCGGATAGCGCCGCCCACGCAGGTGGCGGCACCGCCGAAGGGCTCGATCTCGGTCGGGTGGTTGTGGGTCTCGTTCTTAAACAGGAACAGCCAGTCCTGGTCCTCGCCGTCGACATCGACCTTCACCTTGACGGTGCAGGCGTTGATCTCCTCGGACTCATCGACATCGGTCATGATGCCGGTCTTCTTAAGATACTTGGCGCCGATGGTGCCCATGTCCATGAGGCAGACGGGCTTGGCGTCGCGGCCGAGTTCGTGGCGCATCTCCATGTAGCGGTCGAAGGCTTGCTGCACCACGGCGTCGTCGATCGTCACGTCGTCCAGGACGGTGCCGAAGGTGGTGTGGCGGCAGTGATCGGACCAGTAGGTGTCGATCACGCGGATCTCGGTGATGGTGGGGTCGCGGTCCTCATCGCGGAAGTACTGCTGGCAGAAGGCGATGTCCGCCTCGTCCATGGCAAGGCCGCGATCGGCGATAAAGGCGGCAAGGCCGGCCTCGTCGAGCTCGCGGAAGCCGTCGAGCACCTCGACGGGCTGGGGCTCGGGGGTCTCCATGTACAGTGTCTCGGGCAGGTCGAGCGAGGCGATGCGCGCCTCGACGGGGTTCACCACGTAGTGCTTGATGGCCTCGATGGCGGCTTCGTCCAGAGCGCCCGAGATGATATAGACCTTGGCGGAGCGCACGGCGGGGCGCTCGCCCTGGCTGATGAGCTGCACGCACTCGCTGGCGGAGTCGGCGCGCTGGTCAAACTGGCCAGGCAGGAATTCGACGGCAAAGACGGCGCCATCGCTTGCGGGGAGCTCGTCGTAGGTCACATCGACCTGGGGCTCGCTAAAGACGGTCGGCACGCAGGAGCGGAAAAGCTCCTCGTCGATGCCCTCGACGTCGTAGCGGTTGATGATCCTCAGGGCCTCGATGCCCTTGATGCCGAGAATTTCGGTCAGCTCGCCCTTGAGCTGCTGAGCCTCGACGTCGAACCCGGGTTTCTTCTCCACGTAGATACGAGAGACCATTGGTTCCTGCCTTCCTGATCGGTTGGGCGTACGGTACGGTATGCGGCAGCGGTCGGTTTGCGGGGTCTGCCCTGCGGTCGCCTTGAGCCACATGTTTGTAAACCTCACTATGATACGACAGCTCGCGGCGCGTTGAGGACGGCGAGGGTGCTACAGTGAAGCGCAAACAAGAGAAAGGCATCACATGGCATTCGTTTCGCTCGCCATCATCGCACTCGTGGCCTTTGCGAGTCCTTTTATCGCCTCGGCGATTCCCGGAAAACCCGTTCCCGAGACGGTCTTTTTGCTCGTGCTCGGCGCGGTGCTGGGACCCCATATGCTCGGCGTCATCCATGTAGATGCTGAGGTCTCGCTTGTGTCCGAGCTGGGCCTGGCCTTCTTGTTCCTGCTTGCCGGCTTTGAGATCGACCCCAAGAGCATCACGGGCGTCGAGGGGCGCTACGGCTTGGCGACGTGGGTCGTCACGTTTGGTATCGCCTGGCTTGCCGTGCGCTTTACCCCGTGGTTCTCAGTCAGTCATTTCGACGGTATCGCCGTGACGCTTGCCCTCACTTCGACGGCGCTCGGCACGCTCGTGCCCATCATGCGTGAGCGCTCGCTCACTGGCACGCGTGTGGGCGACTCGATTCTCGCGTATGGCACCTGGGGTGAGCTCGGCCCTGTGCTCGCCATGTCGGTGCTGCTGTCTGCCCGCACTGGCATCCAAACGCTCGTAATCCTTGGCTTGTTTGCGGTGGTTTGCGTGTTGCTGGCTGTGGTCCCAAGCCGCTCCAAGCGTGTCGGCAGCCGCTTCTTTGCGTTTGTCGAGGAACGCGCCGATACCACGTCGCAGACCTTCGTGCGCCTGACGGTGCTCATCCTGGTCACACTCGTGGCGTTCTCGGCCGTCTTTGATCTCGACATCGTGTTGGGTTCTTTTGCCGCCGGCTTTGTCTTGCGCTATATCATCCCCGAGGGCAACCATACGCTCGAGACCAAGCTCGATGGCCTGGCCTACGGCTTTTTGATTCCGGTATTCTTTACCGTATCGGGCGCAAAGATCGATCTGACGGCCGTGGCGTCGCGCCCGGGTCTGCTCGTGGGCTTTATCGTGGCGTTGTTGATTATTCGTGCCGTGCCCATTCTTATTTCTATGAGCATTTGTCCTGCGACGCGCGATGTGTCGGCGTATGGTCGCATTACCGTGGCCCTGTACTGCACCACGGCCCTGCCGATCATCGTTGCCGTGACAAGCGTTGCCGTCAACGCGGGCGCGCTGTCGCAAGATATTGCGTCGGTCATGGTTGCTGCCGGTGCCATCACGGTGTTCTTGATGCCGTTGCTCGCGCAGCTCTTCTACCGCGTGGTCGACGCCGCGCCGGTCGCCGCCGTGGCAGAAGTTGCCGAGCATCCATCCGATGCGCTCGACATCCTGCGCGCCCATCACGATTTGGCGAGCCTGCTCGCACGTGAGCACGAGCTGCTGACTTCGCATGGCCATGGTCGCGTATTCGAGGGCTTGCCTACGCTCGATACGATTGCCGAGCGTCTTTCCGCCGAGGCGGCGAGCGGCCACATCGATGCCCGCATCGTGGACGCGGCGCATCTTCTTGCCGATAAGACCTATGGTGATGAGGTCGACCCGTCCGAGCTGACCCCGCGCGAGCGTCGCCGCCTGGAGCGCGCCAAGCTCGCCGTGCGCGAATACCGCCGCCGCATGCTGGAGCTCTATGCAAGAGAAGAAGCCGAGGACGACGACGGCAAGTAGTCGATACTCTCTCGGGGAAGCCGCGTCCCGCTTTGAAGGCTCGGAACGGGATGTGGTTTCCGAAACGGGGGCCGTTGGGAAACTGTGTCCCGGAATGGGCGAAATACTGGGACATAGTTTCCCTTTCATAACAGAAGAAGGCGCGCTGCCTGCAGTTGATGCAGACGGCGCGCCTTTTTGGTTGAGCTATGTTGAGGCTTGAAGCCAAAGCTTGTGGCTCCCTAGGAGCGGGCGGCTCCGTCGACGGGGAGCACAGCGCCCGTAACGTAGGCGGCCATGTCGCTCGCTAGGAAGACAAAGGCGTTGGCGACATCCTCGGGCTCGCCCATGCGGCCGAGCGGGATGGTAGCGATGATGGGCTTGATGACTTCTTCGGGCAGGTTGGCGACCATGTCGGTCCTGGTTACGCCGGGGGCGACGGCATTGACGCGAATGCCCACGGGGGCGAGCTCGCGTGAGAGCGACTGGACCATGCCGTTGACGGCGAACTTGGACGTGGGATAGCCAACGCCAGAGGGCTGACCGTACTTAGCGACCATCGAGCTCGTGGTGGTGATGGTGCCACCGTGGCCGGCTTCGGTCATGATCTTGGCAGCGGCCTGGTGACCATTAAAGACGGCGACGACGTTGAGGTCCATGACCTTGGCGAACTCCTCGGCCGTGTAGTCCAAAAGGGGCGAGCGCTGGGAGATACCGGCATTGTTGACGACCGTGTCGAGACCGCCCATGTCGGCTGCGGCCTGCGTAAAGGCCTCGGTTACGGCCTCGAGTGAGGTGAGGTTGCACGAACGGCCCCAGATCTTTGCCTCGGGATAGGCGGCGGCGAGCTTCTCAACGGCCGCGTCGGCGGTTTCCTGACGCGAGCCAAAGACGGTGACGGCGGCGCCTTCCTCGATAAAACGGCAGGCGATGGCATAGCCGATACCGCGCGTGCCTCCGGTGATGATTGCTTTCTTACCCTCGAGCAACATGGTGCCTCCATTCTTCGGGGGTGGACATACGCAGCACAGCATAACGGCGCGCAAAATCAACTTCGTTCGCATATCGGTAAACGGCACCCTCGGTTGTCAGCGAATGGCCAAGTTGTTCAAACTTTTGCTTGATGAACGTCAAACAAAGGGGCTCCCATCCAAACGGACGGGAGCCCCTCAGGTGCTATGTTGTGTGCCAAGGACTGGACTAGTTGGCCATGACGCCTTCGGTCCAGGCCTCAACGTCCTCGATGCGCAGGACGTTGGCGACCTCGGCCACGCAGTCGACGCTGGCAAGCTCGGCGGCGGCAGCCTGGACGTCCTTCTCGAGCGCGCGGTGCGTCAGGAAGATGACCGAGCAGGCATCGCTGACGCCTGACTTGCCGTCCTCGACCTGGTTGATGAGCGAGATCGAGATGTTGTGCTTGGCAAAGATGTCGACCGTCTCGGACAGGGCGCCCACGCGGTCGGCGACCTTCAGGCGCACATAGTACTTGGTCTGGAGCTCGTCCATGGGCTTAAAGGCGAGGTTGTGGCCATAGGGCTCAATCTCGGGCAGCGGAACCACGCCGCGGCTGATCTGCTCGGAGAGCGATAGGATATCGCCCACGACGGCGCTCGCGGTGGGGAAGGAGCCTGCGCCAGCGCCGTAGAACATGGTCTCGCCCACGGCGTCACCCACCACGTAGACGGCGTTCATGGCGCCGTTGACCTTGGCGAGCATATGGTCTGCCGGGATGAGCGTGGGATGCACGCGGACGTCGACGCCGGCGTCGGTGTTGCGTGCGATGCCCAGCAGCTTGATGGTGTAGCCGAGCTCGCGGGCCTGGGCAATGTCCTCGGCGCCGATGGTACGGATACCCTGTTGGTAGACATCGTCGGTGGTCACGCGGGTGCCAAAGCCGATGGAAGCGAGGATTGCCGTCTTGCTGGCGGCGTCGAAGCCGTCGACGTCGGCGGACGGGTCGGCCTCGGCATAGCCCTTGGCCTGCGCGTCGGCAAGCACATCGGCGTAATCGGCGCCCTCGGCGTCCATGCGCGACAGGATATAGTTGGTGGTACCGTTGAGAATGCCGGCGATGGTCAGGATCTTGTTGCCCACCAGGTCGTGCTCGAGCGTGCTGACAATGGGGATGCCACCGCCGCAGCTGGCCTCGCACTTAATCTGCACGCCGCACGCGCGCGCCTTCTCGGCGAGCGTCTCGACATGACGGCCCAGCAGGGCCTTGTTGGCAGAGACGACATGCTTGCCGTTCTCGAAGGCGGTGGTGAAGATTTCGGTCGCGGGGTGCTCGCCGCCGATGAGCTCGACGACGATATCGACGGCGGGGTCGGTGACGACGTCGTGCCAGTCGCTCGTAAAGGCCTCGCGCTCAATACCGGCGGCTTCGGCCTGCTCCCAGGCAAGCGCGCAGGCGCGGGTCAGCTTAAGGTCGATGCCGTAGGCTGCCAGGTACTCATCGTGGTGGCTCTTGATCAGACGGGCCACGCCGCCGCCGACGGTTCCCAGACCGATGAGGCCGACGTTCACGGTGCGCAGGGGTTCGCTCATAGATAGCTCCTTCGTGCATCTTATGGATGGATTAACCGCTTAAAGGTTGAGTGCATTCTAGCGTGAACCGAGGGCGCGTGCTCGCCAGGCAACAGGAGTCGCACAAAACGGCACCCCCGAAACGCTGCGGAAACATTGGAAACATGCTCGCTACAAACGGAACTCCGTAACAAACTGTCAACGTTTGCGCCATAAGGTTTGCTCCGTACCGCAAGACGGCCGCGCTGCGGCCAGCGAAAAAAAGGGGGACACCATGTTCAACATCAACAGCACGCTCAGCCGTAGGAACTTTCTCGCCGGTGCCGCGGCGCTCGGCAGTGCCGTCGCACTCGCTGGTTGCTCGTCGGGTGGCTCGGACGGCGGCTCCGCCGATGACGGCAAGACCTTCAAGATCGGTGTCATCGGCCCTCTGACCGGCGCCGCGGCAACCTATGGCGTTTCGGCCGAGAAGGGTGCCAAGCTCGCCGCCAAGGATTTCTCGACCAAGGACCTCAAGCTCTCGCTTAAGTCCGAGGATGACGTCGCTGACGGCGAGAAGGCCATCAACGCCTTCAATGCCCTGTGCGACTGGGGCATGCAGGCGCTCGTCGGTCCCGTCACGACTGGTGCCGCCGTCGCCGTCTCGGGCGAGATTGCCGACGATATGCTCATGGTCACGCCCTCGGCCTCGTCTCTCGACGTCACCAAGGACAAGACCACGGTTTTCCAGGTTTGCTTCACCGATCCCACCATGGGCGCCAGCGCCGCAAAGTTCTTGGCCGAGAAGTACGCGGATGCCAAGATCGCCCTGTTCTACAACTCCGGCGATACGTATAGCTCGGGCGTTGCCGACGCTTTTGCCGAGCAGGCCAAGGCCTCCAAGCTCGACATCGTCGATACCGAGACCTTTAAGGACGACTCTTCCACGAGCTTTACCAACCAGCTCACCAAAGCCAAGGAGGCCGGCGCCACGCTCATCTTTGCGCCGATCTACTACACGCCGGCGTCCGTTTTGCTCAAGAACGCCAAGGACATGGGCTACGACATGACCCTCATGGGTACCGATGGCATGGACGGCCTGCTCTCTGTGGAAGGCTTCGATACCTCTCTTGCCGAGGGGGTACTGCTCATGACCCCATTTTCTGCCGACGACGAGAAGAATGCCGACTTCGTCAAGGCCTATAAGGATGCCTACGACGAGACGCCCAACCAGTTTGCCGCCGACGCTTACGATTGCGTCCACGCCATCGCCGAGGCTATCGATAGGGCGGGGATTGACATTTCGGCCGACGGTGCCGACATTGCCGGCGACCTTGCCAAGGCCATGCGCAAGATCAAGATCGAGGGCCTGACGGGCGAGCTGACGTGGAACGACGAGGGCCAAGTCGAAAAGCCCGCTACGGCCTATGTGATTCAGGACGGCAAGTACATCGCCGCCTAAGTGCATATAACGAGACCGGTGGGGCCGTTTTACGCAAGGCAAGGACGCCTGTAACAGAACGGAAACATTACTTTCACACAATAAAGTGGCTAAACTGCATAAACCTACAGGAATACGCAGAATTATGGATAAATGGGCAAAACAAAAGAAAAGTTGAAATAATCGCCACTTTTCTCAACTAAAGCGTCTACTATTTTGCGAACGCCGAACACGGCGAAGGATGGCCTGTCGGGTAACCGAAACCCGACGAGATTTGAGAGGAGAGCCGCATGTCGAGCCTCACCGGTAAGTCATTGAACCCTGTTATGAATCGCAGGAGCGTTATCGCGAGCGCAGCAGGTCTGGGGGCGATGTCCATTCTAGCTGGCTGCTCCTCCAACGGCGGCGACAGCGGTTCCGCTTCGAGCGACGCTTCGTTTAAGATCGGTACCATCGGCCCGCTGACCGGCGCCAACGCGTCCTACGGCAAGTCCGTTACCCAGGGTGTCGAGCTTGGCTGCAAGGATTTCTCGACCAAGGAGCTGCCGCTTGCCAGCAAGGCCGAGGATGACCAGGCCGACGGCGAGAAGGCCGTCAACGCCTTCAACACCCTGCTCGACTGGGGCATGCAGGCCCTCGTCGGCCCGACCACCACGGGTGCGTCGGTTGCCGTTGCCGCCGAGTGCGGTAACGACCCCAAGACGTTCATGATCACCCCGTCCGCGTCCTCCGAGGACGTCACCGACGGCAAGGATTGCGTCTTCCAGGTTTGCTTCACCGACCCCAACCAGGGTGTCAACGCTGCCAAGTTCCTGGCGCAGAAGTATGCGGACGAAAAGTTCGTGCTGTTCTATAACTCCGGCGACGCCTATTCTTCGGGCATCGCAGATTCCTTTAAGGCCCAGGCCGCTGAGTCCAAGCTCGAGATTGTTGACGAGGAGACCTTTAAGGACGACTCCGCCACGAGCTTTACCAATCAGCTGACCAAGGCCAAGCAGGCCGGCGCCACCATGATCTTTGCGCCGATCTACTACACGCCGGCGTCCGTCCTGCTCAAGAACGCCAAGGACATGGGCTACGACGTCAAGATGATGGGCTGCGACGGCATGGACGGCATCCTGGGCGTTGAGGGCTTCGATACCTCTCTTGCCGAGGGTCTGCTGCTCATGACCCCGTTCTCCGCCGACGACGAGAAGAACGCCGACTTCGTTAACGCTTACAAGGATAAGTACGGCGATACCCCCGACCAGTTTGCCGCCGACGCCTACGACGGCGTGCACGCGGTGGCCGAGGCCGTCAAGGAGGCCGGTCTTGGTGTCGACGCCGATCCGACCGAGGTCGCCGAGAAGCTGTCCAAGGCTATGCTCAAGATTACCGTTGACGGTCTGACCGGCAAGCTCACCTGGAACGATAAGGGCCAGGTCCAGAAGGAGCCCACGGCGTACGTCATCACCGACGGCAAGTACGTACAGGCCTAATTGGCCGCCTTACATAGAGCGGTTTTGATCCCAAGCAGGGGAGGTTTTGGCCTTCCCTGCTTGCTTGGTATCTAGGGACAGTGTAACGTCCCTGTTTCATACATTAACTGGAAACCTATTCGAAAGGGGGATGTGGAACATGACGGTCTTTATCCAATACCTGGTCAACGGCCTGTCCATGGGCAGCGTCTACGCCATCATCGCGTTGGGCTACACCATGGTCTACGGTATCGCCAAGATGCTCAACTTCGCTCACGGCGACGTCATCATGGTCGGTGCCTATGTCTCGTTCTGCGCCACGTCGTATCTCGGCCTCCCAGGCTGGGCATCTGTAGTTCTCTCTTGTGTGGTCTGCACGGTTCTCGGTGTTCTCATTGAGGGTCTGGCCTATAAGCCGCTGCGCCAAGCAGGCCCGCTGGCCGTTCTGATCACGGCCATCGGCGTGTCTTACTTCCTGCAGAACGCCGCGCAGCTTCTGTGGGGCGCCACGCCCAAGAACTTCACTTCGCTCGTCACCTTCCCGGTGCCGGAGTTCTTGGCCAAGTTTAACGTAAGCGCCGTCTCGCTCGTCACCATCGTCGCCTGCCTGGTTATCATGGCCGGCCTGATGTTCTTTACAGGTAAGACCAAGATGGGCAAGGCCATGCGCGCTGTGTCCGAGGACAAGGCCGCCGCTCAGCTCATGGGCATCAACGTCAACCGCACCATCTCGATGACGTTCGCCATCGGCTCCGCCCTCGCTGCCATCGCCGGCGTGCTCCTGTGCTCCTACTCGCCGGTGTTGCAGCCCACCACGGGCGCCATGCCTGGCATCAAGGCCTTCGACGCTGCCGTTTTCGGCGGCATCGGTTCCATCCCCGGTGCCTTTGTCGGTGGTATTCTCATCGGCATCATCGAGGCGATGGCGCAGGCTTACATTTCCACGAGCCTTGCCAACTCCATCGTCTTTGGTGTTTTGATCATCGTCCTGCTCGTCAAGCCTGCCGGCCTCTTGGGCAAGTACGTCCCCGAGAAGGTGTAGGTGAGCGTTATGAAGTTTCTTAAAGACAAGCAGACGCGTCACGACTTTGTCACGTACGCCATGTGCGTTGTGGCGTTCGCCATCGTGTTCTTTATGCAGTCCAACCACATGATCCCGCGCATGATCGCCGGTCAGCTGGTTCCCATCACGGCCTATATCGTCATGGCCATCTCCCTTAACCTCGTCGTCGGCATCGCGGGCGACTTGTCGCTGGGCCACGCGGGCTTTATGAGCGTCGGTGCCTATACGGGCATCGTCACTGCCGTCGCGCTGGAGAGCACCGTTCCGTCCGATCCGATGCGTCTGATCATCAGCATTGTGGTCGGCGCTATCGCCGCTGCCATCTTGGGCTTCTTGATCGGTATCCCGGTCCTGCGCCTGAGCGGCGACTATCTGGCCATTGTGACCCTGGCTTTTGGCGAGATCATCAAAGAGGTCGTCACCTGCCTCATTGTGGGCGTCGATTCCCGCGGCCTGCATGTGATCTTTAACATCACGGGTAACTCTACGATCGACGACCTGCACCTGCTCGAGGACGGCACCGCCATCATCAAGGGCGCGCAGGGCGCATCGGGCGTGTCGACCTATTCGACCTTCCTTGCCGGCGCAATCCTGGTTATGGTCGCGCTCGTGATTGTGCTCAACCTGGTTCGCAGCCGTACCGGTCGTGCCATTATTGCCGTGCGCGACAACAAGATCGCTGCCGAGTCTGTGGGCATCTCCGTCACCCAGTACCGCATGATTGCCTTCGTGGTTTCCGCTGCCCTCGCCGGTGCTGCCGGAGCCCTGTTCGGCGGTAACTTCTCGCAGCTTTCCGCCACTAAGTTCGACTTCAATACGTCCATCCTCATTCTGGTGTTCGTGGTCCTGGGCGGCCTGGGCAACATGCGCGGCTCCGTTATCGCCGCGGCGCTGCTCACGGTGCTCCCCGAGCTGCTCCGTCAGTTCTCGGACTACCGCATGCTCATCTACGCCATCGTGTTGATTCTGGTCATGGTCTTTACTAACAACCCACAGCTCAAGGCGTTCTTCGCACGCATTAAGGACCGCTTTGCTTCCAAGAAGGAGGTGGCAGCCGATGCCCAGTAAGTTTGAGTTCAACAAGGGCAAGATGGTCCCGTATCCTTCTGGCGCCATCGTTCCCGACCGCGACTTGGGCCAGCGCCCGGCGCTCGAGTGCATCCACCTGGGCATTGAATTCGGCGGCCTTAAGGCGGTAGACGACTTTAGCCTAACCATCGGCAAGACCGAGATCGCCGGTCTCATCGGCCCCAACGGTGCCGGCAAGACCACGGTCTTCAACCTGCTCACCAAGGTGTACCAGCCTACGCACGGCACCATCCTGCTCGACGGTGAGGACACTTCGGGCAAGTCGGTCTACCAGGTCAACCGCATGGGTATTGCCCGTACGTTCCAGAACATCCGCCTGTTCAACACCATGACGGTGGAGGACAACGTTAAGGTCGGCCTGCACAACCAGGAGCGCTACTCCGGTTTTGAGGGCGTGCTGCGCCTGCCGACGTATTGGAAGCACGAGAAGGCCGCCCACGAGCGCGCCATGGAGCTGCTGTCCATTTTTGACATGGAGCACCTGGCAAATGAACAGGCCGGCTCGCTTCCTTACGGCGCTCAGCGTCGTCTGGAAATCGTCCGCGCGCTTGCCACCAACCCCAAGCTGCTGCTGCTCGACGAGCCTGCCGCCGGCATGAACCCGTCCGAGACCGCAGAGCTCATGGCGAACATCGTCAAGATCCGCGACACCTTCGGCATCGCCATCATGCTTATCGAGCATGATATGTCGCTCGTCATGAACATCTGCGAGGGCATCTGCGTGCTTAACTTTGGTAAGGTTATCGCCAAGGGCACGGCTGAGGAAATCCAGAATAACGATGCCGTTATCGAGGCGTATCTGGGTAAGCAGGATAAGGGGGAGAACTAAATGGCAGAGCCGATGCTTTCCGTCTACAACATCAACGTCTGGTACGGCGCCATCCACGCCATCAAGGACATCTCCTTTAACGTTAACGAGGGCGAGATCGTGGCCTTGATTGGTGCCAACGGTGCCGGCAAGTCCACAACGCTCAAGACCGTCTCGGGCCTGCTGCGCTCCAAGACCGGCTCCATCAAGTTTATGGGCGAGGACATTACCCATACGCCCGCTGATAAGCTGGTTGGTAAGGGCCTGGCTCAGGTTCCCGAGGGTCGTCGCGCCTTTTTGCAGATGACGGTCGAGGAGAACCTGGAGATGGGTGCCTATACACAGCCCAAGTCCACGGTGGCTCCGGGCCTGGAGCGCGTCTACGAGCAGTTCCCGCGCCTGAAGGAACGTCGTCGCCAGGTCGCCGGTACCCTTTCGGGCGGCGAGCAGCAGATGCTCGTTATGGGTCGCGCTCTTATGAGTAACCCTAAGCTGCTCATGCTTGATGAGCCCTCTATGGGCTTGGCACCGATTCTGATTGAGCAGATCTTCCAGATCGTCGAGGATCTGCATAAGGCCGGAACCACGGTGCTCCTGGTCGAGCAAAACGCGCAGATGGCGCTTTCCATCGCCACGCGCGGCTACGTGCTCGAGACCGGCAAGATCACCATGACCGGTACCGGCCAAGAGCTCCTGCACGACGATAACGTCCGCAAAGCCTACCTCGGAGGCTAACCCACCTAACAAAAGGGGCGCTGACTATCTCAGTCAGCGCCCCTTTTTAGTTGCGGTGAAATAGGGACTGAATACGGGCTCCAGAGGCCAAAAGAGTCCCTATTCCACCGCAACTTCATGGGGATGTGTGACAATGCCCGTCGGAAAACATCTGCTGTCTTTGGGGGTCTATCTATGCTGTACGAGTTTTGTGCCGAGAACTTTGAGCGGGTGCCGGCGGCTATCGATGCCGGTGCAAGGCGCGTCGAGCTGTGCGACAACCTTGCCGTCGGTGGTACCACGCCCTCGGCTGGCGTTATCAGCGCTACGGTCGGCTATGCTCACGAGCATGACGCGCGAGTGATGTGCATGATTCGCCCGCGTGGCGGTGACTTTCATTACAACCAGGACGAGCTGCGCATGATGGAGATGGACCTGGGCCTTGCCGTGAGCGCCGGCGTTGACGGCTTGGTCTTTGGCTGCTGCAAGCCCTGCGCTGGCGGATGGGCGCTCGACGAGCTTACGCTTGGTGCCCTCGTGATGGCCGCGGGCTGCGCGACCGAGGAGTGCAAGCGCGGGCCCATCGATATTACCTTCCACATGGCCTTCGACCAGCTCTCGCCCGAGGCTCAGCTCGATGCCGTCGACACACTCGCCGACTGCGGTATCACGCGCATCCTGACGCATGGTGGCGCTGCCGGAACGCCGATCGAGGACAACCTGGAGCACCTGTCGCGTCTTATCGAGTATGCGGGCGACCGCCTGACCATCCTTCCCGGCGGTGGCATTTCTACGGCCAACCGCGATACCGTGGCGGCGGCACTGGGCGTCTCCGAGCTCCATGGCACCAAGATCGTGCCGCTGGAGGTATAACCCGTGGCGCTGGTATTTGACGTTCGGCAGGCGAGCGGTAAGCCCGACGACAACCGCCGCCCCGGCACCGCGTGCCCCTTTTGCGATACCGAGGAACTCGCCAATATCATCCGGCGCGACGGTGACTGCATCTGGCTCGAGAATAAGTTTAAGACCTTGCGGGCCACTCGCCAGACCGTATTGATTGAGTCGTCCGACCACGACGCCGACCTGGTGACCTATGCGCCGGACGAGCTGCATCATGTTATGCGGTTTGCTCTGGATTGCTGGCAGCGGATGATTGACTCCCGACAGTATCGCAGCGTTCTCATGTACAAGAACAAGGGTCCGCTCTCGGGCGGTAGTCTCGTTCATCCGCACATGCAGATTGTGGGTTTGGAGCAGGAAAACGGTTATGCTTCGCTGACTTCCGCCAATTTCGAAGGCATAAATGTCTGGCAACAGGAGAGAATCTCGGTCAACATCTCAACCGAACCGATTATGGGGTTCTTTGAGGTCAATGTTTCAGCCCCGCAGGGAATCGCCGCCAGCGATGACACGAGAGACCAAGCCGAGGCGGATCTCTTCGCCGATGCGATCCAGGTAGCTCTGCGCTATATCCTGAACGAGCACCACGGTGGTCGCGCAGAGTCGTACAACCTGTTCTTCTATCACCTGGGCGGTCGGACCATTGCCAAGGCGCTGCCGCGTTGGGTGGTTTCGCCCTACTTTGTCGGCTATCGTTTGGCCCAGGTCAATGCTGAGACCACGCTCGATGTCGATGCTGAGCGCCTGCGTGCGCATCTGGAAACGCTCGTATAGTAAGACTAACACCCGCGTAATGCGGACAGTCTAGCGTCCCATGGCGTCGCGGCCGGCCTCGACCCGCTTGCGCTGGGCGGCGCGCTCCTCGCCGGTCAGACGCTCAAAGAAGTGCCCGATAAACGAGGCGAGTACCTGCTGAAACAACGTTCCACACATGACGGGAAACACGACTTCGCCCGGAAAGTATTGCGTGGCGATGACGGCGCCCGAAGAGATGTTACGCATGCCGCAGGTAAAGCACATGGTAGTCGTCTCGCTATATGGCAGATGCAGCGCACGGGCGACCAGAAAACCGACGACAAAGCCGCTGATGGCGAAGGTCAAAATAAAGAGGGCGACTTCCAGGCGCACCGCGTTCATGTGCAGCACGTACTCGCTCATGGCGGTGGAGTTGGAGGCGATAACGCCCATCATCATGAATTTGCAGGCGGGCGAGAGCGCGGGGGAGAGCTTCTCGTGTCCCCATCCACGCGTGAGCTCGTTGATCACGATGCCGAGCACGGCGGGGATGGCGATCATAAAGGCCATGTCTTGCATCATGCTCGGCACATCGATCGAGACGGTGGCACCCAGCAAGAGCTTAAGCGTGAGCGGAATCGTCACAGGGGAGATAACCGAGGACGTCAGGATGATGGTGAGCGCGAGCGGGCCGTTGCCGCCGAACATGCTGATCCACATAAAAGCGGTGACGGCCACGGGCACGCTGTACTCGAGCACGATGCCGCAGACAAGGTTGGGGTTGGAGCCAAAGAAGAGTGACCCCATGGCATACGCCGCGATGGGAATAAGCACTGCCGAGACCAGCAACGCCAGAATCAGGTGCAGCGGACGGTGGAACACCTCGGCTACCTGGTGAAAGGTGTTGCTGAGCGCGCCCTGAAACGTCATAAAGGCGAAGAGGGCGGGAACAATGGGCTTGAGTACGCCGATCTGCTGGGGAAAGAGCACGCCGAGCGCCACGCAAATCGGAACGATGATCTGCATATGCCCCGCGAGGAACTTTCCCAGTCCAGCCCATTGCTTCATATGCCCCGTGACTCCCTTTATCCGCGAACTTGTTTGTATGGATATGCTAGACGCTCGTATGTGTCCGTGCGGCTGAAACGCTCGATTATTTCGAGGGCATTACCGCCATCGTTTGCCGAAACCGCGGCGCACCGCGGCGTTTTGCGTCCGCGCTGCACGGTATAATAAATCCGTTCAACAGATCTGCCTGCCGAAGCGGGCATACACAGAGGACTCATCGCTATGAACCGTGAGAGGTATCGCGGCGACCTGCCCCTATCAGGGGTGGGTGCCTATGTCATCGCTTAAGACGACGCATCGCTGGGCGGTCGCTCAGCAAAACCCCGAGCTCGAAAAGGAGCTTTCGGCTGGTCTGGGCATTCCCGGGCTGGTGGCGCGCATTATGGTCGCGCACGGCATTGGCTCCATCAAAGAGGGCCAATTGTTTTTGACGCCTTCGCTCGATCGCGACTGGGCCGACCCACTCATTATCCCGGGCATGTCAGTCGTTGCCGACCGCGTCGAGCGTGCTATTCGCAACCACGAGCACATTGCAGTCTTTGGCGATTTTGACGTTGACGGTATTACGTCGACCTGTCTGTTGACCGAGGCGCTGCGCACGTTTGGCGCCGATGTCACGCCGTTTATTCCGCGTCGCTTTGACGAGGGCTACGGTCTTTCGCGCGCGGCGCTCGACCGCGTTAACGAGCTCGCTCGCCCCCAGCTGATCGTGACCGTCGATAACGGCATTGCCGCCAAGGAAGAGGTTTCCTATCTGAAGAGCCTGGGGATCGATTTGGTGGTCACGGACCATCACGAGCCCTCCGATCAGGTGCCGCAGGGCGTACCCCTGACCGACCCTAAGCTCGATGACGATGGTCCTTCGCGTGAGCTTGCCGGTGCCGGCGTGGCACTCAAGTTGGTGCAAGTCCTGGGCGAACGTCTGGGCAAGCCGTCGTATTGGCGTTCGCTAATCGAGGTCGCGGCGCTGGGCACCGTGTCCGACATGATGCCGCTCACGCCCGAGAATCGCGCGCTGGTTGCCGAGGGCATCCAGCAGATGCGCGTAACCGCTCGCCCGGGCTATATCGCGCTTGCCGCGCTCGCCAAGGCGGACCTTTCGAGCATTACGGCGGATGGCCTGTCATTCTCGCTCATTCCCCGCTTAAACGCTGCCGGTCGCATGGCTGATCCCAAGCTGGCGCTCGACCTGCTGCTTGCCCGCGATCCCATCGAAGCAAGCGCACTGGCGGCTGAGCTCGAGGAAATCAACCGCCAGCGCCGTGAGATCGAGGCGGAGCTCACGCGCGATGCCATGGCAAAGGTCGAGGAGACCTATGACGGCGGACGCGCGATCGTCGTGGGCGGCGAAGGTTGGCACGAGGGCGTCAAGGGCATCGTGGCAAGCCGTCTGACCAACCGCTACCACGTGCCGGCGCTGCTGTTCTCGATCGAGGACGGTATCGCGCGCGGCTCTGGTCGCTCGGTGGGCAAAGTTAACCTGTTTGACGCCATCGAACGCTGTTCCGACCTGATGATTCGTCGCGGCGGACATGCCGGTGCGGTGGGTGTGACCATCGAGGCATCCAAGCTCGATGAGTTCCGCCGTCGCCTTTCCGTCGTGTTGTCCGAGCTTCCCGCCGAGGACTTTGAGGACACCGACGAGGTTGCCGCCACGGTCGACCTTTCCGAATTGAATATCGAGACCATCGAGCAGATTTCCCGCCTTGAGCCGTTTGGCCAGGGTAATAAGGTGCCGCTGCTGGCCGCCGAGGGCGTGACGATGTGTGATCGCGCCGTGGTGGGTAAGACCGGCGAGCACATGCGCTTTGTGGCGACCGATGGCGCCGCGAGTGTGCCGGCTATTATGTTCCGCGTGCCGCAAATCGATAAGCTCATCAACTGCGATAGCGCTGTCGACTTGGTGTTCGAGGCCGTTGCCGAGCATTGGCAGGGTCGTGTGAAGCCCAAGCTCATGGTCAAGGATGTTCTGGTCCGCGATACCACGCTGCCCAGCGTCGACGATCCGGCATGCGAGCTTCGTCGTGGCGTGCAGCCGGCGGATTCCGGCCTGCGCTTGGAGTCGCGCAAGCGCGAGACGCTCGCCCAGCTTTCCTATACCGAGCTCACGCGCTCGCTTATCCATAGCTTTATCGGCTCGAACCAGCCGCACCGCGCGCAGGTTGAGGCGCTCGACGCCTTGGCCGATCACCAGAGCGTTTTGGCGGTTATGGGAACGGGCCGCGGCAAGTCGCTCATCTTCCATGTGCATGCCGCGCGTGAGGCGGTGCTTCGCGGACGTGCGAGCATCTTTGTCTATCCGCTGCGTGCGCTTGTTGCCGACCAGGCCTATCACCTCTCGTCGACGATGGCCGCGCTCGGCATTGGCGTTGGCGTGCTGACCGGCGAAACCGTGGAGGCCGCACGCGATGACGTGTTCGCCGGCCTAGCTTCGGGCCGCACCGGTATCGTGCTCACGACGCCCGAGTTCCTGTCTATCCACCGTGACCGCTTCGCGCGTTCGGGCCGCATCGGCTTTGTCGTTATCGATGAGGCGCACCACGCCGGCCTTGCCAAGGGCGGCGACCGCAGCGCCTATCTTGACATGCCCGATATCCTCAAAGCCCTGGGCGACCCGGTCGTTATGGCTGCGACGGCCACCGCGACGGCTCCGGTCGTGGCCGAGCTTGCCCGCATGTTGCCGATCACTCGCACGGTGGTCGACGAGACGGTGCGCGAGAACCTGCAGCTCGAGGACGACCGCGACCTTGCGAGCCGCGAGAACCGTTTGGTGTCGATCGTGGCGACGGGGGAGAAGACCGTCATTTACGTCAATTCGCGCGACCAGTCCGTGGCGCTCGCCAAGACGTTGCGCAAGCGTGTGCCCGATTGCGCAACCCATATCGCGTTCTATAACGCGGGGCTTGCGCGTTCCGATCGCCGTCGCGTGGAGGAAGCATTCCGAGACGGCAGCCTCAGCTGCATCGTCTCGACATCTGCCTTTGGCGAGGGCGTCAACCTGCCCGATATCCGCCATGTCGTGCTCTATCACATGCCGTTTGGCGGCATTGAGTTTAACCAGATGAGCGGCCGTGCCGGTCGCGATGGCCAGCCCGCCGTGATCCATCTGCTCTATTCGTCGCGCGACGCCCGCATTAACGAGCGCCTACTCGACTGCTATGCGCCCGAGCGCGACGAGCTCGTCACGCTCTATCGCGCGCTGCAGACCATGTGGCGCTCCAACCGCGGCAAAACCGGGGACGATTCCTTTAGCGCGAGCGATATCGACATCGCACAGATGTGCCTTGCCATCGATGCTCGCACGCCGGTCGACGAGCGTTCGGTGGAAAGCGGCCTGGGAATCTTCGAAGAGCTTGGTTTTTGTCGAGTTTCGGGGTTTGACGACACCCGTCGCATCGCGATGGCCGAAAACCCCGGCCGCGTGCAATTGAGTAGGTCAATTCGCTATTTGGAGGGCTTGCGCTCGCGCATGGAGTTTTCGGCTTTCCGGAGCTGGGCGCTCGATTCGTGCGCTTCTGATATGCTAGCCAAAGTTAACCGCCCGATCGTACCGCGGGCCTAGGGGAAGGGGACCTCGATGGATGCCGCAGCCCGTACCGCCCATGATTCCACCCTCCAGCCGTTTTCGGAGATGGAGCACTATAAGCATGCCGATGAGCTGCCGCCCGAGATTGTGGCGGACAGCTACGACAAGCTGGAGCGCCTGTGCCTCAAATATATGAATGAGGACGACTTCTCCAAGGTGGAGCAGGCCTACTGCTTTGCCGCCGAGAAGCACTGCAACCAAAAGCGCCGCTCGGGCGAGATGTACATTAACCATCCCGTCGAGGTTGCCATCATTTTGGCCGATCTCAAGATGGACTGCGATGTGGTGTGCGCCGCGCTGCTGCACGATACCGTTGAGGATACAGAGACCTCGCTTGCCGATGTTTCCGGCCTGTTTGGCGATACGGTGGCCGAGCTCGTCGATGGCGTGACCAAGCTCACCAACATCGAAGTCGACAGCATGGACGAGAAGCAGGCCCTCACGCTGCGCAAGATGTTCCTCGCCATGTCCAAGGACATCCGCGTCATCATCGTTAAACTTGCCGACCGTCTGCACAACATGCGAACGCTGGCAGCCCTGCGCGAGGATCGTCGCCTGTTTAAGGCTCGCGAGACCATGGACGTGTATGCGCCCCTGGCCGACCGTCTGGGCATGAGCTCCATTAAATGGGAGCTCGAGGACCTGTCCTTCTTCTACCTTGAACCCGACGCCTACCAGCGCATCGCGCGCATGGTGGCGGAGTCGCGCGAGGTCCGTGAGCGCTATCTGGCCGAGACCATCAAGACACTCACCGACGAACTCAACCGCATTGGCCTGGAGGACTTCCAGATTAACGGCCGTTCCAAGCACTATTGGTCCATCTACCAAAAGATGAAGCGCAAGGGCAAGGAATTCTCCGAGATCTACGACCTGGTGGCACTGCGTGTCATCACGCATTCGGTGCGCGATTGCTACTCCACGCTCGGCGCGGTGCATACGCTGTGGCACCCCATGCCCGGTCGCTTTAAAGACTATATCGCCATGCCCAAGGTCAATAACTACCAGTCGCTCCACACGACGGTCATCGGCCCTACGGCTCGTCCGCTCGAGATTCAGATTCGAACCTACGAGATGCATGAGCAGGCCGAGTACGGCATTGCCGCCCACTGGCTATATAAGAAGTCGGGCGGATCGTCTGCTTCCAAGACCAATGACGCTCAACGTTTGGACGACCAGATCAACTGGCTCAAGCATTCGCTCGATTGGGCGGCTTCCGACGAGATCACCGATGCCAAGGAATACCTGCACTCGCTGAAGGTCGATCTGTTCGATCAGGAGATCTTTGTCTTCACGCCCAAAGGCGAGGTCATGGCGCTTCGTGCCGGCTCCACGCCGCTCGACTTTGCCTATGCCGTTCACACCGAGGTGGGAAACCACTGCGTCGGCGCCAAAATCAACGGTGCGGTGGCTCCGCTCACGCACGAGATCAAGACGGGCGACCGCGTCGAAATCCTGACTAACAAGAGTTCCAAGCCGTCGCGCGATTGGCTCAAGATCGTTAAGACACCTTCCGCCAAGTCAAAGATCCGCCGCTATTTTGCCGCTGCGACCAAGGACGACGACGCTGCCGCCGGTCGCGATATGCTGGCCAAGGACCTGCGTAAGCGTGGCTATGGCATTTCTACGCCGCGTTCGACGCGTGCACTCAACGCCGTGGCGGAGCAGTTTAACTTCAAGCAGCTCGAGGACCTGTTTGCCGCCGTCGGCGCCGGCAAGGTTGCCCCGCGCGCTGTGGGCAATAAGGTCGAGCAAATCTTGGACCCCAAGCCCGAGGAACAGCTCACCAAGGCCGAGGCTATCGCCGAGGTCGTGAAGCAGCCCGCTCGCGGCTCCAACCGCAAGCCGCAAAAGCGCGGCAAGAGCGCCAGTAACGGCATTATCGTCAAGGGCGAGAGCAACAGCGGCCTGCTGGTCCGTCTGGCTCATTGCTGCAACCCCGTGACGGGCGACGACATCGTCGGCTTCATCACGCGCGGTCGCGGCGTTTCGGTGCATCGCGCCAACTGCCCTAACGTCAAGGGTCTTATGGAACATCCCGAGCGCATGATCGATGTGGAGTGGGACGGCGCTGCCGACACCCTCTTCCAGGTCGAGATCGTGGTCGAGTGCCTGGACCGCATGGGCCTGCTCAAGGATGTCACCATTGCCATTGGCGATGCGGGCGGCAATATCCTTTCTGCCGCCACGTCGACCAACCGCGAGGGTATTGCAACCCTGCGCTTTATGGTCGAGATCTCGGACGCGAGCGGTCTGGATCCGCTGCTGGCTTCCATCAGCAGTGTCGATTCGGTCTACGACGCTCGCCGTCTTATGCCCGGCGAAGGCGGAGCTCAGCTCAAGCGCCGTGTGTAGGTGCGAGAGCCTCTCAGCATCATAGATATTGGTTACGTTCGAGGCATCGTTTGGTGCCTCGAACGTATTTTAGAAGGAGGGTATGCGCATGGGCGATATGACTTTGGACCTGACACCCCGAGGTGCAGCTTCGATTGAGGCACTCGTCAACGGCCCGATTCAGACCAACAGTTACGTCGTGATTTCGAATGACGAGTGCTTAATCGTCGATCCGGCGTGGGAGGGCGAGCGTCTTGTGGAGCATATCCGCACCGCGCATCCCGAGGTTCGCGTACTCGGCTCTGTCTGCACGCACGGTCATGCCGACCATGTTGGCGGGGTCGCCGGGGTTCGAGCTGTCGTTGGCGACAGCGCACTATATGAGTTGTGCGCTAAGGACGTGACGGTGCCTCGCGCAAATATCGAGGAGCAGCGCGCCATGTGGGGTATTGAGACGCCCGATCCGGGCGAGCCGACGCGGCTGCTTGCCGAGGGCGATACGATTGAATTGGGCGATATCTGCCTGCAGGTGATCGAGACGCCGGGGCATACGCCGGGCGGCATCGTCCTGTTCGCCGCGACCGAGCAGGGGAACATCGCCTTTGTGGGCGACACGCTTTTCCCGGGCAGCCACGGTCGTACCGATCTTTCCGGCGGTGACGAGGCGGCGATTATGTGCTCGCTCTCCAAACTTGCCAAGACGCTTCCGCCCGATACCGTTTGCTTGACGGGCCATGGCGATTCGACCACGATGGCGCGCGAACTTATGCAGAATCCGTTTATGCAGATGTAGGCTCGAAGCCGTCTTTCGAACCACGAAGACCGCTCAATCGTCAAGCTATTTTCCCCAGTGGGTCGATTCTGTGGGGCAAACGGTCAAAATTTGTCCAATCGGATGGTATTCGTGAACAAACGAACGTTTATGCTCGGGTATGTCGTGGTAAAATCTCAGGCGTTATCGGAGCAACCTTACAGGAGGTTTCTTTTATGCTCGTCAACGCAGCAGACATGCTCAAGAAGGCCGAGGCCGGCAAGTACGCTCTCGGTGCCTTCAACACCAACAACCTCGAGTGGACCCTGGCTATTCTCCAGGCCGCCGAGGAGGCCAAGTCTCCGCTGATCCTTCAGTGCACCGCTGGTGCCGCTAAGTGGATGGGCGGTTTCAAGGTCTGCGCCGACATGGTCAAGGCTGCCGTCGAGGCCACGGGCGTTACCGTCCCCGTCGCCCTTCACCTCGATCACGGTTCTTACGAGGACTGCTTCAAGTGCATCGAGGCCGGCTTCACGTCCATCATGTATGACGGCTCTCACGAGGAGACCTTCCAGCTTAACCTCGACCGCACCAAGGAACTCGTTGAGCTTGCCCACTCCAAGGGCATGTCCATCGAGGCCGAGGTCGGCGGCATCGGCGGCACCGAGGACGGCGTGACCTCCAACGGCGAGCTCGCTGACCCCGCTGAGTGCAAGCAGATTGCTGACCTGGGCGTCGACTTCCTCGCCTGCGGTATCGGCAACATCCACGGCGTGTATCCCGCCGACTGGGCTGGCCTTTCCTTCGAGCGTCTGGGCGAGATCAAGGCTCAGACCGGCGACCTGCCCCTCGTTCTGCACGGTGGTACCGGCATCCCCGAGGATCAGATCAAGAAGGCCATCTCCTTGGGTATCTCCAAGATCAACGTTAACACCGATCTGCAGCTCGTCTTCGCCAAGGGCGTTCGCGAGTATATCGAGGCTGGCAAGGATCAGCAGGGCAAGGGCTTTGACCCCCGCAAGCTCCTCAAGCCTGGTCGCGACAACATCGTTGCCCGCACCAAGGAGCTCATGGAGGAGTTTGGCTCCGTCAACAAGGCGTAAGTAGCGGTTTAACTTTCCCGTCGGAGGCCCCGTTCACCCTACGCTTTTCCCTTGCGCTCACCTGGCTTTGCCAGAAGTCGCGCAATGGGAAAAGCTTCGGGTGAACGGGGCCTCCTTCGTTAACTCGCCACAGGGTTACTGGGCTGAATTCATTTTTTATAGGTACCGTTTATCGGTGTTGAGGGTTCCTTTATTGGGGCTTTCTTTTTATCTCGCTACAATGGACTTCAAGAGTTCTAATGACTTGGAGTTTGGTATGGCTGTTATTAATGTGCTGCCTTCGGATGGGAAGGTTATTGACGAGGGTCCTGTTGGTTGCTCTGTTGATGTTTGCAATGATGACTTCCGTTTTCTAGATGTTGGCTTGCCACCCGAGATTCTGCGTTTAAAGGACGCGGGGTATCTTTCGCAGGCTATTGAGGCTTGCGACCGCCTACTTGCCCAAGATCCCGATCCCTCGCTTGCTGCCTGCGTTCGTGCCGAGCGGTATCGCATGCTTGAGACGCCGCTTCATTTTTCGGTGTCGCGCGATCGAGCTATTGCGATGATTCGCGAGGAGTGGCCTGAGTTTACCGAGGAGCAGTTTGACGATCTGATTGACCGTAAGCGTATTGACTGGCGCTTTATCGATGGCGAGCTGTTCGTTCTCGACAACTTCCTCGATTCGCTTCGCGTATATCCCAAAGAGGTCCCCGGCATGCGTCCCGATTCTACGGACGGAATAGCACTGCGCGACGAGATGCTCAAGGAGATGGAGTCACAAAACGGATTGGCTCGCGTCATTACGCTTAAAGCGTCCGTGTCTGTCCCCGGCGCTCTGGAGGGGGAGACCGTTTGCGCTTGGCTTCCCGTCGCGGCTGCCTGCCGTCAGCAGTCTCGGGTCGAGATTCTCGACATGACGCCGGAGGGTGCTGTTGCTCCCGCGAACGCTTCGGCGCGTACCGCCTCGTGGTCTTCTTCGAGTGAGCGCTCATTCTCGGTGACTTATCGTTATCACATCGATGCTGCTTATTGTGATGTCTACGGTGGCACACTTCCGGTTCATCCGCGTATGGACGCGCCTCTGCCCGAGGATATTTCCGAGGACCGTCCGCACATTGCATTCACGCCGTATCTGCAGCAGCTGACGGCCGGTGTTGTTGACGGACTCGAGGATCCGCTCGATCGCGCTCGTGCTATCTATGATTATCTGACGCAGCATATCGACTATCGCTATCAGCCGCCGTACTTGCTTTTGGGATCTATTGCCGATGACTGCGCGCATTCGCTCCGCGGCGATTGCGGCGTTATGGCGCTCACGTTTATCACCATGTGCCGTATCGCGGGCGTGCCTGCCCGTTGGCAGAGCGGCCTGTACGTTGCGCCCGATTCGGTGGGGTCGCACGACTGGGCAGAGTTCTATACGCCGCAGACCGGTTGGCTCAACGCCGACGTGTCATTTGGATCTTCTGCTCACAGGATGGGGGAGGAGTGGCGCCGCCGTCACTACTTTGGCAATCTCGACCCATGGCGTATGGTGGCCAACAATCGATTCCAGGCAGAGTTTGAGCCCTCTTTCGACGGCATGCGCGAGGACCCTTACGATAACCAGATGGGTGAGGCTTCGGTCGACGGTCGCGGATGCCGTCAGCGCGAGATGCTACGCACGGTCGAACTCATCGAAATGCTCGAAGTTCCATTTTCGGACTAATCGGTAGAAAGCTGTGATAAACTAACTCACGCATTGCGTGCCCGAGTGGCGGAATTGGCAGACGCAGTGGACTCAAAATCCACCGTTGGCAACAACGTGCGAGTTCGAGTCTCGCCTCGGGCACCATACATGCAAGTGAGCGTTCAAGGGGGTCAAGGCCCCCTTTTTCGTGCCGAACTCGCGTGAGCGCGCGGAGCGTTAAGCAAACAGGCCTGTGGCCTGTTTGTAGCGGAGCGTGGCGAGGGCGCCATGCGCCCGAAGCCCGGGGCTTCGCGAAGCGAAGTCCCTTCGAGTCTCGCCTCGGGCACCATACATGCACCTGCGCTTCAAGGGGGTTGCGGCCCCCTTTTTCGTGTACGTAATGTGATAACGCGCTGTACGTGTTATTATTCGCAAGGCGTTGTTTCCGCAATGCCCTAAAGAGGAACCCGAGGGTTCTCACCTTTTGGCGCCAATGAGCAGCTGACTGGTCATACAACTTAGATTACCTTCCTCAAATCGAGGAAGTCTATGTGTACGACCTGGTTGCTGAGAAGCGCCGGGTTATTTTTTTATGAATGGAGGTAGGGAAAATAGCTAAGTCTGATGACACCCGCATCAACGACGAGATCACTGCATCTTCGTGCCGTTTGATTGGCGTCGATGGCTCTCAGCTCGGCCTGTTCGCCATCCGCGATGCCCAGCGCGTCGCCGACGATCAGGGTCTCGACCTGGTCGAGATCGCTCCCAACGCGGAGCCGCCGGTCTGCAAGGTCATGGACTACGGTAAGTTCAAGTACCAGCAGGCCATGAAGGCCAAGGCTGCTCGTAAGAACCAGTCCAAGGTCGAGGTCAAGGAAATGAAGTTCCGACCCAAGATCGACGTTGGCGACTACGAGACCAAGAAGGGCCACGTTCTGCGTTTCCTCAAGAAGGGCGCGCGCGTTAAGATCACCATCATGTTCCGCGGCCGTGAGATGGCTCACCCGGAGCAGGGCCTTAACGTTCTCGAGCGTCTCGCCGAGGATCTCAAGCCTTACGCTACGGTCGAGTCCAAGCCTAAGATGGAAGGCCGTAACATGCTTATGCTGCTCGCCCCGATTAAGGGCGCCTTCGATGAGGATAAAGCGGCAAGCGATACCAAGTAACTAGTGTTCTGTAACCGATTAAGGAGTATTTCATGCCTAAGATGAAGTCCCACAGCGGCACCAAGAAGCGTTTCCGCAAGACTGGTACCGGCAAGCTTATGCGCGCCAAGGCTTTCAAGAGCCACATCCTGAGCAAGAAGTCCACCAAGCGTAAGCGTGGCTTCCGTCAGGAGACCGAGATCGCCGCTGCCGACCGCAAGGTCATCAAGTCGCGTCTCGCCTAAGTTCGTTTTTTCGTTTTACCGTCTAGGAGTTGATAGAACATGGCACGTATTAAGCGCGCTGTTGCCGCCAAGAAGAAGCGCCGTACCGTTATGCACCGTGCGAAGGGTTACTACGGTGCCGCTTCGCGTACTTACAAGCATGCTAAAGAGCAGGTCCAGCACTCCCTGCAGTATCAGTATCGTGATCGCCGCAACAAGAAGCGCGAGATCCGTTCTCTCTGGATCACTCGTATCAACGCTGCTGCTCGTCTGAACGACATCTCTTACTCTCAGTTCATGCACGGCCTGAAGGTTGCCGGCATCGAGCTCGACCGCAAGGTCCTGGCTCAGATGGCTTACGAGGACATCGAGTCCTTCAACGAGCTGGCTACCATTGCCAAGAAGGCTCTCGAGGCCTAATAGATTCTCTTGAATCGCTAGGGGAGTGTCGCGTTGTGCGCGGCGCTCCCCTTTTTTATCGAAAGCGCTGGTTTACATTGCTAAAAGCGCGGGTAGATAAACACTTACAGGTGACCGATCTCTATATATTCCTGAACCAAAGGGTCATCATCTGATACGTGCGGAAGATCCGCACCAGTCTTTCTATTACCTATAGAAAGCAATATGTTGTGTAGGACTTGTGAAGAGTGGAATTGACGTCCCACAGGGCTTCGCGGTCTGGCAATATATCTCCTTGCCGCGCGGCCCGGTCGGACCGGATGAGCCGCAAAGCGTGCACCTTGAGAACCGGATACTGCGAGGATGGACACATCAGATGTGTCGCATCCGGGCAGACATCGAACCATTTGAAATGGTCTAACTTGGATTTGTTTTTCGCAAGGCCGCCGAGAGGCGGCCCCGAGAAATTCCTTTTCCTATACTAGAACCATATGAATCGAACGGAACCGATCAGCTAATAGTTGTGAGGACCGGACGGGCTCGAAGCCCATACATTTTGGACGGAGAGTTCGATCCTGGCTCAGGATGAACGCTGGCGGCGCGCCTAACACATGCAAGTCGAACGGCACCCCTCTCCGGAGGGAAGCGAGTGGCGAACGGCTGAGTAACACGTGGAGAACCTGCCCCCTCCCCCGGGATAGCCGCCCGAAAGGACGGGTAATACCGGATACCCCGGGGTGCCGCATGGCGCCCCGGCTAAAGCCCCGACGGGAGGGGATGGCTCCGCGGCCCATCAGGTAGACGGCGGGGTGACGGCCCACCGTGCCGACAACGGGTAGCCGGGTTGAGAGACCGACCGGCCAGATTGGGACTGAGACACGGCCCAGACTCCTACGGGAGGCAGCAGTGGGGAATCTTGCGCAATGGGGGGAACCCTGACGCAGCGACGCCGCGTGCGGGACGGAGGCCTTCGGGTCGTAAACCGCTTTCAGCAGGGAAGAGTCAAGACTGTACCTGCAGAAGAAGCCCCGGCTAACTACGTGCCAGCAGCCGCGGTAATACGTAGGGGGCGAGCGTTATCCGGATTCATTGGGCGTAAAGCGCGCGTAGGCGGCCCGGCAGGCCGGGGGTCGAAGCGGGGGGCTCAACCCCCCGAAGCCCCCGGAACCTCCGCGGCTTGGGTCCGGTAGGGGAGGGTGGAACACCCGGTGTAGCGGTGGAATGCGCAGATATCGGGTGGAACACCGGTGGCGAAGGCGGCCCTCTGGGCCGAGACCGACGCTGAGGCGCGAAAGCTGGGGGAGCGAACAGGATTAGATACCCTGGTAGTCCCAGCCGTAAACGATGGACGCTAGGTGTGGGGGGACGATCCCCCCGTGCCGCAGCCAACGCATTAAGCGTCCCGCCTGGGGAGTACGGCCGCAAGGCTAAAACTCAAAGGAATTGACGGGGGCCCGCACAAGCAGCGGAGCATGTGGCTTAATTCGAAGCAACGCGAAGAACCTTACCAGGGCTTGACATATGGGTGAAGCGGGGGAGACCCCGTGGCCGAGAGGAGCCCATACAGGTGGTGCATGGCTGTCGTCAGCTCGTGTCGTGAGATGTTGGGTTAAGTCCCGCAACGAGCGCAACCCCCGCCGCGTGTTGCCATCGGGTGATGCCGGGAACCCACGCGGGACCGCCGCCGTCAAGGCGGAGGAGGGCGGGGACGACGTCAAGTCATCATGCCCCTTATGCCCTGGGCTGCACACGTGCTACAATGGCCGGTACAGAGGGATGCCACCCCGCGAGGGGGAGCGGATCCCGGAAAGCCGGCCCCAGTTCGGATTGGGGGCTGCAACCCGCCCCCATGAAGTCGGAGTTGCTAGTAATCGCGGATCAGCATGCCGCGGTGAATGCGTTCCCGGGCCTTGTACACACCGCCCGTCACACCACCCGAGTCGTCTGCACCCGAAGTCGCCGGCCCAACCGAGAGGGGGGAGGCGCCGAAGGTGTGGAGGGTGAGGGGGGTGAAGTCGTAACAAGGTAGCCGTACCGGAAGGTGCGGCTGGATCACCTCCTTTCTAGGGAGATACGTTCTTAGAGAGACAAACTTTAACTCGAATAGAGGGCAGGAGCCCGTCCGGTAGATGTCCCGCCACGGATGATTCCCCGCAGCACCCGGTCCCCGGGGTCGCACCCGCGTACCTTGAGAGCCGCATAGCGATAGGAGAGAGATGGAAGATCCAATTCTTCCAGACTCGATTCTTTTCTGCGATTTATCAGACAGAATGATAGCAATCATTCATCCGATCCAAACAAGAAGAATTCACTTATTTATGAGTGAGGAGCATCTGATCGCGAGCACAGTGAAACAGACTGTGCCGCGGTATGAGATACCCGAATTGCGACATACGAGCGCTATTCATGATATCGATTAATTAACTTTAGCGACACGTGGATATCCCGCGGGCCCGATGCGGTCCCGCAAGATACCACGGGCGCACGGCGGATGCCTTGGCACAGGGAGCCGATGAAGGACGCGGCAAGCTGCGATAATCCCCGGCGAGGAGCACACATCCTTCGACCCGGGGGTCTCCGAATGGGCGAACCCATGCACAGCAGTGTGCATATCCCCACCCCGAACACATAGGGGTGGGGAGGACAACCCGGGGAACTGAAACATCTAAGTACCCGGAGGAGAGGAAATCAATCTCGAGACTCCCCGAGTAGCGGCGAGCGAAAGGGGACCGATGGCCAAACCGTCGAGCGGGCATACCCGGCAGGGGTTCCGCCGACGGGGTTGCAGGGCCGCGCATCCGGGGGCTGCCGCCCCCGGGCGCAGGTCCGGCTGGGGAGCGGAACGGCATGGGAGGGCCGGCCGCAGCGGGTGACAGCCCCGTACGCGAACCCAGACCGGACGGCGCGACGCGGTCCCTGAGTAGGGCCGGGCACGTGAAACCCGGTCCGAACCTGGGTGGACCACCATCCAAGCCTGAGTACTACCCTGTGACCGATAGCGCACCAGTACCGTGAGGGAAAGGTGAAAAGCACCCCGGGAGGGGAGTGAAACAGTACCTGAAACCGTGCGCCCACGAGCAGTCGGAGCAACTTTTAGTTGTGACGGCGTGCCTTTTGTAGAATGAGCCAGCGAGTCGCTGGCGCGGGGCGAGGTTAACCGAAAGGGAGCCGGAGCGAAAGCGAGCCTTAACAGGGCGACTTGAGTCCCGCGCCGCGGACGCGAAGCCGGGTGAGCTATCCGTGGGCAGGCTGAAGCGGGGGTAAGACCCCGTGGAGGGCCGAACGCACGTCGGTTGAAAACGGCGGCGATGACCTGCGGATAGGGGTGAAAGGCCAATCAAACCCGGAGATATCTCGTTCTCCCCGAAATAGCTTTAGGGCTAGCGTCGCGCGTTCACCGCCGGAGGTAGAGCACCGGATGGACGAGGGGGCTTCGCCGCCTACCGAATCCAACCGAACTCCGAATGCCGGCGGCCCAGAGCGCGGCAGTCAGAGCATGTGGGCTAAGCTGTGTGCTCGAGAGGGAAACAGCCCGGACCGCCCGCTAAGGTCCCCAAGTTCCAGCCGAGTGGCAAAGGATGTGCGTCCGCCCAGACAACCAGGATGTTGGCTTAGAAGCAGCCATCCATTCAAAGAGTGCGTAACAGCTCACTGGTCGAGTGGACATGCGCCGACAATACACGGGGCTAAGCTGGACACCGAAGCGGCGGGATTTTGATTTTCAGAATCGGTAGGGGAGCTTCCCATGGGCGGAGAAGCCGGAGGGCGACCGACGGTGGAGCGCATGGGAGTGAGAATGCTGGCATGAGTAGCGAGAGACGAGAGAGTAACTCGTCCGCCGTGAACCCGAGGTTTCCTGGGCAAGGCTAATCCTCCCAGGGTCAGTCGGGGGCTAAGGCGAGGCCGGTAGGCGTAGCCGACGCGCAGCAGGCAGACATTCCTGCACCGCGCACGCGGCGCTACGACCGACGGGGCGACGGATGGGGGTGGCTCGGCGGGGTTCTGGACGTCCCCGTGATGGAGCGCGGCCCGCGGACCAGGGAAATCCGGTCCGCACGAAGGGCGAGGCTCCGGACGAAGCGACTGAGCGAAGCGAGTGAGCCCGAGGTCCCTAGAAAAACCCCTAGGCAGGCGCGTGCGCGCCCGTACCGCAAACCGACACAGGTGGGTGGGTAGAACATACCGAGGCGATCGGGTCAACCATGGTCAAGGAACTCGGCACAATGGCCCCGTAACTTCGGGAGAAGGGGTGCCCGCGCGTACGTGAACGGACTTGCTCCGGGAGCGGAGGCGGGCCGCAGTGGAGAGGCCCAAGCGACTGTTTACCAAAAACACAGGACTCTGCAGAAGCCGCAAGGCGACGTATAGGGTCTGACGCCTGCCCGGTGCCGGAAGGTCACGCGGAGGAGTTAGCCATTTCGGCGAAGCCCCGAAGCCAAGCCCCGGTAAACGGCGGCCGTAACTATAACGGTCCTAAGGTAGCGAAATTCCTTGTCGGGTAAGTTCCGACCTGCACGAAAGGCGCAACGACTTGGGCGCTGTCTCGACCATGGACCCGGTGAAATTGCACTGGTCGTGAAGATGCGACTTACCCGCGGAAGGACGGAAAGACCCCGTGAACCTTCACTGCAGCTTGGCATTGGCCGCTGGTCCCGCGTGTAGAGGATAGGCAGGAGGCATCGATCCGGAGGCGCCAGCCCCCGGGGAGCCGCCCTTGGAATACTGCCCTCGCGCGACCGGCGTCCTAACCCGAGGCCGTCAACCGGCTCGGGGACCGTGCCAGGCGGGCAGTTTGACTGGGGCGGTCGCCTCCTAAAGGGTAACGGAGGCGCGCGAAGGTCCGCTCGGGACGGTCGGCAACCGTCCTTTTGAATGCAAGAGTACAAGCGGGCTTGACTGCGAGGCCCACAAGCCGAGCAGGTGCGAAAGCAGGCTCTAGTGATCCGGCGGCCCCGAGTGGGTGGGCCGTCGCTCAACGGATAAAAGGTACTCCGGGGATAACAGGCTGATCTTGCCCAAGAGTCCACATCGACGGCAAGGTTTGGCACCTCGATGTCGGCTCATCGCATCCTGGGGCTGGAGCAGGTCCCAAGGGTACGGCTGTTCGCCGTTTAAAGCGGTACGCGAGCTGGGTTCAGAACGTCGTGAGACAGTTCGGTCCCTATCCTCCGTGGGCGCAGGAGAATCGATGGAGGCTGCCCCCAGTACGAGAGGACCGGGGTGGACGCACCTCCGGTGAACCGGTTGTCGACCAACGGCACGGCCGGGTAGCCGCGTGCGGCGCGGATAACCGCTGAAGGCATCTAAGCGGGAAGCCGTTCCAGGGATTAGTTCTCCTTCCGGTAAGGGCCCAGGTAGACTACCTGGTCGATAGACGGCAGGTGCAAGGCTGGCGACAGCCTCAGCCGAGCCGCACTAATCGCCCGAGCTCTTCCGGAACCGCACCTCGCGGCCCGCGGGACATGCGCTCATGCGCGGTCCGGGCACGAGGATGCCCCCGAGTCACCTCCCCTATGCGCCATGCGGCCCCCAGGGCACGTGTAGAGTGAGACCCAGGACACCGTAACGGTGGGCGCCGCCCACCGGTCAGCGGCCAGAGCATGGGGGGCACGCCCGGTCCCGTTCCGAACCCGGAAGCTAAGCCCCATCGCGCCGAGAGTACTGCGGGGTCGGCCCGTGGGAGGCCAGGGCGCCGCTGACCGGTGGACGGCACCGAGCCGTCATCGAACTGAGAAGGGGGAGGCCTCGCGGCCTCCCCCTTTTTGCGTTGTATACACGTTGTACTTTGGGACCTAGCCCCATTACAGTCTGAAGTGGGCCACCGATAAATTTCGATGGCGAGCATTCGGCGCATTGCCTACGATACGGGCAAGCCCCGAGGGGCCGCCGATCGGGCGCCTCCGGATGGCCGTCTGCCCCTGCCCCGTAGAGGGCCCGGGGGGTGTTGCCACCGGGGGCGCTCGCCGCTCCGGACGACTGATAGGAAACTGCCGGGCGCAAGCGCCACGGCCAGGTAATGTGGGTGTCGCAGGGAGGGGTTCCGATCGGCCTACCGATTGGAGGATAACACCGTGGCACCACCTAGAATGCCGGAAGCCGTCATCGGGCTCGATGTCGGGAAATTGTCCCATTGGGCATGCGTCGCGACCCGGGACGGCGAGATACTGCTGAGCGCCCCCGTCGCGAACAGGGAGGGCGATCTGGACTCGCTGTTCGGCCGCTTCCCCGACGCGCTCGTGGTCGTCGACCAGTCGCGCAACATAGGCGCCCTCGCGCTCGCCCGCGCCAAGGCGGCCGGGATGTCGGCGGCGTACCTGCCGGGACTCGCGGCACACGGGGCCGCCAGGCTCTTCGCCGGCGACGCCAAGACCGACGAGCGGGACGCAATGGTCATCGCGAAGACGGCGCTGGGCATCCCCGACGCACTCCTGCCGGTCGGGGATCCGGGCCCGACGGTCGCGGCGGCGAGGGCGCTGGCCGCCCAGAGAAACTTCCTGACCTGCGAAAACACCAGGAGCAAGAACCGGCTGCGCAGCATCCTGCTGGAATCGTGCCCCGCCTTCGAGGCGTTGGTCGACCTGTCCGACGGTCCCCAGCTGAGGCTCATGGCATCCCTCGGCGGGGCCTGGTCGGTGGCCGACGCCGGGCCCCGCAGGGCGGCGGCGCTCACGCGCGGGGCGGCGCGCGGCAAGATCGAGGCCCTCGTCCGCTCGACGGCCTCCTCGACAAGGCCGGACGCGGCGGCCATCGCCGCCGAGGACCGGGCGGTGAGGCTGCTCGCGCGCAGGATCTCCGAGAACTCGGCGGAGATCGATGTGATCACGGCGGAGATATCCGCCCTCCTCGAGGGCGACGATACCTACCGATGCCTCCTGACGGTGCCGGGGATCGGCCCCAAAACCGCTTCCGAGCTCGCGATCTCCATAGATATCGAAGACTTCCCAAGCCACGACAGGCTCGCGTCGTACTGCGGCCTGGCGCCGCGCAACCGCCAGTCGGGGACCTCGATCTCCTCGGTGACGGCATCGCGCCAAGGCAACAAGAGGCTGAAGAACCTGCTCATATTCTCGTGCAACTGCCTTACCCGGACAGAGGGAAGATGGGGCGATTACTACGCTAGGTGCCGAGAGCGGGGCATGCCGCACGGCAAGGCGCTCAAGGCGCTGGCACGAAAGAGGCTGAAGGTCATCTACGCGATCATGCGGGACAGGGTGCCCTACGCCGCCTAGTCGAAGCGCTCCGAACAGATTGGAGCCCATCGGCCGAAAGGCCTGGCGTTAGCATGTCGCGATTCAATCTCGAAAACAGCATTGCCCAGTTGACAAAACTATAGGAACACCCCCCGTATGCGCTCTTACTGTTTGGCTGTATTTTGAGTCCTTCTAGTGTATTTGAGCGATAATTACTCGCATTGGCGTTAGGGAGGGCTTGATGTTTACCGTATTTGTCTTGGGCAATATCGCTTCGGGTAAGTCGACTGCCTGCCGCTATTTCGAATCTCGTGGCGCTATGCTTATCGATCTGGATGAGCTTGCAAAATCGCTGTATGTGCCGGGCTCTGATATCGTCAATGCTCTCGCGGATGAATTCGGTTGGGACATTTTGGATGAGGAAGGCGGCATTCGCCGCAGCATCCTCGCCTCTCGAGCTTTCGCTTCTCCTGATTCGGTCGCACGGCTCAATGGCATTGTGCATCCCGTTCTGATTGAACAGCTTTCGCTTAGGATTCTCGATCCGGTTTGTTGTACGGTTTCATCACCCCGTTACCCCTTTGCGGTGGTTGAGGTTTCTGCTCCGACTGGTTTTGAGGATGCATTTGGCTTGGCTGATGAAATTCTGGTCATTAGCGCCCCTTTGTCAGTTCGTCGCGAGCGCGCTATTCAACGTGGCATGGTGCCATCTGATTTCGATGCCCGTTCTGCTTGCCAGCCCGATGAGTCTGCGCTGTGCAATCTCGCTACAACGGTGATTGATAATTCGGCAGCCGATAATTCGCTCTTTGAGCAGCTTGACTCATGGCTTGCATGCCACGGGTTTATAGATACTCCGGATAAGGAGGAGGCCGATGCCTAAGGCACGTTTCTTTACGTGGTATCGCGTGGCGCCACTTGCCGTTGTGTTCGTCTTCGGCCTTATTTCGCTCGTCTACTCGTGTGCCCCTGCCGCTTTCTTTAAGCCGCTGTATCCGATTGACTACGAGGCGTATGTAAAGCAATCCAGTATTTCGCATAATCTGGATCCGTATCTGGTGTGCGCTGTCATTAAGTCGGAATCGAATTGGGACCCCGAGGCCGAGTCGAATCAGGGTGCTCAGGGATTGATGCAGCTGATGCCCGAGACTGCCCAGGATATGATCGCCAAGGGCCTTGTCGACGGAGGTGAGTATTCGGCCGACAATCTTAACGATCCGGCTACGAATATCGAGTTTGGCTGCGCATACCTCTCGTATCTTCTCGCCTATTTCAACGGGTCGACGGATAGTGCCATCGCCGCCTATAACGCCGGTATGGGCAATGTCGACGGATGGGCGCAGCAGAACACGTCATTCCATAATGCGATTACCTTCCCTGAAACTCAGGCTTATCTGATTCGCGTCAATAATGCCTGGGTTCGCTACAAGACCCTCTATCCCGATCAGTTCGTATAGGACTATGCCAGCCGCCTGCGTATACTGCAGATGTATGAGTTAGGAGTATCCATGGCGGAATTTGAAGTAGAACGCGTTGGTGGTGAACTTAAGCGCTTTGGCGTTGAGGGCGCTGAGGTGCCGTTTGAAGTCGTTTCCCCCTATGAGCCTGCCGGTTCCCAGCCCAAGGCCATTGAGTCGCTTGTGCGGGGCGTGAGGGACGGAGATCGCTATCAGGTTTTGCTGGGTGTGACTGGTTCGGGCAAGACCTTCACGATGGCAAAGACTATTGAGGCCCTGGGAAAGCCGACGCTGGTCATGGCTCCGAATAAAACGCTTGCCGCTCAGCTTGCGAGCGAGCTCAAAGAGTTCTTTCCCAACAACGCTGTGGTCTACTTCGTCTCGTACTACGACTACTATCAGCCCGAGGCGTATGTGCCGCAAAGCGATACATATATCGAGAAAGACTCCTCGATTAACGAAGAGGTCGAGATGCTGCGCCATCAGGCGACCGCATCGCTGCTATCTCGACGCGATGTGATCGTTGTCGCATCGGTCTCGTGTATCTATGGCATTGGCTCTCCTGAGGACTATGCGGGCCTGGCTCCGAACGTCGACAAGAAGGTGCCGCTCGAGCGCGATGATTTTATCCATGCACTTATCGACATTCAATATGATCGCAATGACTATGACTTGGCGCGCGGCACGTTCCGCGTGCGCGGCGATGTTGTCGACGTGTATCCGCCTTATGCCGAGCATCCGTTGCGGTTTGAGTTCTTTGGCGACGAGGTCGAGCTGATTGCCGAGATCGATGAGGTCACCGGTGAGATGCTTCGTGAGTACGAGGCCATCCCCGTATGGCCGGCATCGCATTACGTGACCGAGAAGCCGAAGGTCAAAGCGGCTCTGAAATCGATCAGCGAAGAGTGCGAGAAGCGCGTGGCGGAGCTCAAGGCGACCGACAAGTTGCTCGAGGCGCAACGTCTGCAGCAGCGTACCGATTATGATCTTGAGATGCTCGAGACGATGGGCTTTTGCAACGGCATCGAGAACTACTCGCGTCATCTGGACGGTCGCAAGCCGGGTGAGCCGCCGTTTACCCTAATCGATTACTTTCCTAAGGATATGCTCTGCATCATCGATGAGAGCCATGTGACGGTACCGCAGATTCGCGGCATGCACGAAGGTGACCGCTCTCGTAAGGTGACGCTGGTGGAACACGGTTTTCGCCTGCCCTCGGCGCTCGATAACCGCCCGCTTCGTTTCGATGAGTTTGAGGCAAGGATACCCCAGTTTATCTATGTTTCGGCCACGCCGGGCGACTACGAGCTGCGGGTGAGCCAAAACGACGTGGAGCAGATTATTCGTCCGACCGGCCTGCTCGACCCCAAGATCGACGTGCGTCCAGTACGCGGCCAGATTGACGATCTTGAGGACGAGATTCGCGAGCGCGTTGCCCGCAAGGAGCGCGTGCTGGTGACCACGTTGACCAAGCGCATGGCCGAGGACCTGACCGACCATCTGCTCGACGCGGGCATTAAGGTCAATTACATGCACTCTGATACGGCGACAATGGACCGTGTCGAGATCCTGCGAACGCTGCGCGAGGGCAAGATCGATGTTCTCGTTGGCATCAACCTGCTTCGCGAGGGCTTGGATCTTCCCGAGGTCTCACTGGTGGCAATTCTCGATGCCGATAAGGAAGGCTTCTTGCGCAACCGCCGTTCGCTGATTCAGACGATTGGCCGTGCGGCCCGTAACGCCGATGGCGAAGTCATCATGTATGCAGACGTTGTGACCGATTCGATGAAAGAGGCCATCGAGGAGACGCAGCGCCGTCGCGAGATTCAGATGGCATATAACGAAGAACATGGCATTGTGCCCAAGACAGTGCGCAAGGCCATCAACGACATCTCAAGTTTTATTGCCGAGGCCGAAAAAACTGTGGGCTCCAAGGGACGCTCGAAGGGCGACTCTCTTGGCCATGGCGCATTCTATACGCCCGATGAGTCGGGCGAGGGCGGTGTGCCAGAAACGGTGGCGCCCGAGCAGACACTTGCGGAGCAGTTGCAAGAACTGCCGCATGACGAGCTTGTGCGGATCGTCGAAACCATGGAAGAGGATATGCGTAACGCTTCTGCCGCTATGGACTTTGAGGAGGCGGCGCGCCTGCGCGATGCTGTCGTTCAGATTCGGGCGATGCTCGAGGGTGCGTCTGAGGACGAGACGATCGAGCGCTTACGCTCGCAGGCCCGCAAGGGTTCCACGTTCGCATCGGGCAGAAAACGCCAGGGCGCAAGGTTTAAGAAATAGTGAACAGGCCCCGAGTTCCCTGTGGAGCTCGGGGCCTGTGTCTTTTGCGCGCTGGAATTCGTGCGTTAGAGGTCTGCGATCAGGGCTTCGGCACAACGGATGCCGTCGGTGGCCGCGCTCATGATGCCGCCGGCATATCCAGCTCCCTCACCACAAGGGTAGAGGCCCGGGGTCGACACGGCATGGCACGCTCGGTCTCGGGTGACAGTGACCGGTGAGCTCGAACGAGTCTCCACGCCGGTAAGAACGGCATCGGGGCGGTCGTAGCCTCGTAGCTTTTTTCCGAGTAGGGGAAGTCCCAGACGGAGCGACTCGACGATATGCTGCGGCAGGGCTTCGTCAATTGCCGTCCAGGTCACACCGAGCGGATAGGTGGGCTTTACCTTTCCGGGCGCCTTGCTGGCGCGTCCTGCGAGGAAATCTCCGACGAGCTGTGCCGGCGCATTCCAGTTGGAACCGCCCAGGCGATAGGCGGCCGCCTCGCAGGCACGCTGGAGCTCGATGCCGGCGAGCGGGTCATCGTTGGGAAGGTCCTCAGGCGTGACGTTAACGAGCAGGGCGGCATTTGCGTTGCGTCCGTCGCGGGCATTGAGACTGGCCCCGTTGACGCACAGATGGCACGGTTCTGAAGAGGCGGCAACAACCTGTCCGCCGGGGCACATGCAAAACGAGAACACGCTGCGGCCGTTGGGAAGATGGGCAACAAGTTTGTAGGGGGCCGCCCCGAGCGCTGGATGTCCCGCCGAGGCTCCATATTGGGCTCTGTTGATGTCGCGTTGCGGATGCTCGATGCGAACGCCCATGGCAAAGGTCTTTTGCGCGAGGGCCACGTTGTGGTCCTTAAGGAGCTCAAAAATATCGCGAGCAGAATGCCCGCAGGCGAGGATGAGATGCTTTGTCTCGATTGGCTCGTAAGCGGCGTCTTGGGACGATTGGACATCAATACCGGTGATGGCGCCAGACGCGTCGATGCGAATGTCGACGAGCTTCGTTCGATAACGGACGACACCTCCGAGCTGCTCGATGCGCTGGGATATAGCGGTGACAACCTTGGGAAGGATGTCGGAGCCAATGTGCGGCTTGGCATCCCACAGAATATCGCGGGGCGCACCCGCCTCGACGAAGGTTTCGAGGATAAGGCGATGGGCGGGATTTTTTGTTCCCGTATTGAGCTTGCCGTCCGAGAAGGTCCCCGCGCCGCCCAGACCAAACTGAATATTGCTCTCGGGGTCGAGGATGCGCTCCTTTAGAAAGAGGTCGATCGCCTGCGAGCGGCGAAATGCCGGGTCGCCGCGCTCGATAAGCAAGGGCTTAAGACCTGCTTTGGCGAGCGTGAGCGCAGCGAAAAGGCCGGCGCATCCGGCGCCGACAACGACAGGGCGTTCTTGAGGTGCGTCGGAGACGGGGGAGGGGAATGAAGGCTCATCGTCTTCTATCGCGCGTACGCGCGAGCGGTCACGCTCGGCAACGCTGTCGACCGCTTCTCGCTCGAGGTGGGGACTAGTCAGCTCAACACGAAAGCTCAGGATAAAATGGACGTCTCGTTTTTTGCGAGCGTCGATTGACTTGCGATGGAGCTCGATGGACTTGATCTCGGAGTCCTTGCAACGTAGGATGCGCTTGGCGACTCGCTTGCCAACAATGAGGCAGGCATTTTCATCGCCGGCTTCATCGAGCGACGCGTTGAATTGGGTGATTTCGATCATCGAGGTCTCCTTAGAGGCAAGAAAGAGGCCGTCCGGTATCCCAGACGGCCCGAATGCGTTTTTGATTATAGACTGCGCGGCTACAGGCTGCTTGCAGCGCGAATGCCCGAGAGCCATGCCCACGCAAGGTTAAAGCCTCCGCAATCGGCGTCGATGTCGAGCGCTTCGCCGCAGACGTAAAGCGGGGTGTCGACAACGCTGCGCGCGCGTAGACTGGGTGTTGAGATGCTCTCGACAGATACGCCACCACGCGTGACCTGCGCCGAGCGCTCCTCGGCGGTTCCTTCGACGAGCAACTTAAAATGCTTGAGGATCGAGACCAGGTGGATGACATCGTTGGAGCCTGGATGGCACTGCTCGAACGCTGTGCAGACGACGCGGGAGAGTTGCGGGGCGAGCATGCCGTCGAGCCAACGGGGATCGCGGGGCGAAAAGCCGCCGAGCAGCTTAACGCGCCGGTTAAGCATATCGAGCAACTCGTCTTTGGAGAGGTCGGGGAAAACGTCGAGCAGGATCGTATCGCCGCGCTGGATACGACGGGAGAGGTTGAAGACAGCGACGCCCGAGATACCGAAGGTTCGAAACAGGACTTCACCGTCTTCGTGCCAGAGCTCACTATGATTGCGGGCGAGCGTCAAGCGGGCGCGGACGCGCAGGCCGTCCAACGTCTTGAGTGCCGCCCGATCGCCGACGACCGTTGCCGATACGGGGCAGAGGATGGGGCGCAGCGAAGTGAGGGGGAGGCTAAACGTATCGGCGATACCGGTGGGGTTGCCACCCGTGGCGATAATTACGGCATGTGCCTCCAGGGCCTCGTTCTTGCGAGGGACATCGGCGAGCGCTTTCCGAAGCGAGCGGAGCTCCGATTTTCGGTCGTCATGCTTTTTTGCCTTGAGTGCCCGCGCTGGACGGTCTATTTGGAGTGTCCAGCCTTCGGAAGCTTTGTGCGCCGAGGCAACGTTGGCTCCGCAGATTAAGGTGATACCTAGGCGGTCGCAAACGTTGAGAAGCGCGTCACGCACCGATTCGGCACGAAGGGAGCGTGGGTACAGCCGGCCGTCCTCGGAGGTTGTCATGATGCCCAGCGAGGAGAAGAAACCCATAAGCTCTTGTTCGGGTTGGGGGCCCATGACAGATTCGACGAATGCGGGGTGGTTATACCGCTGAGGATCAATCGATTCGTTGGAGAGGTTGCAGCGGCCGTTACCGGTCGCAAGGAGCTTTAGGCCGCAGGCGACATCGCGCTCAACGATGCAGACGCTTTTGCCAGCACGTGCGGCCGTAATGGCGGCGGCGAGGCCTGAAGCCCCGCCGCCGATTACCAGGACGTCATAGAAGGCGCTCGTGTTCACTTAGGCCTCGTCGGTCTCGTGCGGGGTAATAGCCTCGACGGCAGAGACTGCCTTGGGCAACATGCCATCGGGCAGCGCGGTCTCAACCTCGCCCTTATCGCAGGCTTCGGCGAGTGCCGGATTAATGGGAAGCGTGCCCAAGATGTCGAGGTTATAGCGCTCTGCGACCTCGGGGAGCTTGCTTTTGCCAAAGACCTCGATCTTCTTGCCGCAGTCGGGGCACTCGATATAGCTCATGTTCTCGACGATGCCCAGAATGGGGACGTTCATCTTCTCGGCCATGTTGACCGCCTTGGCGACGATCATCGAGACCAGGTCCTGCGGGCTCGTGACGATGACGATGCCGTCGACGGGCAGCGACTGGAAGACGGTGAGCGCGACGTCGCCTGTTCCCGGAGGCATGTCGACCAGCAGGTAGTCGATGGGGCCCCACGAGGTCTCGCTCCAGAACTGCCTAATGGCGCCTGCGATGACCGGACCGCGCCAAAGGACGGGGTCGGTCTCGTTTTGGAGCAGAAGGTTGGAGCTCATGACCTTGACGCCGTGCTCGGAGATTTCGGGCAGCATAAGGTTGCCAAGGGCATGGACGTGGCGTCCGCTCATACCGAACATCTTGGGGATAGAGGGACCGGTGATGTCGGCATCGAGGACGCCGACCTTGTGGCCGTGGCGGGCAAGCTCGGTGGCGATGGCACCGGTGACAAACGACTTGCCGACACCGCCCTTGCCGGAAAGCACGGCGATGACGCGCTTGACCTCGGACAGCGTATTCTCCTCAAATTGCGACGGCGACGTTTGTCCGCCGGCGGCCTGTGCGTGCTCGCAACCCATGTATGACTCCTTTGTATATGTTGGGGCCGGGGCCCCGCGATGTGACACGAGCGTCATTGTACCCTCGTTTGCGAGCGGGAGTCATTTGCGATGCATTTGGGCCGAGCGTGCTTGCAATACGATGGGCCCAAGCGAATGGGCGGGCTTACTGAACTTTGCTGGCGAACTCGAGGTATTGCATGCGCTGCAGCTTGTCGATCGTCGAGGTGTATGGGCTGTCTTCAGATTCCAAGTTGTAGCGCAGCCCGTCGGCACCGAGATAGCCGGCGACATTGATGGTGGGCACATCTGACCTTGTTGCAAGCAGGGCCTTTTGATAGTCGGTGAGCGGGGCGCCGATCTTATTAAGGGTAATGGCTGCAATCTCGTTTGCCCCGACGGTGTCGTAGACGTTGAGCTCGGTATTGCCGGCGATTTCATAGTTAGCCCAGACGAAATAGGTTGACTGATAGACACGGAAAGCGTGGCTTGCCGTATCTTCCTGAGGGTACAGCTCGTCGTTGAGAGTCGTTGCGGCGCTCGGCTGATGGTCGCCAAAAAAGACAAGAACAACCGGTCTGCCGATATTGCGGAGCTCGTTGATAAAGTACTCGAGGTCCCGGTCGGATGCGTTGATGCAGGTGAGATAGGTGTTGAGCGCGCTATTGGCGCCCTCGCTGGCTCCCTCGACCCAATAGTTTGTCAGCTCTTCGGCGGGAACGGTGCCATAGTCGTAGCCGCCGTGATTTTGCATCGTGACGTCAAAGATGAACTGCGGCGCTTCGTCGGTTCTAAGCAGGTCGAGTATCTTGTCGTAGGTGGCGTAGTCGCATACGCCGGCATGGTAACAGGGCGCACCTTCGAAATCGCCGATTGAAAGAAAGTCTCCAAAGCCCAGCTGCTGATAGATCTTATCTCGATGGTAGTTGACGGGGTTTTGCGGGTGCATAGCGGTAGCGGTATACCCAAGCTCTTTAAGGTCCTTTGCCAGGCTGTTGACGCCATTCATCTGATATAGCTGATAGGGGATCTTGCCTAATCCGACAAAGGCCGTTGTCGCTCCGGTCAAAAATTCGAATTCGGAGTTTGCCGTTCCGCCACCGGTGACCGAAGCGAGCATGGTGCCGCGAACAAGTGTGTCGGGAAGCGAGTTGTAGAATGCGGGGCCGGTGTACCCGGCCGCCTGGAGCTGCTCAAAGCACGAAAGGTCGCTAAAACTCTCGTTCATGACGGCAACAATCGTCGGCTTGATTTCATTGAACTGGGCAACGGCAGCCGCGCGCTGCTCGCTCGAGCCATACGTGCTGTCGTAGGCGGCGGCGAGCTCCTGCTCGATGCTCTGCGCCTCATCGGGCGTATAGCCTTCGGGCTTCTCAATGGGCAACTCGTTGACCATTTCGGTGAACGAAGTGATAAAACCCTGAGACGCATATGTGGTGATGGGCTGCCAACGGTCAAATCCAAAATCCAGCGCCTGCTCCAAGTCGATGCTGGAAAAGCCCGAGAGCCCCACAACGGTCACTAGCAGAAAAGCGCAGAGGTTAGCGGCGATTGCGGGGAAGACATGGGTGGGCGTACGGAGCTTTCGCGGTCGGATAAGCGAAAGAAGCCCCAGGGAAATCTCCAGCAGGGCGAGAGAGGTTACGATTCCGGCGGTAAAGGTAAACTCGTATCCCTCGCTCACTTCCATTGCGGTGCCGAGGGCCAAGATATCGCTTGGCAGGATGGCTTCGCCTTTAAACGTTATGACGAAGTGCTCGGCAATGCCAAGGATGCAACAGGCGACGGGCACGAGGGCCATGACGCCTCCATGACGCTGTCCCAGCAAATAAAGGGAGAGCAGAACCGTCGCGAGCAGCCCGACGGAAAACCCGAATGAGTTGGCGGGAATGCGATAGAACGTTTCGTTACAGGCAATTTCGAGTGAAACGAACGAGAGCGCTGAAACAGCGGCGATGACAAGGATGTCACGGCAAATACAGGCAACCGTTCCCGTCGCAAGATCGGTTTGGTCGATAAGTCCCGAAACCAAGGGCTCGACAAGAAGTATGACGGCGGCAGCACCGAGCGCCGAATAAGAAAGGACCCATAGGGAATTGTCCTCATTTACGAGCAATTGATTCGTAATCCATGCAGCTACCATGCCGAGCGGGATGAGGAGCGTCGCGCACCAAAAGACGCGGGCAATGGGCGGCTTTTCATTGTGTTTGATTGAAAAATACACGCGCACGACGACGGTGGCCACGATAAGGACGGCGATGAATATGGGCAGATTGGCCATGTCGCTCGAAGTGATTTCAAGGGGGATATCTTCGGTCATGGACGTTCCTCTGTTACAGCAAATTAAGTTCAGTAGTAGATTACTGTAACCTTTCCACGGCATTTCGAGAAACAAAGCACCCGATACGCAAAGCTAAAGGTCTGCGAATCTTGTATTACGAACATCTGTGCGCGTCGAGTGCGCTAAACTCATCGACAGTATGATTCGATGCAATAGGAGGCAAGGAGCTTCCATGTCTGATTCTTCTATCGTTATTCGCGGCGCTCGTGAGCACAACCTCCGTGATATCGATGTTTCCATTCCGCGTGACCAACTCGTGGTCATTACCGGTCTTTCTGGCTCGGGCAAGAGTTCGCTGGCATTTGACACTATCTATGCCGAGGGCCAGCGTCGATACGTCGAGAGCCTTTCGAGCTATGCGCGCCAGTTCTTGGGCCAGATGGACAAACCCGACTTGGATTCAATCGACGGCCTTTCGCCGGCGGTGTCGATCGACCAAAAGACGACGTCTAAAAACCCTCGCTCGACGGTTGGCACCGTAACCGAGATTTATGACTATCTGCGCCTGCTGTTCGCCCGTGTGGGCACCCCGCACTGTCCCGAATGCGGTCGCGTCATTGAGCGTCAGACGACCGACCAGGTTGCCGACAAGGTCTTGGCGGCGGGGGAGGGCCGCCGCGCGTTTGTGCTGGCACCGGTGGTGCGCGGGCGAAAAGGCGAGTACACCAAACTGTTTGAGGACCTTCGCGCCGAGGGCTTTAGCCGCGTGCGTGTCGACGGTGAAGTGCGCTCGCTCGACGATCCGATCGATCTGGACAAGAAGTTCAAGCACGATATCGAGGTCGTAGTCGATCGCATCGTGATCCGTGAGAACTCTCTGGGCCGTATCGCCGAGTCTGTTGAGCAGGCGACCGCGCTGGCTCACGGCAATGTAAACGTGTACATGCTGCCCGATCGTGATGCTCCCGAGGGGACCGAGGGCGAGCTGCTGGAGTATTCGTTGGCCTTGGCGTGCCCGGAGCATGGTCACTCCATTGACGATCTTCAGTCGCGTGATTTTTCGTTCAACGCTCCCTATGGCGCATGTCCTGAGTGCGACGGCCTGGGCTTTAAGAAAACCGTTGATGCCGAGGCGTTGATCGAGGACCCCTCGAAGTCCATTGCCGACGGAGTCTTTGGTAGCCTGTTTGGCAACTCGAACTACTATCCGCAGATTTTTGCTGCGGTCTGCAAACACTTTAAGGTGAGCACCGATACGCCGTGGGAGGACTTGCCCCCTCGCGTGCGTCGTGCATTCTTGGATGGCCTGGGCGATACGAAGATCTCGGTCGACTACCAAAAGCTCGACGGACGTCGCAGCCAGTGGGATACCAAGTTTTCGGGCGTTCGCAACATCCTGTACGAACGCTATACCGAGACGACGAACGAGAACACCAAGGCGCGCCTGGAGAAGTACATTCGCGAGGAGCCGTGCTCGAGCTGCCACGGCGCTCGTTTGCGCCCTGAGATGCTCGCCGTCACCGTGGGCGGCAAGTCCATTTACGAGGTTTGTTGCCTGTCGTGCCGTGAATCGCTCGAGTTTTTTGAGGGCCTGGAACTCACCGAGCGCCAACAGTTTATCGGCGGCCGTATCGTCAAGGAAATCCTGGAGCGCTTGCGTTTTCTGGTCGATGTTGGACTCGACTATCTGACGCTCGATCGTGCCTCGGCGACGCTTTCCGGTGGCGAGGCGCAGCGTATTCGCCTGGCAACGCAGATCGGCGCGGGTCTCATGGGCGTGCTCTATATTCTGGACGAGCCCTCGATCGGTCTTCATCAGCGTGACAACGAGCGCTTGATCAAGACGCTCGAGCGCCTGCGCGATATCGGCAATACCGTTATCGTCGTCGAACACGACGAGGATACAATCCGTGCCGCCGATTACGTGATCGACATGGGGCCCGGCGCCGGCGTCAACGGCGGACACGTAGTCGCGGCGGGAACGCCTGCCGATATCATGGCGTGTCCTGAGTCGATGACGGGCGCTTATCTGACCGGCAAACGAATGATCCGGGTGCCTGATGAACGGCGCAAGCCCGGTCGCGGCTGCCTTAAAATTACGGGCGCTCGAGCCAACAACCTCAAAAACGTTACTGCCAAAATCGAGTTTGGTACGCTTACGGTTGTTACCGGCGTGTCGGGATCGGGCAAGAGCTCCCTGGTTACCGATACCATTGCGCCTGCCCTTACGAATGCCATTCACCGTTCGACGCGCCCTGTGGGTCCATATAAGAAAATCGAGGGCATCGAGTGTATCGATAAGGTTATCGATATCGACCAGTCGCCGATTGGCCGCACGCCGCGTTCCAACCCTGCTACCTATATCGGCCTGTGGGATGATCTTCGCGCGCTGTTTGCGAGTACGCCGGAGTCGAAGGCGCGCGGCTACTCGCCGGGTCGTTTCTCCTTTAATGTGAGTGGCGGGCGCTGTGAGGCGTGCAAGGGCGACGGGCAGATCAAGATCGAGATGCACTTCCTTCCCGATATCTACGTTCCCTGCGAAGTTTGCGGCGGTAAACGCTACAACCGCGAGACACTCGAGGTCACCTACCGTGGCAAGACCATCTCGGACGTGCTCGACATGAGCGTCACCGAGGCGCTGGCCTTCTTTGGGAATATCCCGCAGATTAAGCGCAAGCTCCAGACGCTGTACGATGTAGGCTTGGGCTACGTGAGCCTGGGCCAGCCCGCCACGACGCTTTCGGGCGGCGAGGCGCAGCGTGTGAAACTCGCCAAGGAGCTTCATCGACGCCAGACGGGCAAGACGTTCTATATTTTGGACGAGCCGACGACCGGCCTTCATTTTGAGGACGTCCGCCAGCTGCTCGATGTGCTGCAGCGCTTGGTCGATGCGGGCAACACGGTGCTGGTGATTGAACACAACCTTGATGTCATCAAGGTTGCCGACCGCCTGATCGATATGGGTCCCGAGGGCGGTAACGGCGGCGGAACCGTCGTGGTTTCGGGCACACCGGAGCAGGTTGCGGACTGTCCGCAGAGTTATACGGGCAAGTTTTTGGCGCCGTTGCTCAGGCGTGACCGGGAGCGTCAGGCTCAACTTGATGCTCAATAAATAGGCGATTCAGTTTATGGGCGCCATCGACTCCTTGTGATTCGATGGCGCTTGCTGTGCCGAAGTGACGTATGCAGCCGAATTGGACATATACTTAATCCTTGCGTCCGAATGCGAGGGAAAGGATATGTCATGGCAAAGGCTGTAAAGACGCCAAAAACCAATGCGATGCGCGAGCTGGAAAGCGCCGGCATTTCCTATGTTCTACATACGTACGAAGACGATGGTGATGAGTCGGTGGGCCTGGGTGTCGCGATTTCGGAGCAGCTTGGCGAGGAGCCCGGTCAAGGATTTAAGACTTTGGTCTGCGTGACACCGTCCAACGACTATGTCGTGTGCTGTATCCCTGTTGCCGACGAGCTCGATCTAAAGTCCGCCGCGCGTGCCGCGGGGGAGAAGTCCTTGGCCATGATGCATGTGAAGGATTTGCTTGCGGCGACTGGCTACGTTCGCGGCGGCTGCAGCCCGGTCGGTATGAAAAAACGCTACCGGACGCTCATTGATGAGACATGTGTCCTTTGGGATACCATTTTTATTTCGGGAGGCAAGCGTGGTTATCAGCTCGAGCTTGCACCCGATGATTTAATTGCATTTTGCGGGGCGACGGTTGCCGCGATTACGAGAGAGGACTGAGCGATGCCGCAGGAAGAATTGAAGCGCGGAGCTCATTTTGCAAAAGAATCTGCGCCTCAGACACCCTCATCCGAAGCTTCTTCGTCGCGAGATGACACTGACGACATGGGCTCGTCGGACTACTCCACGGTTGGTCGTTCCGCCGGGCTTATGACCATCCTGACCATTGTGTCTCGCGTCACCGGTTTTATCCGCACGTGGGCAATGGCGGCCGCTATCGGCATGTCGCTGCTCTCGTCCTCCTATCAGGTCGCCAACAACCTGCCCAATATGCTCTACGAACTCGTGATGGGCGGCATGCTCGTGACGGCGTTTTTGCCCGTGTACATGGGCGTGAGGCGTGAGCAGGGTCGCGAGGCCTCGAACGAGTACGTGGGCAACCTGCTCGGCATTCTGCTTTTGGTGCTGGGTGGCATTTCGTTGCTGGGGACCGTGTTCGCCCCGGGCTTTATCTGGACGCAATCGTTCCTTTCGGGTGACGGCGGCAGCATGGATACCGCTGCGTTCATGTTCCGTTTCTTTGCCATCCAGATTCTGTTTTATGGTTTGGGCTCGGTGTTCTCGGGCGTTCTCAACGCACACCGCGACTACTTCTGGTCGACGTTTGCCCCGGTCCTCAACAATGTGATCGTCATTGCGAGCTTTATGGGTTTTGCGCCCGTGTCCGCACAGTTTGGCGAACGTGCCGGCATCATCTTGATTGCGGCCGGTACGACCCTCGGTGTCTTTGTTCAGATGGCATGTCAGATTCCCGCGCTTGGCAAGCACGGCGTGCATCCCCATATCCATATCGACTTTAAGGACCCCGCGCTGCGCCAGACGATTGCGCTCGGTATCCCGACGCTGCTCGCCACGGTGTGCATGTTTGTCTCGACTTCTATCACCAACGCTGCCGCGCTGGTGGTCCAGCCCGAGACGGGTCCTTCCGTCATCGCCTATGCGCGCCTGTGGTACACGCTACCCTACGCGCTGATTGCCGCCTCGCTTTCGACGGCGCTCTATACCGAGCTCTCTCACGACGCGCAGGAGAAGGATTACGACAGCGTTCGCACGGGCATTTCACGTGGCGTCGCCCAGATGCTGTTCTTCCTGATTCCGTTCGCGCTGTACCTGATTGTCTTCGCGCGTCCGCTCAACATGATCTACTGTGCTGGCAAGTTCGATGAATCCGGCGTGGCGCTGGTGTCCGAGTACCTTGTCTATCTGGCGCTCTCGCTGCCGCTCTACGGCGTGGTCGTGTTGATGCAGAAGAGCTTCTCTGCCTTGCTCGACATGAAGCCCTATAGCCGCTATTGCCTGTATTCCGCCATCGGCCAGGCCGGCTCGGTTCTGCTGTTTGGCGTTGTGCTGGGCTTCGGTATGCCGGCAATCGCGCTTTCGTATGTTGTCGACTACGTGATCTTGGTCGGCTGTTCGCTGTGGTGGCTGCGTCGTCGCCTGCGTGGCCTTCAGGTCAAATCTATCCTGCATGGCGGTTTCTTTGGCCTTTTGCTCGGTGGCCTAGGTGCTGCCGCAGGCGCCGGCGTCATGTGGGTGCTTGAACACTTTGTCGGGGCACTTGGCGGCTCGATTCTGATTACTCTTGGCTACGTTTGCGTTGCGGGTGTCGTCTCGCTTGCTGTTACCTTTGGCCTTGCCGTCGTCCTTAAGATGCCTGAGGTCTCGGCGCTGCTTCGTCGCAAGTAGGTGCGCGTGGCAGGTCACGACAACATTCCAACACTTGCCGAGCAGGTTTCGCGCGTTCCCACGCAACCCGGCTGCTACCTTTGGAAAGATGCCAAGGGTGATGTCATCTATGTGGGCAAGGCAAAAAACCTGCGTGCCCGTATGCGTCAATACGTGACACTGCAGGACGAGCGTCAAAAGATCCCGCTCATGATGCAGCTGGTGGCGAGTTTCGACTATATCGTGGTGGAGACCGAGCACGAGGCATTGGTGCTCGAGCGCAATCTGATTGGCCAGTACCATCCGTACTTTAACGTCGATCTCAAAGACGATAAAAGCTATCCCTTTATCGCCATTACCAAGAGCGACTTGTTTCCGGCTATTAAATACACGCGAGAGCGTCATAAACCGGGAACGCGCTATTTTGGCCCCTATACCGATAGCCGTGCGGCGCGTGAGACCATCGATACGCTACGCAAGGTTATTCCTATTTGCTCGGCATCCTGTGCGGAATGGCGCCGCTGCCGCCGCATCGTCGAATCTCATAAGGGCGAAGAAGACATCGTCAATATGATTTGCGCGCAAAACGGGCGTCCCTGCTTTGACTACCATGTCGGGCGCGGGCCGGGCGCATGCGTCGGCGCGATTTCCCCTGCCGACTATGCCAAGAACGTCAAACGTGTCGAACGTTTCTTGTCGGGCCATCGCAAGGATGTCGTTGACGAGCTTACGTCCGAGATGACGGAGGCAGCCGAGACGCTCGATTTTGAGCGTGCGGCGCGCGTCAAGCGTCGCCTGGAAGTCATTAGGGGCCTGGACGATCGCCAACAGGTCGTTTTTCCATCGAGCGTCGATATCGACGTCATCGGCTTCTATCGCGAAGAGACTATCTCTGCCGCCTGTGTCTTTGTCGTTCGCGAGGGCCGAACGGTTCGAACTTGTGAGTTCATCCTCGATAAAGGCCTGGATGTCGACGAGGAAGAGCTTCAATCGGGCTTTCTTAAGCGCTATTACGACGAGACGGCTGATATTCCAGCCGAGATCAATCTCTCTGTCGAGCTTGAGGATGCCGAGGCGTTGGGGGAGTGGCTTGCGGGCAAGCGCGAACGCTCTTGCCATCTCCATAGGCCGCAGCGCGGCGAAAAGCACCGCCTGCTCGATATGGCTTCCAAAAATGCGCGCCATGCCCTCATGCGCTACATGATGCGCACGGGGTATGCTGACGATCGCACCAATCAAGCGCTCCTGGAGCTCGAAAGCGCGCTGGCGCTGCCTGCGCCGCCGTTGCGCATCGAGTGCTTCGATATCTCGACGTTGCACGGCACCTTTACCGTCGCTTCGATGGTGGTATTTACCAATGGCCGTGCCGACAAGGGCCAGTATCGTCGCTTTAAAATTCAGGCCGAATTGGACGAGGCGAACGACTTCGTATCGATGTCCGAGGTTCTGGGGCGTCGCTATGCTCCCGAGCGCATGGCGGACGAGCGCTTTGGCTCGCGCCCCGATTTGCTCGTTGTCGATGGCGGCAAACCGCAATTGACCGCTGCAATTAAGCAACTTGAGGCGCTTGGCCTCGATATACCAGTTTGTGGCTTGGCAAAGGCCGATGAGGAAGTTTTCGTGCCGTGGGACGAGACCCCCGTCGTGCTGCCGACCGGCTCCGCTTCGCTTTATCTGATCAAGCAGGTTCGCGATGAATCCCACCGATTTGCGATTACGTTCCATCGCGAGTTGCGCGATAAGGCTATGACGGTTTCGGTGCTTGACGACGTTCCGGGCGTGGGACCCACCAGAAAACGTGCCATTATGCGCCATTTTGGCTCGATGAAGCGTTTGCGCGCGGCAAGCGAGCAGGAGATTGCGGAAGTTCGAGGCGTTCCGGCCGATGTCGCCAAAGCGGTCCACGAGGCACTTGTTGCATGGAATGCCGAGCGCGCCCAGGCATCGGCCAGCCGTTCCGAAAACTAAACGCGCTTCTAAACAACTGATATACATGATTGGCTGATTTTCAATCATTTATTTCGCGGCGATTACCTGCTGATTTCGGGTTTTATTAACGCTAAAACGTTTGACTAGCCATGGTGAATAACCCTGCTATCCTGCGGGTTGACGAAGACTGATATCTCACCTCGCCGATACATACTGTCTGTCGAATCGTTTGTCAATGAATTCGGTGAACGGTAGTAAATACCGTTCAAGCGTATGTATGTATCGGTCGCCGAGCGCGGCACCCAAGTTGGGTTTGTCGGTAGGTAAGGTATATATCGTCCGCAAGTTGCGCGGGGGCAAGTCTAGGTGCTCCCGGGTAAGATTCTCTATTGATAGGAGAAGACATGGCCATCATCAACAAGGGTATGTCCAGGCGTTCGTTCCTCGGCCTCACCGGCAGCGTCGCTGCTGTCGCAGGGCTTGGTCTCACCGGCTGCGGTGGCAGCTCTAGCGACGAGGGTTCCGCTTCCGGTTCCACCGATTCCGCCAACCGTGGCGGCGGCGTGATCACCGCTGGTTCCGCTTACGCTCCGTCCAGCTTCGACCCCGCCAGCACCGGCTCCGCTGTGGGCCTGGGTGCTAACTGGCACGTCGTCGAGGGCCTCTACGGCATCGATTACCACGACTACAGCACCTTCAACGAGCTCGCCACCGACGACCCCAAGTCTGTGGACGACACCACTTTCGAGGTTACCATCCGCAAGGGCGCCAAGTTCTCCGATGGCACCGAGGTCACCGCTGACGATGTCGTTGCATCCTACACCGCTTGCGCCGCTTCCGCTACCTATGCTCCGTTCTTCCAGCCCTTCGAGTCCATCGAGGCTAAGGACGCCAGCACCGTGACGGTCAAGACCAAGGTCCCCAACTTCTCTCTGCTCAAGGATCGTCTTGCCATCATCCGCGTTACCCCGGCCACCCAGACCGAGGAGGATCGCGCCAAGCAGCCGATCGGCTCCGGCCCCTGGATGTACGACTCTATCTCCGATACCGAGATCACCCTGGTTCCCAACCCCGAGTACAACGGTGAGTATGCTGCCGAGGATAAGAAGATCCAGTACAGCATCCTGACCGACCCCACCGCTCGCGTTACCGCTCAGCAGGAGGGCTCCACGCTCGTTATGGAGCTCGTTACCGCTGACGCCGTCGACCAGCTCGAGAGCGCCGGCTGCAAGATCGATAACGTTCAGGGTTTCGGCACCCGCTTCATCATGTTCAACGTCGCCAAGGAGCCTTGGAACAACGTCAAGGTCCGTCAGGCTGTCATGTATGCGCTCGACACCGAGAAGATGGTCAGCAACACCTTCGCCGGCCTTGCCACCGCTGCCAGCTGCTACCTGCCCAAGAGCTTCACCAATTATCATGAGGCTTCCACGGTGTACAAGACCGACGCCAAGAAGGCTAAGAAGCTCATCGAGGAGTCCGGCATCACCCCGGGTGCCATCACCCTGCGCACCACCGACAACGAGCAGATCAAGGGCATGGCCGCCCAGGTCAAGAACGACCTCGACGCTCTCGGCTTTGAGGTGACCATCCAGACCGATACCTCGCCGGCCACCTACGCTGCCATCGACGGCGGCGAGGCCTACGATATCCTCCTTGCCCCTGGCGATCCTTCCTGCTTCGGCGCTGACCCCGACCTGCTGCTCAACTGGTGGTATGGCGACAACGTCTGGATGCAGACCCGTTGCCCGTGGAAGGAGTCCGCTGAGTGGCAGAAGCTTCACGGTCTCATGGACGAGGCTCTTGCCGCCGAGGGCGACGAGCAGCAGAAGAAGTGGAACGAGTGCTTCGACATCATCGCCGACAACGCCGTTCTGTACCCCGTTGTCCACGTCAAGACCGTCTCCGCTTCCTGGGACGATCCGTCCACCGCGCCCAACGGCGAGGCTCTCGACGGCTTCAAGGGCATCGGCACGACGAGCATGTCCTTCAGGGGCGTTGCGACCGTCAAGGCGTAAGACTCGCTTGAGTCTGTATGCAGGATGTCGGCCGTTGGGACCGTATCCTCATAGTTGAAACAAAGACCCGGGCGGCAACGATGTCGCTCGGGTCTTGTAATGAGTATCCGTACTCATATACCAGTTGGTCCTACCGACAAAAGAAAGGGGAGAGAACGTGAACAACTTGCTACGTTTGATTGGAAGGCGTCTTGTGGCGCTGCCGATCATGGCATTGGGCGTCACCGTCCTGGTGTTCTTCCTTATGTCGTTCTCCAAGACCGACCCCGCCTACACGGCGTTGGGTGACGGTGCCTCGCCCGAGGCGGTTGCCGAGTACCATGAGAAGTATGGTCTGGACGACCCCTGGCCTGTGCGCTACGTGCGCTATATGGGCGATTTGATTCATGGCGACATGGGTACCTACGGCGCTGCCCGCAACTCCGTTGCCAAGCGCATCTCCACGGCCCTGCCCGTCACGATGCAGCTGACCTTCATCGGTCTTGCCATCGGTGCGGTCGTTTCGTTTTTGCTCGGCGTCATCGCGGCACTGTATCGCGACAAATGGCCGGACCAAGTGATCCGCGTCTTTTCCATCGCCGGCTTGGCAACCCCGTCGTTCTGGCTTGCCGTTCTGTTGATCCTGCTGTTCTCTTCCTACCTTAAGGTGCTCCCGGCATCGGGTGCTCTGCCTCACTTCACCACGAATCCGGTTGGCTATCTGGGGCGTATGATCATGCCCGCTATCGCCTTGGCATTTCCGCTGACGGGCCAGATGACTCGTATCGTGCGTACCGCCATGGTCGAGGAGCTCGACAAGGACTATGTCCGTATGGCTCGTGGCGCCGGCGTTCCCGAGAAGGTCGTCGTCGGCATCAACGTTCTTCGCAATGCGCTGATCACCCCGGTCACCACCCTCGGTCTTAAGATCGGCTACCTCATGGGCGGCGCCGTCGTCATCGAGGTTATCTTCAACCTCCCCGGCATGGGCACTGCGATTCTGCAGGGCGTTCAGGGCAACGAGGCGAACCTGGTTCAGGGCGTCGTTATCGTCGTTGCTCTTGCCTTCATCATCATCAACATCGTGGTTGACATGCTCTACCTGCTCATCAACCCGCGCATCAGGACGGTGTAGATTATGGTAAAGATTCGAGAGAAGCAAACCGAGCAGCTCGAGAAGGCTGCCTCCAAGGGGCTCAAGCTCGGTGGCTGGAAGAAGATGACGCTGTCTTCTAAGATTGCCGCCGTCGTGCTGGTGCTGGTCGCCCTGACTGCGATTTTGGCGCCCCTTCTTGCCCCCTATAGCCCGGTCGAGATCTTTACGGCTCGCCAGGCTCCCGGCAACGGATTTATCTTCGGTACCGACGATAAGGGCCGCGACATTCTGTCGCGTATGCTCTACGGTGGTCGTTACTCGCTGATTATCGGCTTTGGCGCCACTGCCATGGCTCTGGTCTGCGGCTCGGTCGTGGGCGCCCTTGCAGCGGTTTCGCGCAAGTCTATCTCTGAGGCGATCATGCGTATCCTGGACATCATCATGTCCATCCCGGGTATCGCCCTCGCAGCCGTTTTCGTCTCCATCCTGGGCAATTCCGTGCCGTCGATCATTTTCGCCATCGGCTTTATGTACACTCCGCAGATCGCCCGTATCGTGCGCGCCAACATCGTGTCCGAGTACGGTGAGGACTATGTCCGCGCGGTCATCGTGTCCGGCGCCAAGGCTCCGTGGATTCTGATCAAGCATGTTCTGCGCAACTGCATCGCTCCGATCATGGTCTTCACCGTTACCCTGGTCGCAGACGCCATCATCTTCGAGGCCTCGCTGACCTTCATCGGCGCCGGCATCCAGGAGCCCACCGCTACCTGGGGCAACATCCTCGCCGACGCCCGCGGCGGCGTGCTCGCTGGCCGTTGGTGGCAGGCACTGTTCCCGGGCCTGGCCATTATGATCACCTGCCTGGCGCTCAACATCCTCTCCGAGGGTATTACCGACGCCATGGCCGCTGCTCCCTCCGCCGCCCTGGATCCGACCGATTCCTCCAAGCGTCGCGAGGCCGATCTGCTGGTCTCCGACCCCGTTCGTGCCTACAAGGAGCAGGCTCAGTCCCTCTCCGCTCGCCTTGGCGCCCTGCGCGATGTCGAGCTCAAGCGTAACGACCGCCATGTGCCCGACGAGTCTGTCGAGCCGATTCTCTCGGTCCGTGACTTCTGCATTCAGTTTGAGCACCACGGTGACATCAACGTCGTCGACCACGTCAACTTTGACGTCCGTCCCGGCCAGACCATGGGCCTGGTAGGCGAGTCCGGCTGCGGTAAGTCCATCACCACGCTGGCCATCATGGGCCTGACCGACGATGACGAGCACCTTTCTGGTGAGGTTCTCTGGGAGGGCCGCGATCTGCTCAAGATGAGCAAGAAGGAGTGGTTCGGCCTGCGCGGTACCGATATCGCCATGGTCTATCAGGACGCCCTGTCCTCGCTCAACCCCTCCATGCTCATTTCCGCCCAGATGAAGCAGCTCACCAAGCGCGGCGGCACCCGTAGCGCCGAGGAGCTCCTGGAGCTCGTGGGCCTCGACCCCAAGCGTACGCTCGAGAGCTATCCGCATGAGCTTTCCGGTGGTCAGCGTCAGCGCGTTCTGATCGCTATGGCCCTTACCCGCGACCCCAAGCTGGTCATCTGCGACGAGCCCACGACCGCTCTGGACGTTACCGTCCAGAAGCAGGTCATCAAGCTGCTTAACGACCTTCAGGCCAAGCTCGGCTTTGCCATGATCTTCGTTTCGCACGACCTGGCACTGGTCGCCGAGGTCGCCCATAACATCACGGTTATGTACGCCGGCCAGGTTATCGAGCAGGCGCCCACCAAGGAGCTGCTCACCAACCCGATCCACGAGTACACTCGCGGTCTTCTGGGTTCCGTCCTGTCCATCGAGAGCGGTTCGGGCCGCCTGCACCAGGTGCCCGGCGCCGTTCCGAGCCCGCGCGATTTCCCCAAGGGCGATCGCTTCGCACCCCGCTCGAGTCATCCGCGCATTGGCCTGGACACCCGTCCGGTCTTCAAGCGCGTGCCCGGCACCGAGCACTTCTATTCCGAGCTCCCCGACGAGGTGCTCAAGGCAAATGGTTTGACCCCTCACGCGGAGGTGATGTAGATGAGCGAGACCGCAGTCAACGGCGTCGAGCCGATCATCTTCCTTGATGACGTCCACGTCACCTTTAGGACCCGTACCGGCTCGATTCTGCACCCCAACCTGGTTCACGCCGTCCAGGGTGTAACGATTAAGCTCATGCCCGGGCAGACCATCGGCATCGTCGGCGAGTCTGGTTGCGGAAAGTCCACCACGGCTAACGTCATGTGCGGCCTGCAGGCCCCCACGAGCGGCAAGGTCTACTTTAAGGGCAAGGACGTTACCAAACGTACCGCCGAGGACCGTCGCCACATGGGTCGCGTCATCTCGGTCGTGTTCCAGAACCCGGCCACGGCGCTCAATCCCCGCATGGTCGTTCGCGAGCAACTGCTCGACCCCATGCGCGTCCACAACCTGGGTACCGAGGCCGAGCAGGAGAAGCGCGTCAAGGAGCTCTTGGAGCTCACCGGCCTGCCCAGCTCCGCCGCCGAGGTTCTTCCCGGCCAGCTTTCGGGCGGCCAGCGCCAGCGCGTGGCAATTGCCCGTGCCCTGTCGCTGAACCCCGATGCCATCATCGCCGACGAGCCCACCTCGGCTCTGGACGTTTCGGTCCGCGCGCAGATTCTGAACCTGCTGACCGACCTTAAGAAGGAGCTCGGCCTGGCCATGGTGTTCATTAGCCATGACATCCAGACGGTCCGCTATATCTCTGACGACATCATCGTTATGAATGGCGGCAAGATCGTCGAGCAGGGCGAGGCCAAGCAGGTCTTCCAGCACCCTCAGGACCCCTACACCAAGATGCTGCTCGGCGCTGCGCCGTCGCTGCTGCATCCCAAGCTCGGCGAGTAGCCTCGCTTTCCCTCCCGTGCGCCCGGTTCCCTTGCCGGGCGCACCTCCGTTGCGATTTCGAAAGGTTGGGTTCACGAGCCATGCCAAGTGCTCAGGAGCTACAACAGCAATTTGGTGAATATCGAGGCGCCATGCCCCGTCCATCAGATTTCGATCTCTTTTGGAAGGATCGCATGGCCGAGGCTGACGCCGTCGGGCTTGACTATGCGATCGAGGCGGCATCGGTCACCGATGCCGTGACCTGCCAGCTTTTCGATCTCTGGTATACCGGCATGTGTGGCGCTCGCCTGCACGCCAAGTACCTTAAACCTGTCTCGGACGAGCCCATGCCATTGGTACTTCAGTTCCATGGATATCCAGGTGCGAGTCGCAGCTGGTTTGAGCAGGCATCGTTTGCGGGCATGGGCATGGCGCTCATTGCTCTCGATTGTCCTGGTCAAGGAGGTCCGTCCGAGGACATTGGCGGATTTGAGGGCACAACGGTCGCGGGCCATATCGTCGCCGGTATCGACGGTGACCCGGCCAACCTCTACTATGTCCGCTTGCACCAAGATATTCGCATTCTGTGCCGTATTGTTCGCGAGCTCGAGGGCATCGATCTTGCCCGTGTGTTTGTGAACGGCGCGTCGCAGGGCGGCGGTTTGGGTATAGCGACCTGTGCGCTTAACAGCGAGCTTATCAATCGCGCCGTCATCCTCTATCCCTTCCTGTCGGATTTCCGCCTGGTCTGGGATTTGGATGCCGACGACATCGCCTACGAGGGCCTGCGCTATTGGTCTCGCTGGTTTGACGAGGACTCGACTCGTATCGACGAAGCCTATGCCAAGCTGGCGTACTTCGATTCCAAGAACTTTGCCCCCATGGTCAAATGCCCCGTGCTGTTTGGCACGGGCACAGCCGATATCGTCTGCCCTCCGGCGACGCAGTTTGCAGTCTACAACAACCTGACCTGCGAAAAGCGTCATGAGTTCTTTGAAGGCTTCGGTCACGAGGAGATTCAGGATTTTGACGATCTGATCATTCCGTTTTTCTGCAAGGGAGGGGAGGCTCATGTCTAAGTGCGAGAGCAATATCGATGAGCTGATTGTCCCCGAGCTTGCGGGAATTGCTGGGACGGTTTCGTCAAGGCTCTCTGATTTCCGGGATTGGCGCGGCGATGCTTCTGCGGATGTTTCCGAGTTGGAGACAGCCGCTTCGGACCTTGAGGTTTGCGGGCTGACCGTTACGGCGATTGATTTCGCAAATCCGTGCGCGCGCTACTCCGAGGTTTCCTTTGAGTTCGGCGGGTATGTCGTGCACGGCCGTTTGATTGAGCCTGTTGGTCGTGACCGGGCATCCGAGCTTGTGCCACTATGCCTGATGTTTCACGACATCGACCGACCCGTGCGCGGCTGGCATCACATGACGAGATTTGTCGCCATGGGGTATGCCGTCCTCGCGCTGGACGATGAGACTATTGGATCCAACGATCTGCAGCAGGGGATTACCTCGCCTGCTTTTGTCGAGCGTGTCCGTTGGGGCTGCGCGTTGGCGAAGGTTGCGCGCAACCTTGATGGCATGGATCCCGACCGCATCTTTGCATGGGGCGAGGGCCTTGGCGGCGGTGTCGCGCTGGCGGTTTCTGCTCTGGACGAGCGGGGCCTTGCCTGCACGGCGCTTGCCAATCCGCTTCCCAGCGGTCTCGAGACGCTGTCGCCTCGGGTTCGTGGCTCGGTGCTCATGGGCACATCGCTCATGGATACCGTGAGTGATCCCAAGGGTCAGTTTGCCGTATTCAACGGTCTTGAGTGTGACCGGAGGCATATCATCTATGCCAAATACGCTCACGAGCGCATCAATGCGTTCGAAAACGAAGTCGTCGACTTCTTTAACCAAACGTTCTATTCGTGTTCTTTGGCCTAGACGGCCTGGACACCGCCAACAAGAGTGGGCGGCATAGGGCTGCCCGCCAGACAACTAAGGAGATTCTTGTGGCAACTCAGAAATTCACCGGCGTTATCCCTCCCGTCGTTGTTCCCGATACCGAAGACCACCAGCTCGACGTTGCCTCCTTTGAGCGCAGCATCAACCGCATGATCGATGCCGGCGTCGATGGCCTGTTCTTCCTGGGCTCCTCGGGCGAGGTCGTCTTCTCCACCGACGAGCGCCGTCGCCAGATTGTCGCAGAGGCCGTCCGTATCGTCGACCACCGCGTTCCCGTTCTGGTCGGCATCATCGACACCGAGACCGAGCGCATGATCGAGCACGGCAAGGTCGCTCAGGAGCTGGGCGCCGATGCGCTCGTCGCCACCTGCCCGTTCTATGCCCTGCAGGGCATGACCGAGGTCGAGGAGCACTTCCGCATCCTTCACGAGGAACTCGACCTGCCCATCTTCGCCTACGACATCCCCGTGTGCGTCCACACCAAGCTTCCCTGGAAGCTTCTTGCCAAGCTCGGCGCCGAGGGCGTCCTTGCTGGCGTCAAGGATTCCTCGGGTGATGACATCTCGTTCCGCTACCTCGTTCAGGAGAACGAAAAGAACGGCCATCCGATGAGCATCCTCACCGGTCACGAGGTTGTTGTCGACGGCGCTTACCTCGGTGGCGCCGACGGCTCTGTCCCGGGTCTCGCCAACGTTGAGCCCGAGGGCTACGTTCGTCAGTGGAAGGCCGCTCAGGCTGGTGACTGGGCTACCGTCAAGGCCGAGCAGGATCGCCTCAATGAGATTTCGCACATCTGGGATGTCACCTCGGGCGTCCAGGGCTATGCCGGTGGCGTCGGCGCCTTCAAGACCGCTATGAACCTCATGGGCATCTTCGACAGCCCGACCATGCCGCGCCCGGTGAAGGCCATGACCGGTGAGAACGTCGAGGCGATTCGCAAGGTCCTCCAGGACAACGGTCTCCTTTAAAGCTTTCCCAGGCACCCGACCTCGCCGTTCAACCGTGCGGCCACGACCCATTAGGTCAATGGCCGCACGGTTTCTCGGCGATCTCGGGCACCTGGAAAACCTTTACCGCGCTGTGACGGCTAGCCTGACGGCGCATTTCCTGTAGTTGTTTTTGTCTCCGAAGGAGAACGACATGGAGAACAAGTACGTCTGCTCTGTCGATATCGGCGGAACTAAGATCGCGACTGCCATCATGGAGTATCCGGCTGACGGCGGTGTGCCCCATCCCGTTTTTGAGGCTGAGGTTCCCACCGAGGCCCAGGAGGGTGGCGAAGCAGTCTTCCAGCGCATCGAGGCGTCTATCAAGGCAGCTCTTGAGGCAAATCCCGATGTCGAGGTCCTCGGAGTTGGCATCGGCGCTGCCGGTGTCGTCGACCCCAAGACGGGCGCCATCGCGTATGCCAATGAGATTATGCCCGGCTGGTCCGGTGTTCAGTTGGGGCCGCGTCTGCGCGAGGACCTCGGCCTTCCCGTTGCCGTTGTAGGCGACGTGCAGGCTCATGCTCTGGGCGAGGCCCACTGGGGCGTCGGCAAGGGCAAGTTCTCCGTCTTGTGTTTGGGCATCGGTACGGGCATCGGCGGCGCATATGTCGAGAACGGCCGCGTGATGCAGGGCTTCCATGGTGCTGCCGGCCATATGGGCCACATCGAGTGCTCGGCTGCCGCCGGCATTCCCTGCGCCTGCGGGCGTTCCGGCCATCTGGAGTCGGTTGCTTCCGGAACATCAATCGGGCGCATGTACGATGAGCGTTTTGGCCGCGTCGACCCCAGCCGTCCTTCGGTCGGCCGTGACGTGAACGACCTGTGCCGCGCAGGCGACGCAAAGGCGACCGAGGTCATTCATGACGCCGGCTTTGCGCTGGGCGCCAGCCTGGGCTCGCTCGCTAACATCCTGGACCCTGAGGTCATCGTGCTTTCGGGCGGCGTGATTCACCAAGGCCCCGATTGGCGTTCACAGACGTGGAAGGACTCGGTGCACGAGGGCTATGCCAGCCAGGCGCTCGACCCGCTTCAGGACACGCCGATTCTCATCGGCTCTCTGGAGGGCGACGCGCCGCTCATCGGTGCCGCCGAACACCTTCTTGCATCGTTGAAGTAAACATAACTACCAAGTGCGCCTTCTGAGGTGCCGCAGATTGACGTGAAAGAGGAGCGAAGCGTACTTCGGTACGCGAGCGACGGTTTGAACGTCAAGGTGCGGTGTCTCAGAAGGCTGTTTTGAGAAAGGTTGAGTCGAACATGACCGTTGATCCTTTGATCCAGTCCCTGAAGGGCAAGCTCGTCGTGAGCGTTCAGGCGTATATGGGCGAGCCGCTTCGTACGCCCGAGACCATGGCTCAAATGTCTCGCGCTTGCGAGCTTGGCGGCGCCGCCGCCATTCGCTGCCAGGGCCTTGCCGACATTGCCGCCATTAAGGGTCGCTGTGAGGTTCCCGTCATCGGTCTGTGGAAGGACGGGCACGAGGGCGTTTACATCACGCCGACGCTGCGTCACGCTCGTGCCTGCGTTGCTGCGGGTGCCGATATCGTGGCGATCGACGCCACCGATCGTCCGCGTCCCGATGGCAAGTCGGTCGAGGACACCTTCCGCCCGCTGCACGAGGAGGGTGTGCTCCTGATGGCGGATTGTGCCACCATCGAGGACATTCGCCGTGCGGTTGATATGGGCTTCGACCTGGTATCCACCACACTCTCTCACGGTGTCGCCGCCATCGACTGCACCATGGCCGATGGCCCCGACCTGCCGCTCCTGCGTCAGGCGACCGAGGAATTTCCCGGCCTTCCCATCATTTGCGAGGGTCGCGTGCATACGCCCGAGGAGGCTCGCGCTGCAATCGACGCCGGCGCGTGGGCCGTTGTCGTCGGCACCGCTATCACGCACCCCACGAGTATTACAAGTTGGTTCAAGGCTGCGCTTGAGGCGTAAGACGGGCCTTGTATCCGCTTGGGGCGGTATACTCAATAAAGGCAATTGATCGCGCGGGATCCGCTGGCCGGGTCCCGCGCTTATTTTAGGAGGCACACATGCAAAAGGGAGATGCCATGGATGCGGCGGAGCGCTCGGAGCGTATCCCCGATATCGTTATCATCACCGGAATGTCCGGCTCGGGCCGAACTCAAGCCATGCATGTGTTTGAGGACATGGGCTATTTTTGTATCGACAACCTGCCCCCACGCCTGATTGCCCAGCTTGCTGAGCTCGTTGGCATCAATACGGGCGTGGGCAGGCACCTTGCCGTTACCTGCGACCTGCGTAGCCAGGGCTTGTTCGATGAACTGCTCGATGCTGTTGCCGCACTGGAAGAGCGCGAGATGAGCTGCGACATTGTGTTTCTCGAGGCGTCTGACGAGGTGCTGATTCGCCGGTATAGCGAAAACCGTCGTCGCCATCCCATTGCAAAGCCGGGGGAGACCACGGCCGACGCTATTCAGCGTGAACGTCTGCAGCTGCAGGGCGTTCGCGATCGAGCCGATATGATTATCGACACGAGCCGCTTGCGCACTTCTGCCTTGCGCAACAAGCTGCGCATGGCTTTTTCCGAGCTGTCCGACCAGCAGCTTATGGATGTCCACGTGTTCTCGTTTGGCTTTAAGCATGGCATGCCCATCGAGGCGGATATCATGATCGATGTTCGCTTCTTGCCCAATCCTTTCTACGATCCCGAGATGCGCACCATGACCGGTCTCGATAAGAAGGTCTCCGATTTTGTCTTGGACCACCCCAAGACCCAGGAGTTCTGGAAGGCCTGGACCCAGCTGCTCGATACGGTCATGCCGGGTTATATCGCAGAGGGCAAGCCGCAGCTTTCCATTGCTATCGGCTGCACAGGCGGACAGCACCGTAGCGTCGCCATTGCCGAGGCCACGGCCCGTTACCTGGAGGGTGCTCAGTATCATGTGAGCATCTCCCACCGTGACCTGTCGCGTGCCAACACGAAGGCATAGGTTTACATGTCGTTTACCGCTGAGGTGCGTGACGAGCTTGCGCGCTGCGAACCAGAATGCGAATACTGCGATTTGTCGACGCTTGCTGCGCTAACGCGTGTGAGCGGCACGCTTTCGCTGGCGGGCTCGGGACGGTACCGCTTGACGGTCGCGACCGAGACGGGTGCTGTGGCGCGCACGATGATTGCGCTGACGCATCGTATCCTTAAGCTCAAGACCGAATTCACGGTTCGTAAGTCGGTCCTGCACAAGGTACGAAACTATCTCATCACCTTGCCCGATCAGCCCGATTTGGATAAGGCTCTGGTGCTGCTGGGCATTCTCGACCGTAGGGGAGGGCTCGTCGCGGGTGTGCCGCGCCACATCGTCGCCCGTCCTTGCTGCAGGCTCGCCTATATTCGCGGTGCGCTGATTGCCGGAGGCTTTGTTGCCGACCCGCGTGGCGATTTTCATTTGGAGATCGCGGTTCAGGGCGAGGAGTATGCAAAGGGACTTTGCGACCTTCTGGAGCAGATTGGAGTTCACGCCCGCGTCAATGCGCGTCGCGGCTCGTATGCCGTGTACATCAAGAGTGCCGAGGAGATTAAACGTCTGTTACAGCTGATTGGCGCCAAGCGCAGCGTTGCCGAGATTGAAGAGGCCCGCGCGGTTAAGCTGGTGAAGAACGACGTGAATCGTCGCGTGAACGCAGAGCTTGCCAACCAGACCAGAAGTGCCGGTGCCGCCCAACATCAGCTTGCGCTCATCGATGAGCTTGATCGGCGCGGTTTGCGCGAAACGCTGCCGGACGCTCTGGCAGTTTTTTGTGACTTACGCGAGCGTTACCCCGATCTCTCACTGCGAGATTTGGGGGAAATGGCCGACCCTCCTTTGTCGAAGTCGGCCTTGTATCACCGTGTTTTGCGCCTTGAAAAGCTCATTGAAGCAAGCGGGTAGTTTAACGCAATAGCTTTTATGGTGGTTTAACTGCTGTTTTATACGTTAAAGCGTTTTAACGCAAATTTGATTTTCAATTTCGAGCATTCTCGTGAAATTCAAGCCAAAAAAAAGGTATATTAGGCGAGTGGTTAGTTTGTGGGCCTCAACGGCAGGCGCTGTAGCTTGCGGGGGCCTTACGAAAGGAGACACAATGGCAGTAAAGGTTGCTATTAACGGCTTCGGTCGCATCGGTCGTCTGGCCTTCCGCCAGATGTTCGGTCATGAGGGCTCCGAGATCGTCGCTATCAACGACCTCACCTCTCCCGATATGCTCGCTTACCTGCTGAAGTACGACTCCACGCAGGGCAACTATGCTCGCGATCACGAGGTCGTCGCTGGCGAGGATTCCATCACCGTTGACGGCAAGGAGATCAAGATCTACAAGGAGGCCGACGCCAACAACCTGCCTTGGGGCGACCTCGACGTCGACGTCGTTCTCGAGTGCACCGGCTTCTACACCAGCAAGGCTAAGGCTCAGGCCCACATCAACGCTGGCGCCAAGAAGGTCGTCATCTCCGCTCCGGCCGGCAGCGATCTGCCCACCATCGTGTACAACGTCAACCATGAGACGCTGACCGCTGAGGACAACATCATCTCCGCTGCTTCCTGCACCACCAACTGCCTCGCCCCGATGGCCAAGGGCCTGAACGACTTCGCTCCCATCGTCTCCGGCATCATGACCACCATCCACGCCTTCACCGGCGACCAGATGCCGCTCGACGGCCCGCAGCGCAAGGGCAACTTCCGTCGCTCCCGCGCCTGCTCCGAGAACATCGTCCCGAACACCACGGGCGCTGCCAAGGCCATCGGCCTGGTTCTCCCCGAGCTCAACGGCAAGCTCATCGGTGCCGCCCAGCGCGTCCCGACGCCGACCGGCTCGCTGACCAACCTCTACGCCGTCGTTGACAAGAAGGTCACCGTCGACGAGGTCAACGCTGCCATGAAGGCCTACGCCGAGACCATCCCCGATACCTTCGCCTACAACGAGGACCAGATCGTCTCCCGCGACATCGTCGGCGAGACCCACGGCTCCATCTTCGACGCCACTCAGACCATGTGCTCTGATCTCGGCAACGGCCAGACCCTCGTTCAGGTCACCTCTTGGTACGACAACGAGAACTCTTACACCTCTCAGATGGTCCGCACCATCAAGTACTTCGAGAAGTTCGTTGCTTAATTTAGCTTTTAGCGAATAGCTCGTTGAGCGTCTAAAGAAGGGCGCGGCCTTATAGGGCTTACACCCTAGGGTCGCGCCCTTTTTATAGGAAATCGTCTGCCGTAATGGGAGGCAGACACGTACGAAAGGTAGAAGCAAACATGGCCTTTACCAAGAAGACCGTCCGCGACATCGATGTCGACGGCAAGCGCGTTCTCGTCCGCGTTGACTTCAACGTGCCTATCAAGGATGGCGTCGTTGGCGACACCACCCGTATCAAGGCTGCCCTGCCCACCATCAACTATCTCGTTGAGCACAACGCTCGCGTCATCCTCATGAGCCACCTCGGCCGTCCCGAGGGCACTGGCTTCCAGCCTGAGCTCTCCCTTGAGCCTGTCGCTAAGAAGCTCGCTGAGCTCTCTGGTCTCGACGTTGCCTTTGTCGCCGACACCTACGGCGAGAAGGCTGCTGAGGCTGTCGCCGCCGTCGAGCCGGGCAAGGTCCTCGTTCTCGAGAACGTCCGTTTCGACAAGCGTGAGAAGAAGAACGATCCCGAGATCGCCAAGAAGCTCGCTTCCTATGGTGACGTCTTCGTTCTCGATGCCTTCGGCACCGCTCACCGCGCCCAGGGTTCCGTCGTGGGCCCCGCCGCTTACCTGCCTGCAGTCGCTGGCTTCCTGCTCGAGAAGGAGGTCGACACGCTGACCGGCATCTTCGCCGAGCCCGAGCGCCCCTTCGTCGCTATCGTCGGCGGTTCCAAGGTTTCTTCCAAGATCGGCGTTCTCGATCACCTCATCGACTCCGCTGACACCCTGATCATCGGTGGCGGCATGGCCTACACCTTCTTCCTGGCTCAGGGCCTGTCCGTCGGTCAGTCCCTCAAGGAAGAGGACTGGGTCGAGCGCGCCGGCGAGATGCTCAAGAAGGCCGAGGAGAAGGGTGTCAAGATCCTGCTCCCCATCGACAACCGCGTTGCCGATCACTTTGGCGAGGACGCTGTCCCCGAGGTTGTCGCTTCCGACGCTATCCCCGACGACCGTGAGGGTATGGACATCGGCCCCAAGACCGAGGAGCTCTACGCCGAGGCCGTCAAGGGCGCCAAGACCGTGTTCTGGAACGGCCCCATGGGCGTCTTCGAGTTCGACAACTTCGCTCATGGCACCCAGGCTATCGCCGAGGCTGTTGCCGAGGCTGATTGCACCTCGATCATCGGTGGTGGCGATTCCGTCGCAGCCGTCAATAAGTTTAACCTGGCCGACAAGATGAGCTGGATCTCCACCGGCGGTGGCGCTTCCATGGAGCTCGTCGAGGGTAAGGCCCTGCCCGGAGTGGAGGCGCTTCTCGATGCCTAATCGCACCCTTCTTATCGCTGGTAACTGGAAGATGAACAACGACGTCGCCGAGGCTGCCAAGCTCGCCGACGAGCTGGCCCAGGCTCTGCCCGAGGTTCCGGCTGGCGTCGAGGTGCTCGTCTGCCCTCCGACCATCGACATCACCACGGTTCATGACCGCATTCAGGCTGCCCCCATCGCCCTCGGTGCACAGAACGTGTACTGGGAGGCCAAGGGTGCCTTCACCGGTGAGTCCTCTTGCGACATGCTCAAGTCCGCTGGCTGCACCTACTGCATCATCGGTCACTCCGAGCGTCGTGATTACTTCCACGAGACCGACGAGGATCAGAACAAGAAGGCCAAGGCCCTCGTTGCCGCCGGTCTTGTTCCCGTCTTCTGCTGCGGTGAGTCTCTTGAGGTCCGCGAGGCCGGCACCTATGTCGAGCACGTCGTGAACCAGGTCAAGGCTGGTCTCGAGGGTCTCGAGATCACTTGCCCCAAGCAGGTCGTCGTCGCCTACGAGCCCATCTGGGCTATCGGCACCGGCAAGACCGCTACCGCCGAGGACGCTCAGGAGGTCTGCGGCGCTATCCGTGAGACCCTCAAGGAGATGTTCGGCGAGGAGCTCGCTAACGGCATCCGCGTTCTCTATGGTGGCTCTGCCAAGCCCGGCAACATCGCCGAGCTCGTCGCCAAGCCCGACGTCGACGGCGCCCTCGTGGGCGGCGCTTCGCTCAAGGCTGCCGACTTCGCTTCTATGGTCGTCAAGGCAGGCGAGTAGGACATATGGCACAACGTCATCTTCCTGCACTCCTGATCATCATGGACGGCTGTGGCCTGGCTCCGGCCGATGGCGAGAACGCCGTCGCCGCTGCTAAGACGCCCTTCCTTGATAGCCTGTACGAGAAGTATCCTCACACCACGCTCGGTGCTTCGGGCGAGGATGTGGGCCTTCCCGACGGTCAGATGGGAAACTCCGAGGTGGGTCACCTCAACATCGGTGCCGGCCGCATCGTGTTCCAGGAGCTTTCGCGCATCAACAATGCCATCAAGGACGGTTCCATCGCCAAGAACGAGGTTTTCGTCAAGGCTATGGACGATGTCAAGGCTGACGGCAAGACTCTCCATCTCATGGGCCTTATGAGTCCTGGCGGTGTTCATTCTCACATGAACCACGTCGAGGCTCTGGTCAAGATGGCTGCCGAGCACGGTGTCAAGACCGTTCGCGTCCACGCCTTTATGGACGGCCGCGACGTCGACCCGCAGTCCGGTGCCGGTTACATGAGTGAGTTCTGCGCCTTCCTGGCCAAGATCTCCGAGGAGACCGGTTGCGACGCTCGCGTTGCCACCGTCTCGGGCCGTTATTGGGCCATGGACCGCGACAACCGTTGGGAGCGCATCCAGCGCGCCTACGATGTCATGGTCAATGCGTCCGATGCCGATACCGACCCCGTTGCCGGTATCAAGGCCTACTACGAGAAGGATCCGCGCGGCGATGAGTTCGTCGAGCCCTTTGCTGCCCACAACGAGGGCATCCACGAGGGTGACGCGGCCATCTTCTTCAACTTCCGTCCCGACCGCGCCCGTCAGATGACTCGCGTGTTCACGGACAAGGAGTTCGACGGCTTTGAGCGCGAGCAGATCAAGCTTTCGCACTTTGTGACGATGACTGAGTACGACCCGACGTTTGACGTCGAGGTCGCTTTCCCCAAGACGTTCCCCGAGAACGTCCTGGCCGACGTTATCGCCGCCAATGGCCTGAAGCAGCTGCACACCGCCGAGACCGAGAAGTACGCCCACGTGACGTTCTTCCTCAACGGCGGCATCGAGGAGCCCAAGGAGGGCGAGGAGCGCGTGCTCGTCGCTTCCCCCAAGGTCGCTACCTACGATCTGCAGCCTGAGATGAGCGCTCCCGAGGTTACTGAGAAGCTTGTCGCCGCCATCAACGAGGATCGCGCTGATTTCTACATCGTGAACTTCGCAAACTGCGACATGGTTGGCCATACCGGCGTGTTCGACGCTGCCGTTAAGGCTGTCGAGGCCGTTGACGATGCCCTGTCCAAGGTTGTCCCGGCGATTCTCGCCAAGGGCGGCTTTGCGCTGATCACCGCCGACCACGGCAACGCCGATCACATGTTTGACGTCGCTTCCGACGGTTCCAAGCATCCGTTCACGGCTCACACCACCAACCGCGTGCCGTTCATCATCGTTGATGAGAAGGCACAGCTTACCGGTATCGAGGACGGCCGTCTCTCCGATATCGCTCCGACTATGCTCACCATGGCTGGTATTGAGCCTTCCGCCGAGATGACGGGTCGCGTACTCGCCACCGAGGCCTAATAGAAAACAAATACCGTTTTCTAGTAAGGGGGTTGTCCACAACCGGACAACCCTCTTTTTTGCGCTATTTCTACCTCGTCACCAAATGGCTGATGGGGGAGTGCTGGGGGTTGTGGTACAGTACTGGAGTTTGAATTGTTCTATTAAGGAGCTTATCTATGGGTCCGTTTCAGATTCTTCTGTTTGTCGTTTGGGCTGTCTCTGCCGTGGCGCTGACGATTCTCGTCCTGATGCACTCTGGTAAGGGCACCGGCGTTTCGGATATGATCGCTAGCTCGCTGTATAACTCCAGCTCTGCCACGGGCGTCATGGAGCAGAACCTCGATCGCCTGACGGTAATTATGGCCGTCGTTTTTGCCGTGTGTGTCGTCCTGTGCATGTTCTTCTTCCCGCAGGGTATCGTCGGCTACTAAGCACGAGCCACATAAATACTTGAAAAGGGTTCCGCAAGTGCGGGACCCTTTTTGTTTACATATTTGTAACAGAGCCAAAATATCCCCACATACTTCGCCTAACTAAAGAAATTCTCGACCGTTGACCGGAATTAGCCCCAAATCGTGCATAAAATGCGCTACTGTATTGCGAAACGTTGGTTCGTTGTGCATAACCAGCCATAGCAACGGGCGGCGTTTTGATGGTTCGGATCGGATTGTCTCGACATGTGTCCGACTGAACATTTCTTTGTCCTATCTCATAAGGAGGATGGCATGGCTGATTCTATGTTCCACCAGCCCGTTATGGGTCGTCGCGCCTTTGTCGGCGGTACCCTTGCTGCGAGCTCCATGGCTTTTCTTGCCGCATGCGGCAAGAAGGGCGGCGACGCTTCCGGTTCTGAGTCCGGTTCGAAGCTGAACTTCTACATCAACAACCCGGTCTGCATCGACCCCTACAATGTCCAGGAGGACCAGGGCACTCAGGTCGAGTACCAGCTCTTTGATGCTCTGACCTCTTATGACGCCGAGAAGGGCGAGATCGTTCCGCTGGCTTGCGAGTCCTTCGAGGCCAACGACGACGCCACCGAGTTCACCTTCAAGATCAAGAAGGCCAAGTTCCACAACGGTGACGACGTTACCTCCAAGTCCTTCAAGCTCGGTTGGGAGCGTCTGGTCAACACCAAGTCGGCTGTCGCTACCGAGTACGGCCCTTCCGAGGTCTCCTATCACCTTTCCATGGTCGAGGGCTATGACGATCTGCTTGCCGGTAACGCTACCGAGCTCAGCGGTGTTACCTGCCCCGACGATGAGACCCTCGTCGTCAAGCTGGCTTCCGCTTACGCCGACTTCCCCTTCGTCGCCTCTCACCCGGCTCTGGCCCCGGTTCCCGAGTGCGCCGAGTCCGATGTCAAGAGCTTCTACCTCGCCCCGGTCGGTAACGGCCCGTTCATGATGGACGGCAAGTGGGAGGATGGCCAGGAGATCAACGTCAAGAAGTTCGACGATTACTATGGCGACAAGGCCAAGATCGATGGCATCCACTTCCAGGTCATCAAGGACATGGAGACCGCCTACAAGGAGTTCCAGGCCGGTAACCTCGATGTCTGCGACGTTCCCGTCGCTCAGATCGACGCCGCCAAGAAGGATCGCGGCGTGTCCAAGGACGGCTACACCATGGGTGACGGCGAGCGCATGCTGCTCGGCGCCGAGCCTTCCACGTACTATCTGACCTGCAACACCACGGCCGAGCCGTTCAGCAACGCCGACCTGCGCAGGGGTATCTCCCTGGCCATCAACCGTGAGGCCATCTGCAAGACCATCTTCAAGGGTACCCGTACTCCTGCCGACGGCATTGTTCCTCCGGGCATCGATGGCTACAAGGAGGGCGCATGGGAGTTCTGCGCCTACGATGTCGACAAGGCTAACGAGTACCTCGACAAGGTTGCTCCCGCTGGCGCTAACGGGGATCGTGGCATTAGCGTGACCCTGTCCTACAACCAGGACGGCGGTCACAAGGAGATCATGGAGTCCATCATCGGTGACCTCGCCAAGGTTGGCGTTACCGCTGTCTCCGATACCCCTGAGTGGTCTGCCCTGCTCGAGCAGTATCAGAACTTTAACTATCAGTTCGGTCGTCTGGGTTGGATTGCCGACTACCCGATCATGGACAACTTCCTGTATCCGCTGTTCCACTCCGACTCCCTCGGTGGCGACAACCGCTCCGGTTACAACAACCCCGAGTTCGACGCCAAGGTCGACGAGGCTCGTACTATTGTTGACGACGAGGAGCGCGTCGCTAAGATGCAGGAGGCCGACGCAATGGTCGCTGCCGACTGCCCGGTCATCCCGATTATGTTCTACACGCACACCATCGCCGGCTCCGATCGCATTAAGCACCTCTATGTCGATCCGCAGAAGCACGCCGATCTGGGTACCGCTGAGCTCGCCTAAGAGTTTGCAGCTTCCGTGAGGGTCAAGTATTTACGTAGACCTCATGGGAAACATACAGTTCTCCCTAACCTGGGGTAAACTGGCTGATGGTAATTTTGGGATGCCGGTCTGGCGATCGGCATCCCATTTAGGTTAATCCCTAGATAGGGGAGTGGTATGGGTAAGTACATCGTTAAACGTGTGCTTCAGTTCATCCCGGTGTTTTTGGGCGTTACGCTGATTCTGTTCGCCCTCCAGAATATCGTGCCGGGAGATCCGATCAAGCTGATCGGTGGAGACAAGGCTCTGTCCCCCGAGGTGGAGCTTCAGCTTCGCGTTCGCTATCACCTGGTCCAGACGGACGATGACGGCAACGCGATCCTTGACGAGAACGGCGACCCCGTTCAAACGTCGCTCGTGGACCGTTACTTGTATTACATGAACGGCCTGCTTCATGGCGATCTGGGCAATTCGTATCAGCGCAAGCTGCCGGTTACGGAAATCTTTGCCCAGAAGTATCCGTATACGGTCAAACTTGCCGCGTGCGCCATCGTGCTCGAGGCAATTATGGGTATCGGTGCGGGTATCATTTCGGCGGTAAAGCGTTATTCCTTCTGGGATATTTTGGTAACGCTCACCACGTCGATCCTCGTTGCGGTCCCGGCCTTCTGGCTCGGTATGTTGCTGCAGCTGTTCTTTGGCGTCATCCTCAAGGACGCCACGGGCGGTGCAATCTCCATGCCGATCTCGGGTGCCGGCGGTTCCAGCTCTCAGTATCAGGATTGGATGCACTATGTGCTTCCGACCATTACGCTGGCTTCGGTTTCGACCGCTTATGCTGCGCGCATTATGCGCTCGCAGCTGCTTGACGTCATGAACCAGGATTACATCCGTACGGCAAAGGCCAAGGGTCTCTCCAATCGTGCGATCATCGTCAAGCATGCGCTTAAGAATGCACTCATCCCCGTCGTTACCTATATTGGTGTCGACTTTGGCGGCATGCTTTCGGGCGCCATCCTGACCGAGACGGTCTTCAACTGGCCCGGTATCGGCTATGAGGTCTATCGCGCCATTAGCATGCGTGACTGGCCCATCGTTATGGGCGGCGTTACGCTCATCGTTGTCGTCGTCATGGTGATCAACCTGCTCGTCGACATTAGCTATGCATTCCTCGACCCGCGCATCCGCCTTGGCGGTCCGTCGGATAAGGCCTAAGGGAGGTACGTCTCATGCAGGAAACTGATTCTCAGTCTCAGGAGCAGGCTACCGCCACCAAGGTCGCATCTGCTCCCGCCAAGTCCCGCACGCTGTGGGGCGACGCTTTTAAGCGTCTTCGTAAGAACAAGCTCGCCGTTATCGGTGTCTGCTGGATCATCATCGTCGTTGTGGTTGCCCTGACCGCAGATCTGTGGGCTAAGCCCTGGCTCGGTTCGCCGACGGCTTCCGATTCGACCACCATGGCCGAGACATCGCTACTGGCTCCGTGTGCCGAGCACCCGTTTGGCACCGATGCCCTCGGTCGCGACATTCTCGTCCGCGTTATCTACGGTGCACGCGTTTCGCTTTCTGTCGGTATCATGGCCACCGCCATCTCCACATTGATCGGTCTGGTCATGGGCGCCCTGGCCGGTTTCTACGGCGGCATTTGGGATACGATCATCATGCGCTGTGCGGACATCTTCCTGGCGTTCCCGTACGTGCTGTTCGTTGTCGCCATGATCGCCGTTATCGGCCGTGGTCTTCAGAACGTCTTTATCGCCATCGGCATTCTTGGCTGGCCTTCGATTGCGCGCGTCTTCCGCTCTGCAATCTTGACGGTCAAGGAAAACGACTATGTTGATGCAGCGCGCGCGATGGGTGCATCTGATGCTCGTATCGTCGTGCGTCACATCTTCCCGAACTCCGTCGCCTCCATCGTGGTCTACGCGACCATGAACATTGGTGGCGCCATTCTGACCGAGTCCGCTCTGTCCTTCCTCGGCATGGGCGTTATTCCGCCTACGCCTTCGTGGGGCTCCATGATTCAGGACGGTCAGCAGTATCTTCTGACCGCTCCCTGGATGATGATCATGCCCGGTCTGGCAATTCTCTCGACGGTGCTCGCCTTCACCCTGCTGGGTGACGGTCTGCGCGACGCCCTCGACGTCAAGATGAAGGACGCATAAGGATGAAGAAGAACAAGAACTATGTGGACCTGAAGGACCAGCCGGTTCCTGAGGGCCAGCATCTGCTCGAGGTCGATGACCTTAAGATGTATTTCCACACCGAGGATGGCGTTGTTCGCGCTGTCGACGGTGTCTCCTACACGCTCGATCGCGGCGAGACCCTGGGCGTCGTCGGTGAGTCCGGCTCCGGTAAGTCCGTGACCGCCATGACCATCATGGGCCTCATCTCGATGCCTCCGGGAAAGATCGAGGGCGGTGACGTTCGCTATCGCGGCCGCTCCATCCTCGAAATGACCGAGGAAGAGATGCAGCACATTCGCGGCAACGATATCGCGATGATCTTCCAGGATCCTATGACCTCCTTGAACCCGGTCTATAAGATCGGCAGGCAGGTGGGCGAGGGTCTTCGTCTGCACCGTGGCTACTCCAAGCAGGAGGCGCTCAAGCGTGCCACCGAGCTTTTGGACCTCGTGGGTATCCCCGAGCCCGAGAAGCGCGTCAATGAGTATCCGCACCAGTTCTCTGGCGGTATGCGTCAGCGAGTCATGATTGCCATGGCCCTTGCCTGCGATCCCGATATTCTGATTGCCGACGAGCCCACGACTGCCCTGGACGTTACCATCCAGGCTCAGATTATCGAGCTCATGCAGGAGATGCAGGAGAAGAACGGCAACGCCATCATCATGATTACCCATGACCTGGGTGTTGTCGCCGATATGGCCGATAAGATCATGGTTATGTACGCCGGCCGCCCCGTTGAGTTCGGTACTGCTGAGGAAATCTTCTACGAGAGCCGCCACCCCTACACCTGGGGTCTTATCCGCTCCATCCCGGAGCAGGCAATCGAAGAGAAGAAGCCGCTGACGCCGATTCACGGCAACCCGCCTTCGCTCATGAACCTGCCTGAGGGCTGCGTCTTCTCTCCTCGTTGCCCCTACGCGACGGACAAGTGCCGCAAGCAGCGCCCTGAGCGCGTTGTCACCGAGTCCGGTCACTATTCTGCGTGCCACTATTCCAGTGACCCCGAGTTCCTCAAGAACGCTCCTGAGACGTCCCGTACGCGCAAGGATTCCAAGAAGGGAGGCGAGGCGTAAATGGCAGACAATAACGAGCGCACTCCACTGCTGAAGGTCGAGCACCTCTCCAAGGAGTTTCCCGCAGAGTCCGGCATGTTCGCCAAGCGTTTTTCCAAGCGCGTCGTCTCTGCTGTAAACGACATCTCTTTTGAGATTTATCCTGGCGAGACCTTTGGTCTGGTTGGCGAGTCTGGTTGCGGTAAATCCACCACGGGCCGCACTATCATGCGTCTGACCAAGCCGACCGCCGGCAAGGTGTTCTTCCAGGGCAAAGATGTTGCCGAGATGAGCAAGCATGAGATCAAGGACATGCGTCGTGAGATGCAGTTTATCTTCCAGGATCCTTATGCTTCGCTCAACCCTCGTATGACCATCGGTGAGATTGTCTCCGAGCCCATGACCATTCACGGCGTGGGCACCAAGGAGGAGCGCATTGAGCGCGTCCGTGAGCTTCTCGACGTCGTTGGACTGAACCCCGAGCACATCAACCGCTATCCGCATGAGTTCTCGGGCGGCCAGCGTCAGCGTGTCGGTATTGCCCGCGCTTTTGCGCTGAAGCCCAAGCTGATTATCTGTGACGAGCCGGTATCCGCTCTGGATGTGTCCATTCAGGCCCAGGTTCTGAACCTGCTCAAGGAACTGCAGGACAAGTTCGGTACCGCGTATCTGTTTATCGCACACGACCTGTCCGTCGTACAGCACATCTCCGATCGCGTTGCCGTTATGTATCTGGGTAAGATGGTCGAGGTTTCGGACTGGAAGACGCTCTATAGCGAGCCTCACCATCCGTACACGCAGTCGCTGCTGTCTGCCGTGCCGGTTCCCGATCCGGATATCCAGAAGACCCGTAAGCGCATCATCCTTGCCGGTGATCCGCCGTCACCGCTGGATCCGCCGACCGGTTGCCGTTTCCACACGCGCTGCCCGATCGCGCAGGGCATCTGTTCCGAGAAGCTTCCTGAGTTTAAGGAAGTTGCCCCGGGCCACTGCTGCGCCTGCCACTTCGCCGAGCCGTTCCCGATCAAGGAATCGCACATCGACCTTTAGTCGGTTGTTCTCGTCCGGGCCCGTGCTGGATTTAGTTTTCAGAACGTCCTCGACCATGGAAACCCCCTTATCCTGCTCCTTCGGAGCTGCGGATAAGGGGGTTTCCTGGTCTGACGCTCCTATTTGGCAAGGTGTTTTTTAGAATCCATTTTGCGCTCGGCCTCGAAGGCTTGCCTGTCCCAATCGAGCGGAAGTCCGGCCTCGACCCATGCCTCGTAGGCCCTCCTTATGGGCTTGAGCTCCCTTTGGCCCCTCTCCAGCATCGAGATGTACTTCTCGCTGGTGCCCAGTATGGACGCCGCCCTCACCTGGCTGACCTTCGCCGCGCGCCTGGCCGCCACGAGCTCCGAGGCGTCCTCGGGCCTCCTGATCTCGTGCGGGCGCATCAGCGCCCGGTACGCCTCCCTGGCCACGTTGGATTGGCTACACTGATGTGGACAGTTCCGGGAGGGGCGCAGGAGACGGGAGGGCCGTATATGAGGGACCCCAGGCACCCGAGGCATTTCACCGACGAGTTCAAGAGGCAGATAGTCGACCTCTACAACGCCGGCAAGCCCAAGCGCGAGATCATGGACGAGTACGACCTCGGCAAGAGCACCGTGGAGAGGTGGATCAAGTCGATAAACGCGACCGGCTCGCCGCGCGCCGCGTGCAACCGCACGCCCGAGCAGAACCGGATCCTGGAGCTCGAGCGCGAGAACCGCAGGCTCCGGATGGAGGTCGACGTCTTAAAACAAGCGGCGCTGATATACGCTCGAAAGTGAGGGCCATAGCGGCCAACGAGGGCCGCTACCCCATATCAGCGCAGTGCAGGCTCCTCGGCGTCGCGAGGTCGACGTACTACTCCATGCGCTCGCGGGCCGACCGGCCCGCCGCGCCGGACCCCGCCGCGCCGGCCGTGGTCGCGGCCCACGCCGCCAGCAAGGGCCGGTACGGCTCGCGCAAGATAAAGGCGTCGCTCGAGAGGTCGGGCGTCACCGTCAGCCGGCGCCGGGTCTGCCGCATCATGAGGGAGAACGGCCTGGTCAGCGCATACGGCAGGAAGAGGTTCAAGGTGCACCCCGGGGCGGTCAACGAGGCCGACGTGCCCAACGTCGTCGCGCGCGGCTTCGGCGGCAGGGCGCCGCGCACCCATATATGCAGCGACCTGACCTACGTGCGCGTCGGGGCCTCGTGGAACTACGTCTGCCTGCTCGTCGACCTCTACAACAGGGAGATCGTCGGCCACTCCGCCGGGCCCAGGAAGGACGCCCGGCTGGTCAAGTCGGCGTTCGCGACGCTCTCCTTCCCCATCTCGGACATCGAGGTCTTCCACACGGACCGCGGCAGCGAGTTCGACAACGCCGAGATCGACCTGATGCTCGAGGCCTTCGGCATTGAGAGGTCGCTGTCGGCCAAGGGCTGCCCCTACGACAACGCCGTCGACGAGTCGACCAACAGGATACTGAAGGCCGAGCTCGTCCACCGCGAGACGTTCGGCACGACGCGCGAGCTCCGGGCCAAGCTCTCGGACTACGTGCACTGGTACAACAACTTCAGGATCCACTCGACGCTGGGCTACATGTCTCCGGTCGAGTTCAGGGAGGCGGGGCTGTCCCTCCCGGAATCGTCCAAATAGGTGTTGCCAATCCACGTAGCGCTTGAGGCACCTCATGACCTCCCTGTCGCTCTTTCCCCGCCCCCTGGCCCTCTCGGCGTACTCGGCGGTCTCGGGGTCGCGCATGACCCTCTGCCTCGCGATCTCGTGCAGCGCGCTGTTCGCCTGCCGGTCGCCGCCCCTGTTGAGCCTGTGCCTCACGGTCTTGCCGCTCGAGGCGGGGATGGGGCAGGCGCCGCATATCGCCGCGAACGACGCCTCGGAGCGCAGCCTGCCCGGGTTGTCCCCGGCCGCGACCGCGAGCTTGGCCGCGCTCACGGGCCCGCACCCGTACATCGCCAGCAGCGCGGGGCAGTTCTCCTCCAGGGACGCCTCGATCGCGCGCTCCATGTCGAGCGCCGCGTCGCGCGCCGCCGCCCACAGGTCCGCCAGCGCGCCGAGCGCGGCGCCCAGCGCGCCCTCGGCGCGCACGGAGGGGAGCTCCTCCATCAGCCTCGGCCCTCCCATGCCGCGGAACCTCGACCTGAGCCCCTCCGGCGCGGTGGTGAGCAGCGACCTCGCGGTGTTGATCGCCGAGGTCCGCGCCTTCACCGCCCCGGAGCGCGCCGCGAGCATGCAGCGCACCCCGTCGACCCACCCGTCCTGGCTCTTGGGGGTCCCTGTTAGCGTCAATCTATTTTTCACCAGTTTCGCTAAACAGGCGTGCCGTTCGCGCAAAGGCGGTTTCACCGGTTGCGCTAACGTATTTTCACCGATTCCGGTCACGGCTTGACGGGACCGTCCCTCGGCAGGTCCTTCAGCCTGTAGGACCTGCCCGTTATCTTGACCAGGTGGCAGTGGTGGCACACCCTGTCCGCGATCGCGCTCGCCGCCACGTCGTCCCCGAACACCCTGCCCCAGCCGCTGATCCCCACGTTGGTGGTGATGATCGTCGAGCGCTGCTCGTAGCGCGTCGATATCAGCTGGAACAGCAGGTCCGCGCCCGCGCTACCGACGTCGAGGTAGCCGAGCTCGTCGATGATCAGCAGCCTCGAGTGGGCGTAGTACTTGAGCCTCTTCTTGAGGATGCCGCGCGACGAGGCGTCCTCCAGGTCCTCGACGAGCCGGGCGCAGTCCACGAACCTGACCTCGCGCCCCGCCCTGACCGCCTCGATGCCCAGCGCGACGGCGAGGTGCGTCTTGCCCACGCCGGGGCTCCCCACGAACAGGACGTTCTCGGCCCGCTCGACGAACCTCAGGGTCGCGAGCTCCTCGATCTCGGCGCGCGGGACCGACGGCTGGAAGTCCCAGTCGAAGTCCGCCAGCCCCTTGACGTAGGGGAACCCCGACGACCGTATGCGCTGGCTGGTAATCCTGACCTCCCGGGCGGCGACCTCGACGCGCGTCATCTCCTCGAGGGCGGAGGTGGATTGGCAACACCTATTTGGACGATTCCGGGAGGGACAGCCCCGCCTCCCTGAACTCGACCGGAGACATGTAGCCCAGCGTCGAGTGGATCCTGAAGTTGTTGTACCAGTGCACGTAGTCCGAGAGCTTGGCCCGGAGCTCGCGCGTCGTGCCGAACGTCTCGCGGTGGACGAGCTCGGCCTTCAGTATCCTGTTGGTCGACTCGTCGACGGCGTTGTCGTAGGGGCAGCCCTTGGCCGACAGCGACCTCTCAATGCCGAAGGCCTCGAGCATCAGGTCGATCTCGGCGTTGTCGAACTCGCTGCCGCGGTCCGTGTGGAAGACCTCGATGTCCGAGATGGGGAAGGAGAGCGTCGCGAACGCCGACTTGACCAGCCGGGCGTCCTTCCTGGGCCCGGCGGAGTGGCCGACGATCTCCCTGTTGTAGAGGTCGACGAGCAGGCAGACGTAGTTCCACGAGGCCCCGACGCGCACGTAGGTCAGGTCGCTGCATATATGGGTGCGCGGCGCCCTGCCGCCGAAGCCGCGCGCGACGACGTTGGGCACGTCGGCCTCGTTGACCGCCCCGGGGTGCACCTTGAACCTCTTCCTGCCGTATGCGCTGACCAGGCCGTTCTCCCTCATGATGCGGCAGACCCGGCGCCGGCTGACGGTGACGCCCGACCTCTCGAGCGACGCCTTTATCTTGCGCGAGCCGTACCGGCCCTTGCTGGCGGCGTGGGCCGCGACCACGGCCGGCGCGGCGGGGTCCGGCGCGGCGGGCCGGTCGGCCCGCGAGCGCATGGAGTAGTACGTCGACCTCGCGACGCCGAGGAGCCTGCACTGCGCTGATATGGGGTAGCGGCCCTCGTTGGCCGCTATGGCCCTCACTTTCGAGCGTATATCAGCGCCGCTTGTTTTAAGACGTCGACCTCCATCCGGAGCCTGCGGTTCTCGCGCTCGAGCTCCAGGATCCGGTTCTGCTCGGGCGTGCGGTTGCACGCGGCGCGCGGCGAGCCGGTCGCGTTTATCGACTTGATCCACCTCTCCACGGTGCTCTTGCCGAGGTCGTACTCGTCCATGATCTCGCGCTTGGGCTTGCCGGCGTTGTAGAGGTCGACTATCTGCCTCTTGAACTCGTCGGTGAAATGCCTCGGGTGCCTGGGGTCCCTCATATACGGCCCTCCCGTCTCCTGCGCCCCTCCCGGAACTGTCCACATCAGTGTAGCCAATCCAAGGCGAAGCCCCGCTCGCCCGCGGCGACCATCCTCACGTAGTCGGGCAGGGACGCCGCCATCTCGTGCAGCCCGAGCGCGGAGAGGTTCGCCTGCGCCCTGATCGAGGGGCTACCCTCCGCGACGGCGCCCATCACGCCCCTCCGAGCGAGTCGAGCAGCGCGAGGTTGGCGCGCGCGGCCTCGGCGATGTCCGCGTCGGCCAGGCCGCGCTTCCCCTCGAGGGCCTGCCCATAGTGGTCGGGGTCGTAGTTGATGGGCCTCGACGGCCCGGACGCGGCGTCGTGGACGGCGACCTCCTCGCCGGCCATCCTCACCACGACCTGGCCGCCGGGCATCGCTATGACGCTCACGCGCCGGCCGATGCAGCGCCTGGGCACGGACCACTCCCTGCCGGCGGCCCTGACGAGCATGGTCGGCGGGACGGTCTGGACGCTCACGTCGCCCACCATCGACTCGAGGAGACGGAGGTTCCCGATGGGTCGCAGGCTCTCCTTCTCCCGCATGAACAGCGCGTCAGGCGGCAGGCCGGTGGTGCGGTTCGGCTCCGAGTTTGCCTGGGCCTCGATCCGGGCCACCGCCTCGGCGAGGCCGCTCCACCCGGTGAACTCGCCGCCGTAGGCGAGCAGGCGGTTCAGGAAGCGGTTGGCCGACTCGTCCTTGCCCTTGGTCTGCGGCGAGCGCGGCGCGCAGAGCCTGAGCTCGAAGCCGGCCTCCCGCGCGAACCGCCACGCCCTCTCCTGCCTGGTCCTCCTGCGGCCCGAGACGGTCACCAGGCACGACATGTTGTCCGTGATGCACTCCTCCGGGACGCCGCCGAGGCGGGTGAAGGTGGCGAGCAGGCAGGACAGCAGGTCGTCGAGCGTGCGGCTCCTGACCGGTATGAAGCGGTGCTTCCGGGAATAGCCGAGCGTCGCGGTGAACACGCTGAACTCGAAGACCTCGCCCTCCGAGTCGACGAGCCTCATGCCCTCCTTCCAGTCGAACTGCAGCTGCCTGCCCGGGGGCGTCTCGAACCGCGGGTGCGGCTCGCGGCCGCCCACACCCCCGAAGGGCACGTCGCGGCCCCGGCACCATGCGGTGAAGGCGCCGTACCCGGGCAGCCCCTCCCCGCGGCCCTCGCGCAGGAACGCGTACACGGCCATCTTGGTCATCCCGGGCAGCTGGGCCTTCGCGCGGATCACCTCCTCGAGCGGGTCGAAGGCGCTGCCCCTCGCGGACCTCCCGTCGGCGGCGGCCTCGCCCTCCCGCCAGTACTTGGCGACCGTGTGCCGGTCCATGCCGTGCCTCCTCGCGATCTCGCTGAAGTTCGGCTTCGCGCCGGACCCCCTGTAGACGTTCAGCTCTCCCATTACGTTTCGCTCCATATCCCGCTCCTCCCGGGTCGGATACCCGATCGGAGCATAGTTCCGTTAGCGCAGTTGGTGAAAGTACGTTAGCGGGGTCGGCGAAAGCGCGTTAGCGCATTCGGCGAGATGCGTTTGCGAAAGTGGTTAATTTTAGATTAGCGCTAACAGTCCCGAGCCTTGAGCCGGATATCGCCGCGCGGGCGGCCCTCTCCGCGTCCGCCTCGTCGCACTTCCCCTGCCCCGGGCGCCTCCTCTGCGTCCTCGCCGGGGAGAGCGCCTCGCGCACGGGCATCCCCAGCGACGCGAGGTGCCTGGTGAGGCCCGCCCCGTAGGACGACGTCCCCTCCATCGCGACGCAGGCCGGCTCCCCGGCCGCCGCGATCGCCCCGGCGAGCGCCTCGTAGCCCGCCGCGTCGGCGGGGAACTGGCGGGACAGGACCTTGCGGCCCCTCCAGTCCAGGACGCACAGCCAGTGCGAGTCGGCGTGGGTGTCGACCCCGCAGAAGACCGGCCCGCGGGCGCCGGGTGCCGATTCGTTTTGCATGTCTCGCTCCGTTCTTTCCGTGCTCGCCTGGACCGGGCAGACGGCACACTGACGGGGCGCGATAGAATGCGGTTGTTCGGGTCCGCGGTATCGCTCCATGCTCCTATTAGGTCATGCGGCGGTCTCGGCTCGCCGCGGCCCGCGCGGGACATGTCAGGAAACGAGGGCAGCCCTGTGGGCGCCAGCGGAATGTGGGGTCACCGCGCGGTCCGCATCTGATGGTGTCGACGTCAATGGTATACGGGTGCATCATCGACGTCTTCAATACAGAAAATATCAGTGCGGAATGTTCTGAAAACTAAATCCAGCACGGGCCCTGTGTTGCCACTGCAGGGGGGTGTTCCTATAGTTTTGTCAACTGGGCAATGCTGTTTTCGAGATTGAATCGCGACATGCTAACGCCAGGCCTTTCGGCCGATGGGCTCCAATCTGTTCGGAGCGCTTCGACTAGGCGGCGTAGGGCACCCTGTCCCGCATGATCGCGTAGATGACCTTCAGCCTCTTTCGTGCCAGCGCCTTGAGCGCCTTGCCGTGCGGCATGCCCCGCTCTCGGCACCTAGCGTAGTAATCGCCCCATCTTCCCTCTGTCCGGGTAAGGCAGTTGCACGAGAATATGAGCAGGTTCTTCAGCCTCTTGTTGCCTTGGCGCGATGCCGTCACCGAGGAGATCGAGGTCCCCGACTGGCGGTTGCGCGGCGCCAGGCCGCAGTACGACGCGAGCCTGTCGTGGCTTGGGAAGTCTTCGATATCTATGGAGATCGCGAGCTCGGAAGCGGTTTTGGGGCCGATCCCCGGCACCGTCAGGAGGCATCGGTAGGTATCGTCGCCCTCGAGGAGGGCGGATATCTCCGCCGTGATCACATCGATCTCCGCCGAGTTCTCGGAGATCCTGCGCGCGAGCAGCCTCACCGCCCGGTCCTCGGCGGCGATGGCCGCCGCGTCCGGCCTTGTCGAGGAGGCCGTCGAGCGGACGAGGGCCTCGATCTTGCCGCGCGCCGCCCCGCGCGTGAGCGCCGCCGCCCTGCGGGGCCCGGCGTCGGCCACCGACCAGGCCCCGCCGAGGGATGCCATGAGCCTCAGCTGGGGACCGTCGGACAGGTCGACCAACGCCTCGAAGGCGGGGCACGATTCCAGCAGGATGCTGCGCAGCCGGTTCTTGCTCCTGGTGTTTTCGCAGGTCAGGAAGTTTCTCTGGGCGGCCAGCGCCCTCGCCGCCGCGACCGTCGGGCCCGGATCCCCGACCGGCAGGAGTGCGTCGGGGATGCCCAGCGCCGTCTTCGCGATGACCATTGCGTCCCGCTCGTCGGTCTTGGCGTCGCCGGCGAAGAGCCTGGCGGCCCCGTGTGCCGCGAGTCCCGGCAGGTACGCCGCCGACATCCCGGCCGCCTTGGCGCGGGCGAGCGCGAGGGCGCCTATGTTGCGCGACTGGTCGACGACCACGAGCGCGTCGGGGAAGCGGCCGAACAGCGAGTCCAGATCGCCCTCCCTGTTCGCGACGGGGGCGCTCAGCAGTATCTCGCCGTCCCGGGTCGCGACGCATGCCCAATGGGACAATTTCCCGACATCGAGCCCGATGACGGCTTCCGGCATTCTAGGTGGTGCCACGGTGTTATCCTCCAATCGGTAGGCCGATCGGAACCCCTCCCTGCGACACCCACATTACCTGGCCGTGGCGCTTGCGCCCGGCAGTTTCCTATCAGTCGTCCGGAGCGGCGAGCGCCCCCGGTGGCAACACCCCCCGGGCCCTCTACGGGGCAGGGGCAGACGGCCATCCGGAGGCGCCCGATCGGCGGCCCCTCGGGGCTTGCCCGTATCGTAGGCAATGCGCCGAATGCTCGCCATCGAAATTTATCGGTGGCCCACTTCAGACTGTAATGGGGTTCGATTCCTTGATCGCTCACTTTATCTAATATGAAATTTAGTGAGGCCGGAGCTTTAGCTCCGGCCTCCGTATATAAGGGCTCGGCTTAGCCGAGCCGCCAAATTCAAGACTTTAGTCTGCTGGCCGCGCAGCGGCCAGCTTTGAACCACCCGCTACGCGGGTGGAGACAAACGGCTTTACAAAGCCACCCCTCCGACCGATATTGACGATTGTTCAGGCCGTCAAGAATTCGAGTCGAAGGGGTGGTCGCCATGGCCCAGAAGGCCTACAGCCTTTCCCACACGAAGTGGATGTGCAAGTACCGCATCGTGTTCACGCCGAAGTATAGGCGCAAAGTGATCTACAACCAAATCAGGAGCGACATAGGGGAGATCCTCAGGAAGCTGTGCGAGTACAAGGGGATCGAGATAATCGAGGGGCACCTGATGCCAGACCACGTGCACGTGCTGCTGGCGATCCCGCCGAAGTACAGCGTCGCGAGCGTCATGGGCTACCTGAAGGGGAAGAGCTCGCTGATGATATTCGACAGGCACGCCAACCTCAAGTACAAGTTCGGCAACAGGAAGTTCTGGGCGGAGGGCTACTACGTGTCCACCGTCGGCCTGAACGAGGCGACGATCGCCAAGTACATCAGGGAGCAGGAGTCCCACGACATCGCGCTGGACAAGCTGAGCGTGAAGGAGTACGAGGACTCCTTCAAGAGGGGGTGATCCCGCCGGTTCGACCGGCGCGCCGCGGGTCAAGATGCACTAGGCCTGGACGAAGTCCGGGCCCGCGCCTTTAGACGCGAGCCCGGGGCCCGTGGGTTATACCCTAAGAGCAAACCACCCTTTTTAAGGGTGGTTCTGATTTGCATCAGCCCCAGAACATGTTTGAGAACGGTGCATGGAGTGTGTGGCCGTAGGTCCCGTATCGGTGTTGCCTCCCGGCGCATTCCGCAGGGGGAGCGATATTTTGCAGCACGAAATGCGTAGCAAAATATCGCTCATGCCCGAGGATGCGCCGGGAGGCAACACCGATACAGGACCGGACATACGGATCTACCTGCGCATTTACAAATTCGTAAACTTTTTTCAAAAAAGTGCTTGCGCAGTTCTCGAAACATAGGTTATTATCTTCCTCGTTGAACGCGCGGGTTCAACAAAGCGAACCGCGAATCAACAACATAGCATGTCGGAGTGGCGGAATTGGCAGACGCGCTAGCTTGAGGTGCTAGTGACCGCTTTTTGGTCATGCGGGTTCAAGTCCCGCCTCCGACACCATCGCATTTGAGAAGCCTCTTCGGAGGCTTTTTTGTTACCGATAGACGGTGAGGTTCACGATGGAAACGCTTGAGCGCAATGAGTGGGCGGACGTTGCCCAATTGGTCGAGATCACGAGCGATGCTGTCATTATCTGCGAGCTCGACGGAACCATTTTGCATGTAAATAATCGCTTGCTCGACTTGATGTGCGAGGAGCGTTCCGATGTGATCAACGGGGACGTTAAAGACCTCTTGTACTCGTCGGCTTTTGAACGCGCGACAGAGCATCGGCTTCCTTTTGAGACCAATGGAACAAAGAGCGAGTTGATGCTCAAGTTAAGTGACGGATCGTTTATTCCCGTCCTGGTTTGTGCCGGCTCGGTTACGCCGCCTCGAATCTTTGGCCGCCGTGCGCCGCGCGTTCTGGTGGCACTCCATAGCATCGAAGAACAGTATTCGCACGACCGTCAGCTCAAGCGTGCGCTTTCGGAGCTTAGAGTGGCGAATAAGCGTCTCTCGGGTACATTGTCGGTCATTATGAGCACGGTGGGCTCCGATGAGCTGCCCAGTTTGTTAGATATCGTTTTGAACCAGCTTGTAGGAACGCTCGATGCTTCGGGTGCCGCTATCTATTTTTCTGAGAGCGGCGGTTTTAAGCTTCGCGGTGTCTCCAAGGAGCTGCACGACAGCTACCTGCCCGAGTTTTTGCCGTATGGCGCTGGCATTCCGACGTATGTTCTTCGCGAGTCGCGTGCCTGTCGCTTGTCGATTCAACAGGACCTTGAGGGTGATAGGGCTGCCTCCGGTATGTTCATGGACCTGGACAATCGTTCTAAGCACCTGTTGCGCGTGCAGGATATGCCTCCGTACCGCAGCGAGATCTGTCTTCCCGTTTTTTACGGTACGCAGATCCTTGGCGTGCTGGAAGTTGGTTGGAAGCGCCCTCAGGCACCGCTCGCCTATGACGTTAATGTACTCGAGGTCATTTGCGATTACCTGTCTATCCAGCTGGTCGGCATGGCATCGAGCCTTCGCTCTCGTCGCACGGCCGAGCTTGGCCGCTCGCTCAATGTCTTACGTGATGAGTTGTTTACCTTTCTAGACGATTCCGCCGCGGCTACCCAGGCTATATCGTCCGAGATTTGCAATATGCTCAACTGTCATTTTTGCCCTGTTGAGTATGACGCCAGTCTGGGCTCCTATGTCATAGATTTTGAAGGCGGCAGTCGCGTTGCTTTGCCGGACGATCCCGAGAAACTTTTCTTTTCCACGACGGCGCCAGCGGCACGTTTGGGGGTTGGCTCTGATGGCTTTGAGGCGTCTGTTTTGGGCGGCACGAGTGCCGAGGATCTTAAACACGTCCGTATAACTCGCGTTGACGAATCGATGCCTATGGGAGGCTGGCTTAGGGCGCATGGTCTGCCTTGCCAGGGTCTCTACGTCGACACCGGCATCGAGGCGGGGCGCCCGCGCTCTGAGGGTGATGGCAAACACAGCAACGACGCGATCGTTCCTGCTTCTGTTGCGAAAGGCCCGACGACGCGCGCGCTTCTGCTTCGTGACGGTAGTCAAGAGCCGATTGATGACCTTGAATATGACTACTTGGTGCACTTGGCGCATGACTTTGAACTGATCTACGAGGGCGAATCTCAAAAGCGCGAGGAGCGCCATATCGCTCAGACCCTCCAGATTGGCATGAGAAATTCGCTTGGTGACGTTCCGGGTATCGCGACCGATTCGGTATACCTTTCGGCAACGAATTCGGCGTTGGTTGGCGGCGACTTCTATACTCTTGTCCGTCTTCCCGACGATTGCGCCGTTATGATTTTGGGCGATGTATCCGGCAAAGGAATCGAGGCGGCGTCGATGTCAGCGCTCGTCAAGACGGCGCTGACGGCCTATGCCTGGGAGGGTGCTGGGCCCGCCCGTATGGCCCGCTCGCTCAATAGCATGCTCATGGGCTTTTCGAGGGTCGAGACGTTCGTGACGGCGTTTATCGCCAAGATTGATCTTAAAGCGGGTCGCGCTACCTACTGCTCTGCGGGACATCCTCCCACTATGGTCATTAGACCGTCGTCGACGCCGCTTGGCGGCGGAGAAACCCGAGGGGGAGAAGTGGAGCTCCTTGGGTGCCAATCGGGCGTGATCGGTGCCTTTGAGAGCATGGTGTACGAGACAGGCGTGTTTACGTTCGCTCCTGGTGACATGCTATTCATGTATACCGACGGAGCAATCGAAGCACGTGATCGCTCGGGTGCTTTCTTTGGCGAGCAGCGCCTTCGTGACCTTTTGCTCTCTGTCTCGGGTGAGGGTGTATCGGGAATCTGCGGTAAGGTCTTGGGAGAGCTTGACCGCTTTACCGAGTCGGCGCTGGACGATGACATTGCGCTGGTTTCCCTTGAGTTTTTACGGGGTCGATCGTAGACCGCGATACTTGACGGGCAAAATCTGCGCAGCTGCAGATATGTATGCATCGAGCGAGCTCTTTTGGGGAACCATGGTCGTATGAATGAGTGGAATGACATAGCGGTTTTGACGCCACCGGGTGATGTCGACATCGCCTCGGTGTCCGTGCTGCGTCCACGGTTGGATAATCTGATCGACCGGGGCGTGCGTCGCGTTGTCATCAATTGCCAGGCCGTGGGCTTTATCGACTCGACGGGTTTGGCGTTTTTGCTTACACGTGCCAGAGAGCTCATGAGGCGAGAGGGCCTGCTTTCGCTCGTTAACGCCTCCGATGAGGTCATTCGCTTTTTGGAGATTGCCCGACTTGTCGACATCCTTCATGTTGCGGGTCCGGCGCGTGAGTCGATTCCCGCTATTCCGGTGGGAGAGTTGCCACGATGGAGCAAGAGCGTCGAGGTCCGACAGGGTATCGAGAATCTTCCATACTATCGACATCGCATCGCCGAACTCCTTGAATCGCTTCCGTTGCGCCGCGACGAGCGCTACGATGTCGCGTTGGCGTCGGGGGAGGCGCTGGGTAATGCCTATGACCATGCGGGCGGTATCGGGTGCGTCCTGACGGTTCAGGCCTATGGCGATCGCGTCGTGGTTGAGGTGCTTGATCGGGGTGCCGGCTATTCTATCGATGGAGCGAGCGAACCGGTCGCATCTGAGGAACGCGGCCGTGGTATCAAGCTTATGCGTATGCTTGTCGATAACGTGGAGGTTGCTCGTCGCACAGACGGCACCGGCACGCGCGTGCAGATGGTGAAGCTATTTAGCGGAGCACTGGAATCGCGTGCCTAGCCAATCGCTTTAGCGCGTTTAGCCACCAAGAACACGCGGCCGGCAACTTTTTTGAAAAAAGTACTTGCGTCTTTTGGATAACTCGCGTAAATTAATAACCCGCAAGCGGACATGGCTCAGTTGGTAGAGCACAACCTTGCCAAGGTTGGGGTCGCGGGTTCGAGCCCCGTTGTCCGCTCCATTGCATTTCCGGACCGTTTAGGCGGTCCTTTTTCGGCGAAGTGGCCAAGTGGTAAGGCAGAGGCCTGCAAAGCCTTTACCCCCGGTTCGAATCCGGGCTTCGCCTCCAGGCAACATCCGGGCGCTCCGGCGCCCGTTTTGTTTTACATATGCGGACATGGCTCAGTTGGTAGAGCACAACCTTGCCAAGGTTGGGGTCGCGGGTTCGAGCCCCGTTGTCCGCTCCAACTATCTTACGCGGTTCTAACGAACCGCGTTTTTTGTTGACGCTGCGCGAGCCCCGGGCACCCCATCTTGCCCCCTCAATCGTCGGTCGCGTACATAAAGTACGCTTCCCTCCTCTTTCGCGGCAACCTGGGGCACCCGGAGCCCGCTCGCTGTTGTGGCCGGGGGAGTGAGTCTTCCGTTCTTTTCACTAATCGATCGATTCGTCCCAGGAGGCTCGAGCCCGAGAGGGAGCGAGCGTTTTGGGGTGTGGCTGTGGCGTTGTTTGCCTCGAATGACAGCTTTGGGCGTATCATCGTGGGCATCTCGCAAAACCTCGTTGCAAGGGAGGCTCACCCCATGGCTGCAGAAAAGTCCTCTTCGCGCTCATGGATGTCCGATGCCGCGATCTATCAGATCTACCCGCGTTCGTTTAAGGATTCGACCGGTTCGGGTCTGGGCGATATCGCGGGCATTACCCAGCAGATGGACTATCTTGAGCGGCTGGGCATCGAGGCCATCTGGCTGAGCCCGTTTTACCCTTCGCCTCTTGTCGATGGCGGCTATGATGTGGCGGACTACTGCGATGTCGACCCACGTCTCGGCTCGCTTGACGACTTCGATGACATGATCGCTGCGGCTCACGCGCGCGGCATCAAGGTCATCGTCGATATCGTGCCCAACCATTCATCCAACCAGCACCCCTGGTTCAAAGCCGCTCTTGCCGCCGGCCCCGGATCGCCCGAGCGCGCCCGTTATATCTTCCGCGATGGTCGCGGCGAGCATGGCGAGCTGCCTCCCACCAATTGGAATGCCAACTTTGGCGGCCCCGCCTGGACGCGTGTTGCGGACGGTCAATGGTATCTGCACATGTTTACGCCCGAGCAGCCGGACTTTGACTGGTCATGCCCCGAGGTTCACGCGTTCTTTTGCGACGTCCTGGCGTTTTGGAGCGATCGAGGCGTCGATGGCTTTCGCATCGATGTGGCGCACGGTCTCGCCAAGGATCTCGACCGCGATGACCTCGACCGGTGGCATCTCGCCGAGGGCGATGACATGGTTGACGACGGCGCCCATCCGCTGTGGGACCGCAACGAGGTCCACGAGATCTATCGCGAGTGGCGCCGCGTGTTCGACCGCTATAATCCGCCGCGCAGCGCCGTTGCCGAGGCGTGGGTGCTGCCTGAGCGCCAGTATCTCTATGCGCGTCCCAGCGAGCTTGGCCAGACATTCAACTTTGAGTTTGCCAAGGCCACTTGGACCTATGATGACATGCACGCTGCAATCGAGGAGGGCTTGAAGGCAGCTATCGAATCCGATTCCGCCTCGACCTGGGTACTCTCCAACCACGACGTGCCGCGCGTGGCGACGCGCTATGCCCTGCCGCAAATCAAGGCGACGCGCTACCACCAGATTGCGCTCGACTGGCTCTTACGCGACGGGTCGTCTTATGACGAGGACCGTGAACTCGGCGAGCGCCGCGCGCGGGCGGCTCTTTTGCTTGAACTGGCGCTTCCGGGCTCGGCATACGTGTATCAGGGTGAGGAGCTCGGTCTTTTTGAGGTGGCTGATATCCCGTGGACTGCACTCGAAGATCCCAGTGCAACCAATACGCGCGGACCGAAGCGCGAGAAGGGGCGCGACGGCTGTCGTGTGCCCCTGCCGTGGGTAGCGGCGGACGATCCCGCGCAGGGCGGATCGTTTGGGTTTTCGCCGGCGGACGCTGATGCGGCGCCCCATCTGCCGCAGCCTGCATGGTTTTTCGATTATGCTGCCGATAGGGAAGAAACGGACCCGACATCGATGCTTGCGCTCTATCGTGACGCCCTCTGGCTGCGGCGCAAGCTGCGCGGGTGCGCCAACGATCTTGCGTGGCTCGATCTTGACGGGCGCACCGGTCTTGCGGATGGTGCCGAGGGCGCTGAGGGCGGCGTCATCGCCTATCGCCGCGATAACGGCTGGGCGTGCGTGACGAACTTCGGTGCAGCACCCGTGGAGCTGCCGGCGGGCAGGGTCCTGCTCACCTCATCAGCGCTTGCAGACGGCAGACTCGCGCAGGACAGCTCTGCCTGGATCATGCTCGGTGAGATGTAAGGGCCTCTTGCGGCGAGTTTGCGTTTGCCTGCGCCTTCCGTGGTGGCTGATGTCTTCGCGAGGTTCGCGAGGGCGTCGCAAAACTTTTCAAAAAAAGTTCTTGCATAGGATGCGGGCATCACGTAAGATTAATCCTCGTAAGCGGACATGGCTCAGTTGGTAGAGCACAACCTTGCCAAGGTTGGGGTCGCGGGTTCGAGCCCCGTTGTCCGCTCCATTTGGGCGTTTAGCTCAGGGGGAGAGCGCTTCCCTGACACGGAAGAGGTCAGAAGTTCAAATCTTCTAACGCCCACCAAATGTTCGCAGCTCAGAGGCTATGTCCTCTGGGCTGTTTTGTTTTTTGCCACCAAGCGCGCCGCCAAATAAGTCATCAAATATTGATCCAAGGTCCGTACGCGATGGTCTTTGTATCCCGTAGGGGTGCCGGCAGATTGCATGTGTCCTGGCCCATCATGACCGCAACATGTTGGTCAAGGACAATCTTTTGGATTCTTTTGGCGCGAGCAGCTTGGTTTTGGTGCTATTTGGCGGCGGCACGGTTGAGGGGGTTTCAAAACTGCTGTGCAGGTAGTTGGGTTGATAACGTTTTAGCAGTCTGCCAAGAGGCCTTCATTTATAATGCGTCTGCAAATTGACCAATTGCTTTGACCTGCTGAAACACTATATGTTGTGTTTGACCTAAAAAAAGAATACAGGATATAGATGCCTCTTTGTCGTATGATAGATGGCGGACAGAGAACGAGAACCTTATTCGCCCCATTATTTGGATGGATCTTTGAGCCCCTTGATTGGCTGCGAGGATTGTCCGCATGAGGGCCTATGGTTATCGAAAACACAGATTGCGCGACGGCGCCGCAAGACAGGGTAAGCCCTGCCGGGCATCGTTTGGCTCTGAAGCGCAATGAGGCTACGATGCGAAAGAGGCAAGAGGATGAAGATCATCAAGCGCAGCGGCACCGAGGTTACCTTTGACATCGATAAGATCGTCAATGCGATCCGCGCCGCAAACTTGGAGGTCGAGGAAGGCTCTCGCCTTACCGACCGCCAGGTGATCTATGCGGCACAAAACGTCGCCGAGGCATGTGAGAAGGCCGGCCACACCGTATCGGTCGAGGAGATCCAGGATCTGGTCGAGGACGAGATTATGCGTCTCGACTGCTACGAGGTCGCTCGTCACTACATCATCTACCGCTATGTTCAGAGCCTGAAGCGCCAAAAGAACACGACCGATGACAAGATTCTGTCGCTGATTGAGTGCAATAACGAAGAGGTCAAGCAGGAGAACTCCAACAAGAACCCGACTGTCAACTCCGTTCAGCGCGACTACATGGCCGGCGAGATTTCCAAGGACCTGACGCAGCGCGTGCTGCTGCCCCAGGAGATCGTGGATGCCCACAACGAGGGCCTGATTCACTTCCACGATTCGGACTACTTCGCCCAGCACATGCATAACTGTGACCTGGTGAACCTGGAGGATATGCTCCAGAATGGCACCGTTATCTCGGGCACGCTGATCGAGAAGCCGCACAGCTTTTCGACTGCTTGCAATATCGCGACGCAGATCATCGCGCAGGTCGCCTCTTCCCAGTATGGCGGTCAGTCGATTTCGCTGACCCACCTGGCTCCGTTTGTCGAGGTGAGCCGTCAGAAGATTCGCGGCGAGGTTGCCCGCGAGCTCGAGGAGCTTGGCGTCTCTGCGTCTGCCGAGAAGGTCCGTGAGGTCGTTGAGGATCGTCTGCGTGACGAGATCCGTCGCGGCGTCCAGACGATTCAGTATCAGGTCGTGACCCTTATGACCACGAATGGCCAGGCGCCGTTCGTGACGGTCTTTATGTATCTCAATGAGGCCCGTACGCCCCAGGAGAAGCACGACCTTGCCATGATTGTGGAGGAGACGCTTCGTCAGCGCTATGAGGGCGTTAAGAACGAGGCTGGCGTGTGGATCACTCCGGCGTTCCCCAAGCTTATCTATGTGCTCGAGGACGATAACGTTTACGAGGATTCCCCGTACTTCTACCTGACTCAGCTGGCTGCGAAGTGCACCGCCAAGCGCATGGTGCCCGACTACATCTCCGAGAAAAAGATGCGTGAGCTCAAGCTGTCTAAGGGTGAGACCGCCGGCAATGGCGATTGCTACACCTGCATGGGTTGCCGCAGCTTCCTGACGCCCGACCGTTCGGGCAACGGCTTTAACAATGTTGCCAACGCGCTGAACTATGACCCGACCAAACCTAAGTACTATGGCCGCTTTAACCAGGGTGTTGTGACCATCAACCTGCCCGATGTCGCACTGAGCTCGCATCAGGACATGGACAAGTTCTGGAAGATCTTCGACGAGCGCCTTGAGCTGTGCCATCGTGCCCTGCTGTGCCGTCATGAGCGCCTGATGGGCACGCTTTCGGATGCCGCACCGATTCTGTGGCAGTACGGCGCCCTGGCGCGCCTTAAGAAGGGCGAGACGATCGACAAACTGCTCGTGGGCGGCTATTCCACCATCAGCCTGGGGTATGCCGGTCTGTATGAGTGCGTCAAGTACATGACGGGCCACAGCCACACCGAGAAGGAAGGCACGCCGTTTGCCATGGCCGTCATGCAGCACATGAACGACAAATGCGCCGAGTGGAAGGCCGAAAGCGATATCGACTTCTCGCTGTACGGCACCCCGCTTGAGTCGACGACCTACAAGTTCGCCAAGTGCCTGCAGCGTCGTTTTGGCATTATTCCGGGTGTGACGGACAAGGGCTACATTACCAACAGCTACCACGTCCATGTGTCCGAGGAGATTGATGCTTTCGATAAGCTCAAGTTTGAGGGCATGTTCCAGCAGCTTTCGCCGGGCGGTGCCATCTCCTACGTCGAGGTTCCTAACATGCAGGACAACCTTAAGGCTGTCATTCGCGTGATGCAGTACATCTACGACAACATCATGTACGCCGAGCTCAACACCAAGAGCGATTACTGCCAGGTGTGCGGCTACGATGGCGAGATCAAGATTGTCGAGGATGACGGCAAGCTGGTGTGGGAGTGCCCCAATTGCGGCAACCGCGATCAGGAGAAGATGAATGTCGCCCGTCGTACGTGCGGCTACATCGGTACTCAATTCTGGAACCAGGGTCGAACCGAGGAGATCCGCGACCGCGTGCTGCATCTCTAATACCGCTCCGGGGCTGAGCCGAGAGGGCCGCTTGGGCATTTGCTCGCTATTTCGGACAGTCCTGCGCAAGACGAAGGCCACATTAAGTGGCCTTCTTTGCGTGCGGAACTCATATCGAGCAAAAGCCCAAGCGGCCCTCTCGGTTCAGCCAAGTTGATGTAGCTGAGATGCAGCACGCGGTCTGCTCACCCCTCGAAGTTCTTAGCGGAAATGAGTTGACTTGCAACAACGGTTTGCTTGCGGAGTCGGTTGAGCTGCAACAAAGTATTTATTGGACCTCGAACCCTATACTCGATGTTCGCTTCGTTCATTGAGTTACCTTTTGCATGAGGCCGGGACATATCGTCCCGCCCGCAGTTTCGCAGGCCGAAGGCCGAGAATGTTTGAGGACGGGACGATATGTCCCGGCCTCCCAGGAGAGTTACCTATGAACTACGCGAACATTAAGTATTTCGACATTGCTGATGGGGAAGGTGTTCGTACTTCTCTGTTTGTGAGTGGGTGCCGTCGTGGGTGCAAGAATTGCTTTAACTCCGTCGCGTGGGACTTTGCCGCGGGTGAACCGTTCGACCGTGCCGTCGAGGACAAGATTATCGAGAGTCTCGACCATCCCTTTATCGATGGTCTGACGATTCTGGGCGGGGAGCCCATGGAACCCGAGAACCAGGCAGGGCTCGTTGAGTTTGTCGAGCGTGTTCGTGCGACTTATCCCGTGGAGTCGGGGAAGACTATTTGGTGCTTTACCGGCGACGTGCTCGAGGAGCTTATGCCGGGCGGTCGTCACCATACCGAGGTGACGGACCGTATCCTTGCCTGCCTCGATATGTTGGTGGACGGCCCGTTCGTTCAAGACCTGTACGATATCTCCTTGCGTTTTAGGGGTTCGAGTAATCAGCGGGTGATCGACATGAACGCCACGCGCACTCGTGCCGCGCGCGAGGGCGTTTCGCTTTGCGACGCTGTGGAACTTTGGCGGGACGATCCGGTCTATTCGACCCATACTATGTAGCTTGTGGCCGATGCCGGAGGGCGTGGTACCATAGCGCGAACGCAAAATCGGAAGAGTGAGGCCTAGATGGTCGATCAGGAAAAAGTTGAGACCGCCATAAAGCTGTTGCTTGAGGGCATAGGCGAGGACCCAACTCGTGAGGGCCTGCTGGAGACGCCGGCACGCGTCGCCCGTATGTATGGCGAGATTGCCGGCGGCATGGACCAGAGCGCTGAGGAGCACCTGTCCAAAACTTTTGCCGTCGCTTCGAACGATTTAGTTATCGAGCGCGACATCACGTTTTACTCGCTGTGCGAGCACCATCTGCTGCCGTTTTATGGCAAGGCTGCGATCGGCTATATCCCTAACGGCCGCGTGGCGGGTCTGTCTAAGCTTGCTCGCACGGTTGAGGTCTATGCCCGTCGTCTGCAGCTGCAGGAGCAGCTGTGTACACAGGTTGCCGATGCCCTCATGGAATATCTTGCCCCCCAAGGGGCAATCGTGCTGATGGAAGCCGAGCATATGTGCATGACCATGCGCGGCGTGCAAAAGCCCGGTACCAAGACCGTAACGCTTGCTCGTCGCGGTGTCTTTGAGACCGATCCGTCGCTCGAGGAGCGATTCTTTAGGATGCTGGGCCGCTAACCATGAGAGTCGTCAACGACTTTGCATCGAAGACCGATGAAGGAACGTCGCGTCGCGGCTTTATGGCTTCGGGCCTGACTCCCTTTGGTGCCATGCCTCGCATTGATTACATCTGTGCCAACGGACTGTTCCGGCGGCATCTGGGAAACATTGCGCAGTTGGAATCGGGGCGCATCTTTTGCCGCCACGGTATCGACCATCTGCTGGATGTCGCCCGTATTATGTGGATCAAGAATCTCGAGGAAGAGCTCAAATTTGACCGCGAGGTCATCTATGCCACGGCACTTCTTCACGATATCGGCAAAGATGAACAGTATGAATCGGGTATATCCCATGATGTTGCAAGCGAACGCGTCGCCGATGCGATTCTCGGCGGCATGCCCGAAGACGTGGCGTTTGAGCCGGCAGATGCCGCAGCCATTAAGACGGCCATTCTGGGCCATCGAAAGCTGCGCGTGAACAGCCAGCCGCTTGAGCGTCTGCTCTATGCAGCCGACAAAGCGTCGCGCGCCTGCTTTGCATGCCCTGCGCGCAATGCCTGCAACTGGAGCGATGATAAAAAGAACCTGTCGATTCGCGTGTAGTCGGTATGCGCGGTCGGGGTTCTGAACGAAGGAGACGATCGCGATGACTAACAAAAAGCTGCCCGAGAATGCAACCAAGACCGAGGGTGCCGAGCTTGCCCGTCGTGGCAGGGGCGAGATTTCCGCCGCAACGGCGGTGCCCCATGTGAGCTATGACGACCTGCGCCATGCCGACCGCATTACTATCGATGGTCTCGAGGTCTTTGCCAACCACGGCGTGTATCCCGAGGAAAACGCCCTGGGGCAGAAGTTTGTCGTGTCCTTGGTGCTCTATGCCGACCTGCGCGCGGCGGGGGAGCACGATAACCTGGATGCCTCTATTGATTACGGCTCGGTGTGCCACGATGTCGATGGCTATCTGCGCGAGCATACGTTTAAGCTCATCGAGGCTGCAGCCGAGGGTGTGGCCCAGATGCTGCTACGTCGTTATCCCTTGCTGCTTGGCGTGCGTGTTAAGCTCGATAAGCCTTGGGCGCCCGTCGGTCTTCCCCTGGCAAGCTGTGGCGTCGAGATCGAGCGCGTGCGCTAGCTGACGCTAAAGCTCGTTGGCGGGCGGTTTTTTGAGTCGCTGCGACAGAGCTCTATTGTTGGGGCAGTACGTGTCGAGCAGGGCGTGAAACCGCTGATTGTGGCTTGGCTCGAGCAAGTGGACGAGCTCGTGGGCGACAACCATGTCGAGGCATTCGACGGGGTAGCCGGCAAGTTCTCGTGCGATGCGAATGGCGCCGGATTTGGGCGTGCACGAGCCCCAACGCGTTTTCATGCTGCGTATGGAAACGCGGGAAACGGAGACGCCCATTGCGATTTCGTACGCGTGCAAAATATCGCGCAGCGCCGATGTGACCTCGGACGTATAGAGCTGGTCGATGTGGGCTTGGAGCTCGTCGGACGTTAGACCGTCGAGGATTGCGAGCCGCTTGGCCTGTGGGCGTTCGTTCGACTTGTCGGCACCCATAAAACTTGCGAAGGTGGCCTGCTGGGGTCGCGGTGCGGGTGATACAAAGTTGTGATCGAGTGCGTCCTGTACCGTGATGGGCTTGCCCCAAAGCGCAATGATGGACGAGGGGCTGAGCGGCTCCTGTGCCGTCGTCTGACGTTGCTCGCGCTGGGCAAGTCGGCTGATAATCCAGGCGCTGTTGCGCTTCACAAACGCTTCGATACGCTCGCGGCTGGCGCCGAGCGGTGCGCTGGCGTGGACCTCACCGCTCGATGTGACGCGTAGGTTGAAGTTCTTGACGCGCTTTTTGGTAACGACGACGGGGATGGGCATCCCATCCGGTCGGGGTAGGAAAATCGTAAACTGCTGCGTCAAAAGCGGTCCTTCAGATTGGGGACGGGCCGGCATTTCGACCGTTCGGTATGCCGGCCCGCTCAAGGGATGTGAAATTAATAACGCTCGAAGAAGGCAAGGGCGTTATCGCTGCAGAGCTTCTGCATCACGGTCTTGCCAAAGTGCTTGGAGAGCATGTTCTGGAATTCGGGCATCTTGCTGGCATCGGAGAGGAAAGCGGGCACCTTGGCGCCGTCCCAGTCGCCGCCGAGTGCGATGACATCTTCGCCGCCCAGGTCGAGCCAGTGCTCGATATGTGCCGCTAGCTGGTCGAAGGTGACGTCTGCGGTGGTCTTGTCGGTCGCATCGTTGGATAGGAACTCGCTGCAGTAGTTGAGGCCGACGATGCCGCCCATGTCGCGAATGGTGCGGAACTGGTCGTCGGTGAGGTTGCGCTTGACGCCGCAAACCGCACGGGAGTTGGAGTGGCTGGCGACGAAGGGGCGCGTGGCGTGGGCGACAACCTCGTCAAAGCACTCATCGTTGAGGTGGGAGACGTCGAGTATCATGCCGGCGTGCTCCATCTGCGTAAGTGCCTCGATGCCGGCGGCGGTGAGGCCGGCGTGGGTGTCGTGGCCGCTCGCGAGCGGTCCCTGCGCGTTCCAGCTGAGTGACGACATAAGCACGCCCAAGCTCTTGAGCACCTCGATCAGCGCGGGGTCCTCGGCAAAGAACGTGGCGTTTTCGATGGTGTGGATGCAGGCGACCTTGCCGTCTTTGAGCGCAGGGCGAATATCAGCGGCGCTGCGCACGTTGACCATGCGGTCGTGGTTGAGCATTGCCTGGCCGCTCATATGCGCCATGATCTGCGCCTGGAAGCGCGCGGCGTGGGCGGTGGGAATCTCGTCGGGGACAAACGTAGCGAAGCACTGCGCCCACGGCGTGTTGCCGATCTTTGCGAGCGAGATGGCGCAGGCGTTGCCCTCGATAAGGTCGAAATCCTGCGGATGCGTTTCGTCGCCGGGGAAATAACCGTCGGTGCCGGCGGTAAAGCGCAGGTCAAGATCGAGTGTGGCCCAGCCGATACGGTCGGCGGTGTCGCAGTGTAGGTCAAATACGGGATATGCCATGGTTCCTCCGGTTGCAGCGTTTCTTTGCAAACTGTCAATGAATTGTATGACTAGGGTATAGTTAGCGCCATATGTTCACGGCGGCCCGCGTTGTGCGCCGCCCTTATCACGGAGGTTACCATGTCCAACCAGGGCAAGAAGGTCAAGACCCATTATCGTGGCACGCTCGATGACGGCACGCAGTTCGATAGCTCCTACGATCGCGGTGAGCCGCTGGAGTTCACCTGCGGTGCCGGTCAGATGATCAAGGGCTTCGACGCCGCCGTTATCGATATGCAGGTGGGCGAGAAGAAGTCCGTGCACATTCCTGCTGCCGATGCCTACGGCGAGCACAACCCCGAGATGGTCCTGACCTTCCCGGCCGAGCAGGTTCCCAACATCGAGCAGATCGAGAAGGGCATGAAGCTCTTCCTGTCCACGCCGAGCGGCATGCCTGTCCCCGCTGTCGTCATCGATGTGACGTCCGAGGCCGTGACGCTCGATGCCAACCACGAGCTTGCCGGCAAGGATCTCAACTTTGATATCGAGCTCGTTGAGGTCGAGGACTAGTTGATGTCCGTGGACCTGGTAGCTACGGAGCGCTTGGGAAATCTCAACGACCCGTCCTATGAACTCCTGCTTCGTCGGGAGCTGGGTGGCGTCTTTGAGGTTGACGAGCTGCTACTCGATTGGGACCAGGCTGATGCGCGCCTGTTTGTGGGCGTGACGGAGCTGGGGCGCACGGTGAATGCCCGGCTGGATGCCACTGATGGCGAGCGTCTTGCCGACGGTGACGTGCTCGCTGTCGACCGCACGGGCACGGTGCCCGTAGCGGTTGTCGTACGCCTGCGCAGCGCCGAGGTCTATTTGGTCGAAGTCGACCGCATGGATCCGATTGTGCTCGCACATGCGTGCTGGGAGATCGGCAACATGCATGCGCCGCTCTTCCGGGGTGACTCGGACGAGCATACCGTGCGCATGTATACGCCGGTGCAACCGGTTTTGGGTCGTATGCTCCGGGGCATTGGGGGCGTTCGGCTCTCGGTGGTCGCACGCGAGCTCGATGCCAGTCGACGCTTTGCATCGAGCGCGGCGGATGTTGTTGTGAGCATGGCTTCAGACTTTACGATCGTAAAAAAGACGCGCGGCTAAGCGCGCGTATGCGCAAGACGGGCTTTGAGGGATTGCCATTCAAAGTCCGTCTTGCTGTTGATGAGAGGCTTTGGGGGAAGCATATGGGTCTTGAGGGAATCAAGCTGATCGCCTGCGATTTGGATGGCACGTTGCTGCATCCGGGGGAGCGCGAGCCGCGTCCCGAGGCCTTTGAGCTCATTAATGAGCTGCATCGTCGCGGTATTGTGTTTATGCCGGCGAGCGGCCGTCAATATGCGAGCTTGCGCTATCTGTTTGCCCCGGTGGCCGATGAGCTCGCCTATGTATGCGAAAACGGAGCCCTGGTGATGAGCGAGGGGCGCGCCGTTGTCAAACGTTCCATGGAACGTAGCCTTGCTATGGATATCGCGAATGCCGTGGTCGCCTACCCCCATGCCGACGTAACCCTTTCCTGCGAGGGGCACCTCTACACCATAAGCGGTAACGATGCATTCATCGACCATTTGCGTTACGAGGTCCACTGCGATGTGACGGTGGTCGACCGTCCCGAGGACATTGACGAGGATGTCATTAAGATTGCGTTTCAAACGCCCGAGACAGAGCAGCCGGCGGCGTTGGAGTATTTTGCGCGTCGCTTTAGCGACCGGGTCGATGTGATGACGTCGGGAACCGAATGGACCGACTTTATCGGCTTTGATTCGGGCAAAGGGTCCGCGCTTGCCGATTATGGTCGCGCACTGGGGATCTCACCTAACGAAATGATGGCGTTTGGCGATAACGAAAACGATCGCGACATGCTCAACGTGGTGGGCCATCCCTATCTGATGGAGAGCTGCAATCCCAGCATGCGCGGTGTCAATGACCGTGTCCGCTACGTGCGCACGGTCGAAGAAGAGCTGCGTCGTCTACTTGCTGAGTAGGCATGTCCCAAAATCTACCTACAGTTGGGGCAGAGACCCTCGAAGATGGTGTAGTGCGAGGTGACGTTCCAGCCGATTTGCTCGGACGCCTTGGCGTCGAGCTGGGCATCGAAGGGGAGCGGTACGTCGATGACGCGGCTGCACGAGGTGCAGATGATATGCGCATGCGGCTCGATCGTGCGATCGAAGCGGCTGCCGCCCGGCGTCTTGATGGAGAGGATCTCGCCGGCGTCGGCCAAGAGATTGAGATTGCGGTAGACCGTACCGCGGCTGATTTTGTCATCCTGCGCGCGCACGGCGTTGTAGATCTCATCGGCGGTGGGGTGGTTATAGCTTTGGCGCACGGCGTCAAGAACCAGCTTCCGCTGCTTGGTGTTTCTTCTTTGCACCGCCATGCGCCTCGCCTCTTTTCTATCAACGGTCGTAGGTAAATGATACCGTATTTAGCACACAATACTAATAACGAGGACTGAAACCGTCTTCATTGGTAAGTGGGGCTCGGGCCTGGGCGTCTACGAGGCGAAAGCGCGTTCCCATGCGCTCGTAGGAGGCATGAAGCGCCTCGAGATGAGATAGGATATTTGCCGGAGCTCCCTGTATCTCCATCTCGACTGAGCCGTCTTCCATGTTACGCACCCAGCCGGTGAGTGCGCGTGCCTGTGCGAGGTTGGTGTTGGTAAAGCGAAAACCAACGCCTTGGACTTGCCCCGTCCAGTGCAGGAAGTAGCGCAGGGGAGTGTCTTGAGTGGCCTCGTCGCTTGCGAGCACAGTAAGCCTGCGGCGCAGCTCGAGCTCGATGTTTGATGGTTTTTGAGGCTCTCGACTGCCGCCGGTGACGCTGGAGAAGAACGTATCGAAGAGGCCCATCGCTATGCCTGCTTGACTGAATCGGCGGGGAAGGTAATGCCGGCCTGCTGACGCACGGCATCCATGATGCGCAGCGAGACGAGCGTGACATCGCGGTAGTGGCCGAGCTCATGGCGTCCCGCCGGGGTCTCCCAAATCTCTTCCTTAACGTTATCGATGCCGCCGATGGCGGTGATAAAGTCTGTGAGTTCGTATTCCATGGTGTTGCTCGATTTGGGCAGGTCGAGCACGCGGCCGTTGTCGCCCTGTTCGCGCGGTGCCTCGGTCGCCGAGCCGCGTACGACATCGCCGCGATAGTCGATGCGGACGTTGCGGGGCGTGGACAGATGGTCGATCTGGATAGTGCCACGCTCGCCTTCGATCTGCGAGGGCAGCAGGTCATTCGTAATTTTGGAGTGCGCGAGCTCGACGGAGATGCGGCCACCGCCGTAGCTGGCGAGGATAGAACCGCAGCCGTCGATGGGGCCGTGCGTGAGCTGTCGCGTGGTGGGGTCGAGCAGAGTAGCCATGCTCGTAAGGCCGGAGGGCATGCCGAAAATCTCGACCATGGGCTCGACGGTGTAGACGCCAATGTCCATGAGGGAACCCGATGCCATATTGCAGTCGAAGATATTGGTGGAGCGTCCCGCGAGAATCTCGTTGTAGCGCGAGGAATACTTGCCAAAGCGCAATGAGGCACGACGAATGGGCGCAATCTCGCCCAGGGCGTCCTCGATGGCGTGGAAAGCGGGGTCATGGAGCGGGCGCATGGCCTCGAGGGCCACGACACCTGCTGCCTCGGCAGCGCGGAAGACTTCCAGCGCCTGCGCCTCGGTGGCGCAGAAGGGCTTCTCGACGATGACGTGCTTGCCACCGGCGATGCAGGCAAGGGCCTGCTCGTAGTGAAGTGCGTTGGGGCTGCCGATATAGACGGCGTCGACGTCGGCAGCGGACGCAAGCTCGTCAAGTGCGGTGAAGTTACGCTCGCCGCCGTGCTCGGCGGTAAAGGCGGCACCGCGATTGGCATCGCGTGAAAGCGTGCCCACAAACGCGGCTTGGTCGTTGGCATTGACGACCTGGATAAAGTCGTCGGTGATCATGGATGTGCCGATGGTCGCTATACGCAGCATACGTCCCCCTTGCGTTGTTTGGTCTACAGGATGAGTGTAGCGCGTGGGGATATAAAGCTGCGCGAAAACGCTATTACAGGTCGCTCTCGTTAAAGCCGGCGTCGATATCGAGGTTGGCTCCGTCGGCCGCCGTGGTGGCAAGCTCGTCGCAGCGCTCGTTGAGCTCATGGCCGGCGTGACCCTTAACCCAGATGAACTCCACCTTATGCTTGCTCTTTGCGGCAAGCAGACGCTCCCACAGGTCGCGGTTCTTGACAGGCTGCTTGTTGGCGGTCTTCCAGCCGCGTTTTTTCCATCCGTCAATCCAGTGCTTGTTGAAGGCGTTGACGACGTACTGCGAATCGGAATGGACTTCGACGTCGCAGGGGCGGTTGAGCGCCTCGAGTGCCACGATGACCGCCATGAGCTCCATGCGGTTGTTGGTGGTCTTGGCGTAGCCGCGCGAAAGCTCAGAGGTGAAGGTCTTGCCGGCGGGGTTGGTGTATTTGAGCACGGCGCCGTAGCCGCCACGTCCCGGATTTGATCGGGCCGAGCCGTCGGTATAGATGATGACCTTCACATGGTTCCTTTCGTTGGGTACGTTTCGCGTGAGTGACCATTGTAGCGCCATGCCCGCCGGGGGCTAGCAATCTACGATTTCTACCCCGTCTTCCGACAGTTGGTTGGCATGGATGATGCGGTTGAGCTCGTCGAGGTATTGCTGCAAGAGGGGAGAGGGTTTGCGGTCGTCATGCATGATGTAGCCCACATGCATCGTCGGGGCGTCTGCCAGGGGGATCGAGGCCATGCCCCACTGCATTTCGCTGGAGAGTACGCCGGTCGACAGCGCATAGCCGTTCGAGGTGATAAGCAGGTTGGTGAGCGTCCCGCGGTCGGATACGCGGATATTGCGGTTGCAGGGAATATAGCTAAACGGTTCCTCGGCGTAATAGAAGGAGTTCGAGGTGCCTTGCTCAAAGCTGTAGCGCGTATAGGGCGTGAGGTCGGCAAGGGACAGCTGCGAGCGGCGTGCGAGCGGGTGGCGTTTGCTGACGAACACGTGGACCTTCGCATCAAAGAGGGGATGAAAGCTCGCTCGGGCATCGGCGAAGGCCTTCTGCAGAACGCGGGCGTTAAAGTCATCCAGATACAGAATGCCGATATCGCTGCGAAACGCACGGACGTCGTCGATGATCTGCGCCGTGGTGGTCTCGCGCATGATGAACTCGAACTTGCTGTCGCGGCAGCGCTCGACGACGTTGACAAAGGCCTCGACCGAAAACGCGTAGTGCTGGGCCGAGACGGCAAGGCGCGCCTGGGGTGTGCCGCCGTCCTCGTAGCGTGCCTCGAGCATGTCGGCCTGCTCTACGACCTGGCGCGCATAGCCCAAAAGCTCGGTGCCGTCGTTGGTGAGCGTGACGCCGCGGCTGGAGCGCGTAAAGATCTCCAGATGGAGCTCCTGTTCCAGGCTTTTGACGGCGTTTGAGATGTTGGACTGAGCGGTATAGAGGCGCTGGGCTGCAGCGTTGATTGAGCCGGACTCTGCCACGGCAATCAGAAAACGAAGCTGCTGAAGGGTCATCGACGCCATCCTCTCGATTGCTATCTATAAAACAGATAACAGATTAGCGCTTTTAAGTGATTGACCGAGGGAAACAATGCTCGTACTATTCAAAACACACAAAGGCTGTAGGTAATTAAGCCGACCACGGAACCGGGATGCGAAAGGAGGCCCGCATATGAATTGCTTACCAAGACGAATGCCGGGCTCCTGTTTGCGCCCGTCGGCGTGATCAGGAGACAGCGACTTACTTCTCTTACTCTTATTACTTTTGTTCGATCAAGGAGATCATCATGAGCCAGTTTATCAACAACCCCGAGCACACCTTTGGTTTCGATACCCTGCAGCTGCACGTTGGCCAGGAGAGCGCCGATCCTGCATCCGACTCCCGTGCTGTGCCTATCTATCAAACCACGAGCTATGTGTTCCGCAACTCCCAGCACGCCGCCGACCGCTTTGGTCTTGCCGACGCCGGTAACATCTACGGCCGTCTGACCAACTCCACCCAGGGCGTCTTCGAGGACCGTATCGCCGCGCTCGAGGGTGGCGTGGCCGGTCTTGCCGTCGCCTCCGGTGCCGCTGCCATCACCTATACCCTGCAGGCACTTGCCCAGGCTGGTGACCACGTGGTCGCCCAGAAGACCATCTACGGCGGTTCCTACAACCTGCTGGAGCACACGCTTTCCCAGTTTGGTGTCGAGACCACCTTCGTCGATGCCCATAACCTGGACGAGGTCGAGGGCGCCATCAAGGACAACACCACGGTCATCTATCTCGAGACGCTCGGTAACCCCAACTCCGACATCCCCAACATCGACGCCATCTCCGAGATCGCCAAGAAGCATGGTCTGCCGGTTGTCGTCGACAACACCTTCGGCACCCCGTGTCTGTTCCGTCCGCTGGAGCATGGTGCCAACATCGTCGTCCACTCCGCAACCAAGTTTATCGGCGGCCACGGCACCTCGCTGGGCGGTGTGATCGTCGACGGCGGTAACTTCGATTGGAAGGCGAGTGGCAAGTACGCCCAGATCGCTGAGCCCAACCCCTCCTACCACGGTGTTTCGTTTGCCGAGGCTGCCGGTCCCGCCGCCTTTGCAACCTATGTCCGCGCTATCCTGCTGCGTGACGAGGGCGCCTGCATCAGCCCGTTCAACGCCTGGGTCCTGCTCCAGGGCACCGAGACTCTGTCGCTGCGCGTTGACCGTCATGTCGAGAACACCAAGAAGGTCGTTGAGTTCCTGACCGGTGACAGCCACGTTGCCAAGGTGAACCACCCGAGCCTGCCCGAGCATCCCGACCATGAGCTGTACCAGAAGTACTTCCCCAACGGCGGTGCCTCGATCTTTACCTTTGAGATTAAGGGTGGCCAGGAGGCAGCTTGGAAGTTCATCGATCATCTGCAGGTGTTCTCGCTGCTCGCCAACGTGGCCGACGTCAAGTCGCTCGTCGTGCACCCGGCTACCACCACGCACTCCCAGCTCTCTGCCGAGGAGCTCGCCGAGCAGAACATCACGCCCTCCACGATCCGTCTTTCCATCGGTACCGAGAACGCCGAGGACATCATTTGGGATCTGAAGCAGGCCTTTGCCGCACTGGACGAGTAAGGCGACTTGTGCAAGGACCCCTTGCGACTCGATAGGTATAACTGCATAAAATGCCTGCTCAAGGCGCCTGTGCGAACAATGGTCGCACAGGCGCCTTTTTTGCATAGAGAGGGTGCAAAAACAGGGTTTTTGGCACGCTTTATGCAATCGAGATGTGGAAAACTCCTGTTGAGAGGATGTGAGTTTTACGCAAATGACGTGCGCCTTTTGAGAAAAACCGCAGGTCGCGATTTGCTCGGGGTACTATGCAGCGCGATCGAATCACACGCAGCTCAAACGCAGCAAAAACGCACTACGGAGGTTTCCAGCTACATGAGGATTGATTCACGAAAACCGAAAGCCGCCGCCCTTTCCGCCGCTCTGACCGTGGCACTTTTGACGGGCGCCGGCGCAACTGATGCCCGCGCGGCAACACTATCCGATACGGTCGGATCCACGCCGTCCGAGGCGACGCTGATGCAGCCCGTCGACTATCGCGGCGACGGCTTTGGCTCCATGCAGGAGTGGAACGCCTCTATGGGGGCCAAGCGCGATTCCCTGGAGGTCCGCGCCCAGATCATCATGAACATGTACGGTGACTATGCCACCGATGACGAGCGCGCTGTACTGCAAGGTTGTATCGATGGTGCGGGCAGTCTTTTGACGATGGAAGAGGTCGACGCGAAGTCGGCCGAGCTCGACGAGCTTCGCTCCGCGCTCGAGGATGCTAAGCGCGAGGCGCTCGAGGCTGCGGCTGCCGAAGCCGAGGCCGCTGAGGCCGTTCAGGCTTCGTATTACAACGCCGGCTCCGGCTCGTCTTACGCGTCTGCTGCGTATTACGCGAACGGCTCGGGCCTGACGCGCTCGAGCGGCGTCAATAACTATAACGGTCGTCGTGAGACCTATTACAGCAGCAACGTGCTCTACCATCACCGCACGGGCGAGTGGACTCAGGATTCCGAGGGCTTTTGGCGCGATTCCGATGGTTACTACGTCGTGGCCGCGGGCGATAAGGCTCAGGGCTCCACGTTTACCGGTTCCAAGGGCGAGTGCAAGGTCTATGACTCCGGCTGCGCAGCCGGAACCACCGACTACTATACCGGTTGGTAATCTGCCATAAGCCAATAGGACATGACGGGCGGGCGTCTTTACCGAGCCTTTGGGCAACGTAAGGGCGTCCGTTTTTTTGTGCATGCTTGAGCTAACAGAGCGCTTACCGTGGCAGTACGCCGCGCATATGGGCGCGGGGCACACTAAGTCACGAGAAACAAAGTCTTTCTCGTGGAGGAAGTGGTTCCATGAACGCTCGAGATGTCGCTATTGCCGTCGTTGCCCTTTTGATCGGATGCCTTGGTCCGACGGCGGTGTTAACTGCCGGCTTGCAGTCCGCTACGGGCGCCGCTCCTGTGATTGTGGGCGCCTTGATTGCAGCGGCGTTGCTGGGAAGCGCCGGCGTGCTACTTTGCCGCGATGACGAGGACGAGGTTCCGGAATCGCAACGCTAACTGTTGTGAGATTGACAGCCGGTCATAGACGAAGATGAAAGCCGCCGCGGGGGAACGGTTCCCTTGCGGCGGCTTTGCTGTTAAGGCTGTTGAATGCGGTGCGTTGGCGCTACCAGCTTTTCTCGATATCGCGGATGCGCCGATAGAGCCAATCGTTTTGCGGCACTTGGATATCGTGCTTGGCTGCGAGGCGGCAGATGGTGCCCGCGAACTCCTCGACTTCGGTTTTGCGCCTTGCGATGCGGTCTTGAGCCATCGAGGGCATACCGGCGGGGTCGATTCCCTCGATGAGGTGCACCATTTGCGTCAGGTCTGCCTCGGTCAGCTCAATGCCCTCGGCGTTAGCGACCGCAAGCGTTTCGCGCATGGCGGAAACAAAGCAGCGACGCTGCTCGGAGCCCGGCTCCGTGGCGCTTCCGTAGGTCCCGCCGTAGGCCATGCAGGTCTGGTTGATGCCGTCGTTGAGCATGAGTTTGGCCCACATGCGGTGCGCAATGTCGCTCTCGACGGTATGGGCGACGCCGCAGCGCGTATAGAGCTCGTCGATGGTGGTAACGGTTGCGGGCTCGGTGCCCGCTGCCGCGCCAAAGCGAATTTCGCCCGCATTGGTAAAGGTGAGCTCTCCGTTGAGGAACACGGCGTCCATGCCTTGGCAGATGCCCAGGACGGTGTGCTCCCAGCCAAAGCGCTCGGCAATCTTCTGCTCGCTCGTAATGCCGTTGCACAGCGAGGCGATGAGCGTATTGGGGCCCACGATATGTTCCATAGTCTTGAGCGCCTGGTCGAGTCCCGTCGTCTTGACCGTGAGAATGACCAGATCGGCGGGCGTTGCCTCGCTGGCGCGCACGGACTTGAGTGCGCAGGGCTCGCCGTTGACCGTAAGGGCGTCGTCTGCGTGACGCTCGAAACGGGCGTCGTCCATGACGTATTCGACGGCATCGTCGCCGAGTGCCTGGGCGATCATGCTGCCGTAGAGTAGCCCGACGCCGCCCTTGCCGATAAAGGCGACCTTGTTGATCTGCATGTGGATCATCTCCTCACAAAAAGGCGCCCGCGTGCGGGGCGCCTGATGGATTGTATGCCGCTGGGGCGTGTAGCGTGCACCGGAGGCTGAATTTAGAAGAACAAACGCATGGGAACTTATGCCGCGGGGCAGATGGCAAAAACGCGTGCGGGATATCCAACGCCATCGCGCACCTTGGGGAAGGTGCAGAAGATGACGGCGCCTGTGGCGGGAAGCTCGTCCAGATGGTCCATGACCTCGGTCTGGTAACGGTCGACCGAGAGAATGTATTGTTCGCCGGGGTAGGGGCAGGCATCCTCTCGTGTGGTCACGCTCGTCTCCTTTCGTCGGGCTTTTTGCTGATGTTAAAGCGGTGCCGTGACGGCCTGATTTCTACTGCGTTACGATACGTTCTCGATTGCGATTCCGATGTGCTTCGATGACGTGACAGGTTTGTTTCGCCTTATCAGGGCTTCGATGGGGGAGGAGGGGCCGTGCAATATCGCGTTGACCCCAAAAGCGGTAACCGTATCTCGGCGTTGGGGCTGGGCTGCATGAGGTTTCCCGGTGCGCCGGGACGCCCGGATGCGAAGACAGCCGACGCCATCATCTCCCGTGCGGTGGAGCAGGGGATTAACTACCTGGACACGGCCTATCTCTATCCCGGCAACGAGGCTTGCGTGGGCGCTTCGCTTGAGCGCCTAGGCCTACGCGACCAGGTTTTGCTCGCGACCAAGCTGCCGCATGCTTCGTGCAAATGCGCGGAGGATTTCGACCGGTTCTTCGACGAGCAACTGCGCCGCCTGCGGACCGACCATATCGACTATTACCTCATGCACAACATTACCTCGCCCGCCCAGTGGGAACGTGTGGTGGCGTTGGGCATCGAGGACTGGATCGCGCGTCAAAAGGCGGCGGGGCGCATTCGCCAGATTGGTTTTTCGTATCACGGCAGCGCGGCGGATTTCCTGACGGTGCTTGACGCATATGACTGGGATTTTTGCCAGATCCAGTACAACTATGCCGGCGAGCGTTACCAAGCGGGAACGGCAGGACTCATGGCGGCTGCGGAGCGCGGTCTTGCGGTGTTTGTGATGGAGCCACTGCTGGGCGGTCGTCTAGCGGGCAAACTTCCGCCGCGGGCACGCGCTGTGCTCGATGGCGCCCGTGACCCGCATTTGCGCACTCCGGCCGCCTGGGGGCTTTCGTGGGTGTGGAACCATCCTCAGGTGACGATGCTGCTTTCGGGTATGACCGATACCGCGCAGGTGGATGAGAACGCGGCGCTGGCCGATCGGGCCCTGCCGGATTCGATGACAGCTACTCAGCTCGATGCCATCGCGCGCGTGCTGAGAGAGTTTGAAAAATCGAATCGCGTTCCCTGCACGGGATGTGGCTATTGCATGCCGTGTCCTAAAGGCATCAATATCCCTGGGTGTTTTGCCGCCTACAACGCAAGCTATGCGCATAGCTGGTTTACGGGTCTATCGCAGTACTTTACGGCGAGCGCGGTGCGCACAAGCGAGCCTAAGTTGGTGAGCAATTGCGTCAAGTGCGGCAAATGCGCGCGGCACTGTCCGCAGCACATCGATATTCCCGGACGCTTGGACGACGTACGCCGCCGTTTTCAGCCTGGCCCCGTGACGGCGGTGCTTAAGGCCTTCGGCAAAACGCGCTCCTCATGACCCTTTTATAACTTGCGGTGGAATAGTTCCTGTTTGCGGCAGAATAAGGCATCGACAGGAACTATTTCACCGCAACTGAAGGGGGCTGTCGTGGGCCATCGGGATTCATGTGATGATTTGCGTGAGGTTCGTTGGGGCGTTTTGGGCGCTGGACACATTTCGCATCGATTTGCATCGTCGCTCAAGGAGGTGGACGGGGCACGGCTTGTGGCTGCCGCCGGCCGCACTCCTTCGCATGTTGAGGAGTTTTGCAGGGCGTTTTCGATTGATGCCGCGCACAGTTATGCCACGGCTGACGATAGCGGCGATGCGGCTTATGATGCGCTGATTGCCGACCCCGATGTCGACGCAATCTACTTGGCTCTTCCACATGGCATGCATGCGCATTGGGTCTGTCGGGCACTGCGCGCGGGAAAGGCCGTGCTGTGCGAAAAGCCGGCCGTTTTGAATGAAGAAGAGGCCCATGCGATCGCCTCCGTTTCCCGTGAGTGCGGTGTGCCGTTTATGGAGGCGATGAAAAATCGGTTTTGTCCGATGCATACTCGCGTGAAGGTCTTGCTTGCGTCGGGCGAGCTCGGCCGTATTGTCTCGATTGAAAGCGTGCAAAAACTCGATTATGGTGAGCCTCCTTCGAGTTATCTGCTCGACCCGTTGCAGGGTGGCTGTCTATATGACATGGGCTGCTATGCGGTCGGTTGGTTTGAGGATTTGCTCGCGGGCGCGTGCGAGGTTTCGTCCCGTGAAGTTCGCTGGCGTGACGTATCGGGCGGCCGCGTGGATTGGGCCGATGAGATCCATATGAGTGTCGGCGGTATACCCATTCATATGGTGGTCGACGGCAAAGCAGCATATGAAAGCCGCTTAACGATTGCCTGCGAGCGGGGCTCGTTGGAAATCGAGCGCCTTCATCGCCCCGAACTCGCCCATGTGAAGTGCTCCGACGGACGAATGCTCGAAATAAATGCCCCGTTTGAGGTCGATGATTTCTACGGCGAAATCCAGCATGCGACCCAGCTCATCCGGGCGGGGAAACTCGAGAGTCCCGTCATGCCCCTTGCCGCCACACAGCGCTGCGCGCGTATTATCGAAGCAATCCGTCTAGCCCTCTAGGACCTGGCGCTGACGCGTGAGGGATCATGACGCCGGCGCCCGTAGCCGTAGTGCTTGGTGCCCCGCATCTCTGATGCCCCTTTTTATAACTTGCGGTGGAATAGTTCCTGTTTGCGGCAGAATAAGGCATCGACAGGAACTATTTCACCGCAACTGATGAGGGGGAGCTGGGGATGCTGACGATCGGGTGTCATCTATCCACGACGAAGGGCTATCGGGCGATGGGAGAGACGGCGTTGTCAATTGGCGCCAATACCTTTGCATTCTTTACGCGCAACCCGCGCGGCGGCAAGGCGAAAGATCTTGACATGGATGACGTGGCCGCCCTGCGCGAGCTTATGGCGCAAAATGATTTTGGCCCACTCGTGGCTCATGCCCCGTATACCTATAACCCCTGCTCAGCCAAAGAGCGGGCGCGCGAGTTTGCCCTGGAGGCCATGGCAGAGGACCTGCGGCGCATGGAGGCGCTGCCCGGCAACTACTACAACTTCCATCCCGGTGCGCATGTGGGGCAGGGCTCCGACGCCGGCATTCAGATGATCGTCGACACCCTGTGCCAGGTGATGTTTGAGGGGCAGCAGACGACGGTGCTGCTCGAGACCATGGCCGGCAAGGGCACCGAGGTGGGCCGCAGCTTTGAGGAGCTGGCGCTCATCATCGAGGGCGTTGCCGACAAGCGCCCCGAGCTGTCGGCCAAGTTGGGCGTTTGCCTGGACACCTGCCATGTGAATGACGCCGGCTATGACATCGTCCACGATCTTGACGGTGTGCTTGACGAGTTCGATCGTGTGGTGGGTATCGAACGCCTGCGCGCCGTGCATATCAATGACTCCAAGAATCCCTGCGGCGCCCATAAGGATCGCCACGAGTGTATCGGCAAGGGCTACCTGGGTAGTGAAGAGTTTGGCGGCGGTATGCAGGTTATGCAGAATATTGTATCGAATGGCCGCTTGCGCGCATTGCCATTCATTTTGGAGACACCGAACGAACTTGCAGGTTATGCGGCTGAAATCAAATTGTTAAGGTCATTGCAGCAGTGATGACTGTCATAAAGTGGAGTGCTCCATTCACGTTATGGGTTTGTTTCAATCAGTTTTCTAATTGCGGATTCTTCCAAGCGGGTGCATAATAACCCTCAGTTTTTGCAGACCCCTGAATCACGTGGGGTCTTTGGAAGGAGACTGATTATGAAGCTGAAGAAGCTTGGCGCATTTGCCGCCACGGGTGCTATGGCGCTCGCCCTCGCTCTGACGGGCTGCGGCTCGTCCAACGCCACCTCTGGTTCTGATGCCAGTTCCAGCAGCTCTGACGACGCTAAGGTCGAGAAGGTCGACGGTTCCAAGGAGTACGCGCTCGTCAAGGACGGTACGCTGACCGTCGGCACCTCTGCCGAGTACGCTCCGTTTGAGTACAAGGATGACAACGGCGATTATCAGGGCTTTGACCTTGAGCTCATCAAGGCTATCGGCGACAAGCTGGGCCTGGATGTCGAGTATGTCAACAATGACTTTGACACGCTGGTTCCGGGCGTCGCTTCGGGCGCCAAATATGACGTCTCCATCGCGGCTATCACCGACACGCCCGAGCGTGAGAAGGAAGTCACTTTCTCCGATTCCTACTACATGGACGATCAGGCTATCGTGACCAAGGTCGATAACACCGACATCACGGCCGACAACTTCAGCGAGAAGCTCAACAACGCCGACGCTACCATCATCGTCCAGTCTGGCTCGACCGCCGAGGCCTTTGCCCAGGAAAACTTCCCCAAGGCCAAGATTGTCCCCTACAAGGACGCCACCGAGTGCTTCAGCGCCCTGCAGTCCGATAAGGGCGACGCCGTAGTCACCAACCGCTCCGTTGCCAGCCAGCTGACCGCCGAGCAGTTCAACACCTGCCAGACCATCAAGCAGATCAGCACCGGCGAGGAGTACGCCATCGCCATCAACCAGGGCAACACCAAGCTCAAGGACGACATCAACCAGGCCATCAAGGACCTGACTGACGACGGTACCGTTGACGCCCTCATGGCTAAGTACAACATCAAGTAAATAGATGCTTGATTGCGCGTAGGCCCTTTCCGTTTTGCGGAGAGGGCCTTTGCGCTTCTCTCGACGGAGAGCGTTTCCGTCTCGTTTTGCCGGCAACTTCTACGATAGGAGCCACCTTGTCTCGATTGAACGAAGGGGCCATGGGTCGGCGTTTTCCGCTGCCCTCGATGCTCCAAAAACTAGCCTGCGCCCTAGCTGTGGCGCTCGCTTTGTTGTGCGCGGGGACAGCCGCGCCTTCGACCGCCCAGGCGCTTGAGACCGCAAAGATTACCGCCCGACCCAACACCGGTTCGGGCAGCGCTGTGGTCGGCGGCACCGAGACGCGCATTACCTGGGAAGTTCAGGCCGATGCCGACGAGGAGCTGAGCGGTCTTTCTCTGACGTTTGTCGACGGCACAACGTTTGGTATCGATGACACGCGATTGACGATGCTCTCGGGCGAGGACCTCATGGATCGTACGCCCATGAAGCCCACGTGCAAGGCTGACGGCCAGACGCTCAAGATTGACTTTGGCGAGACGGCGCCTGCCGGCGGCTTTTTCCGTGTCGAGGTTTACGGCGTGACGTTTCCCGTCGAGGGCGGCGAAGAGGCCTTTAGCGGCACCTATACGCTCGCCGACGGTTCGACCAAGAAGATTTCCAAGATTCCGTCGGTGGAGATCAAGGGCGTGACGGCATTCGATAACTTCCTGGCCGATCTTAAGGAGCAGCCGTGGGTCGAGGCCTGGAACTCCAATATGTTCCTGCGCCTGTTCTTAAACCCAGTCATTTTGGTCCAAAGCCTGCCGATCGTCTTTAAGGGCTTCCTTATGTCGCTCTCGATCGTGCTTGTGGCGTTTCCGCTGGCAATTCCCTTTGGCTTTGCCTTGTCGCTCATGCGCATCTCCAAGTCGCGCATCCTGCGCTGCCTCGCCGGCATCTATGTGAATATCATCCGCGGTACGCCGGCGTTCCTGCAGATCTATATCGCGTTCTTCGGTCTGCCGTTGGCCGGCGTCAAGGTTGATGACTACGTGCTTGGCGTTATCGTCATGGCCATGAACTCGTCTGCGTACCTATGCGAGATCTTCCGTGCCGGTATTCAATCGATCCCCAAGGGCCAAAACGAGGCTGCGCGTTCGCTGGGCATGAACGCGTTCCAGACGCTGCTCTATGTCATGATTCCGCAGACGTTCCGTAATGTTTTGCCTACGCTGACCAGCGAGTTTATCTTGCTTTACAAGGATACGTCGCTGCTTGCCGCCGTGGGTGTGGTCGAGATCGTCATGAACGCCCGTACCATCGTGGCCACGACGGGCTCCATTACACCGTACGTGGTTGCCGCCCTGTTCTATCTGGTCATCACCCTGCCGCTCGCTCGCTTGGTGAGCGGTCTTGAGGCGAGGCTTTTGGGCACGGCCGAGACCAAGAAGAAGCGTCCCGCCAAGAGCGCCGGACAGGTTGTCGCGACGCCCGCCGATCACATCGCCGGTCTGTAAGGAGGTCCTATCATGAGCGAAACCAATAACTCGAACGAGGTCGTCGTCAGCATCAAGAACCTCCAGAAGGCCTTTGGGGACAACGTGGTCCTGCGCGATATCGATCTGGATGTGCACAAGGGTGAGGTCGTTGTGGTCTTGGGCCCCTCAGGCTCGGGCAAGTCGACGATGCTTCGCTGCATCAATCGCCTGGAGCATCCCACGAGCGGCTCGATTGTCGTCGAGGGCGTGGATGTGTGTGCCAAGGGCGTCGACCTCAACAAAGTGCGCACGCACCTGGGCATGGTGTTTCAGCAGTTCAACCTGTTCCCGCACCTGTCGGTCAAAAAGAACGTCATGCTTGCGCAGCAAAAGGTGCTCAAGCGCAGCAAGGAAGAGGCCGAGAAGATCGCCGTCGAGGAGCTGACCAAGGTCGGCCTGGCCGAGCGCATCGACTTTATGCCGAGCCAGCTCTCGGGCGGCCAGCAGCAGCGCGTGGCCATCGCCCGCGCCCTGTCGATGAACCCGCACGTGATGCTCTTTGACGAGGCCACGTCGGCGCTCGACCCTGAGCTCGTGCGCGACGTTCTGGGCGTCATGCGCGACCTGGCGCACGACGGTATGACCATGATCGTCGTGACGCACGAGATGGGCTTTGCCCGCGATGTCGCCGACCGCGTCGTCTTTATGGACGGCGGCGTCATTGTGGAAGAGGGTACGCCGAGCGAGGTCTTCGACCACCCCAAGAGCGAGCGCACCAAGGCGTTCTTGGGCAATATCTCGTAGCCGCTTTATATGACTGACATAGCAGAAAACGGGAGCCGGATGTGATCCGGCTCCCGTTTTTGTTGGGACGCGAATGTGTTTTGTTGCAATGCGCGTTGCGGGCGGAGCTCATTGCCGCTAGGCGAGCTCGGCTCCAAGGGCGCGGCAGGCCGCTTCGCTCTCATCATCGGGGGCGTCGTAGCAGATGACGGAATCGACGACGTTGACGCCCTCCTCGTCGGCGTCCGCCTTCCAGTTGTCCATCCATTCGCCCTCGGCCCACGAATAAGAGCCAAAGAGGACGACCTTCTTGTCGCCGAGGGTCTCCTTGACCTCATCCCACATGGGCTGGAACTCATCATATTCAAGCTCCTCGGAACCCATGGCGGGGCAGCCGAAGGCGATAGCGTCATAGCCAGCGGCCTTGTCTGCGGAGAAGTCGGCGCAGGAGATGACCTCTGCCTCGGCGCCGGCATCGGTTGCACCTTCGGCAACGAGGTTTGCCATGGCCTCGGTGTTGCCCGTGCCGCTCCAGTAGACGACGGCGATCTTGCTCATGTTGAGTCCTTTCAGTTGTGCGGCAGGTTGCCACGGCTTCTATGTTCTATCGGGTTGCCTGGGCAAGTTGCGCCAAGCTGTAGCCCTGCTGATAGACAAAGGTGAAGTATTGGGTGCAGGCGCGGTAGGCATCAAACGTCGCAAGTGCCTGCTCGACATTTGCGTAGACCTTCCAGGCCCCAAAGACCTTATAGTTCTCGCCGCGCTGGACGATAAACTCGTGCACGTCGTCGTAGGGATATCCTAGGAAGTAGCCTATTTCGTGCGGAAACTCGCAGGTGCAGTCGTTGCTGCAGCTAGCTTGCTGGGGTAGTGCGCATCGAGTCTGGCTACAGGCGCATTCCGCGACGTTATTACTCGCGAGCGTGATGCGTGATGCCAAATGCACAAGGCATGTCGAAAGGTCTCTCGTGTCGTAGCCTTCCGAGGCGAGCGCCGTTTTGGCGCAAGGGTCCGCGAAATAGGTGGTGAGGCTTTTGGCTCGGTACACGTACACGAGCGCTCCGCAGGGCCGCCAGACCAAAACACTCAGGTGGATGCCAAGCGGGTCAAGCTCGCGGTTGCACTGGGCGATAACGTTGAGCAGGCGTGCTCGGCGTTCTGCGATGGTTTCTGTTGCGGTCGAGCCGTCCCCGTGGGCGTAGGTGCCTGGATAGGTAAAGAGCGATGCCGGCTTGATGCCCGCGAGCGTGGGGGAGCAGTTGCGCACGACTGCTGCCTGAAACGTTGGGATGTCTATGGTTCGAGTCACGTCGCTCCTTACGGATCTAAACTGTTAGCCTAGGAAAACTTATACACGAAAGTAAGCCATGGTCAACAAAAAAGTTTGAAGAGGAAAACTAATTGACCGAACGGACATGATTTTGGGTTAAGATGGGGACACCCCATGGGGGTATCTAGATAGTGCTACTGAAAGGGGAACGCATGAGTGACTTGCTCAACCCTGCGAATCTCATCGTGCTGACCGTCATTGCCGTCGGCATGTTTTTTGGACTGCGTCGCATTGCCGCTTCGACACACGGGAAGAGTTGCTGCAGCGATGGTGCGAGCGGCAAGAAGGCCAAAAAGGTTGTGGTGGCAGACACCGACGAGTCCCACTACCCCTATCGTGAGGAACTCCTTATCGGCGGCATGAGTTGCGACGGCTGCGCCCGGAATGTGACGAATGCCCTCAATGCGCTTGATGGCGTGTGGGCTACGGTAACGTACGCGGACCACACGGCACGCGTGCGCTCGAAGCGCCCGGTTGATCGCGACACACTCGAGACGGCAGTGAGGGGTGCGGGCTATTACGTTATGAAAATGTAGGCGTTGCCCTCTCCGGTGGGTACCAGCCTCCTGCCCATTGTGACTATCGGCATCCAAAAATTTGCGCAAAAATAACCTTTAGATGCGGCAAAAGTGGAGTTTGGTGACGGTTTGCGCGGAATTCGCTACCAATCGAGCATCTATGAACCCGTCCAAAAAATTACAGGTGTATATTTATACACTGATTATTGCTGTGCTCAGATTGCAATTAACCGTGGACAGAAATGAAGAATGCTAAAACTGGGCTTTAGGACAGGGGAGGCTATAACCTTATGAGACGAGTGGGAACACTTGGCTTGGTGGCAGCGCTTGCCGCTATCTTGGTATCGCCGCTGCCGGCGCACGCCGAAGACGCATCGGGTGCCGTTACCTACAATGCGGGAAATGGGTATTCCTTTGAGAAGCTCTCGCATCCTACGGTAGGAACGTCGCAGCCGGATGGCATCGTCGACTACCAGGGTAACGGTGCCGTTGCCGTTCCGGGCGCCGATGGTAATACGGCCAACAACGAAGGCGATCGCGGCCAGAGCTACACTTGGGCGGCTGCGAGCTATGGTGACTGGCTTTATGTGGGCACCTGCTATGCGGCGATGGGCAACACGCTGACGCTCATGAACAGCACGCTGGGCGATTCCTTTGATGTCGAAACCATGCGCCTGACGCTGGAGGCCATGTTTAACGGTACCTTCTTCTATGGACAGCAGAAGGAGGACGGCACGGCCGACAAGGACAGCGGCGGCATCTTGGTCAAGATCAATACCAAGACCGGTGAGACCAAGCTGCTACTCTCTGAATCGCTCAACGGCGTCGCTCCTTTGTTCCGCAATGCCGTGAGCTATAAGGGTAAGCTCTATTTCTGCGGCAGCGTCAGGACCAATGACGGCAAAGGCGGCCTGCCTGCTGTATACGAGATCGATCCTAAGACGGATGAGTACAAAGTTGTCTATCAGGGCCTTTCGAGCATGCAGGATTACGGTGCTGCCTACAAGCAGGGCATTTCTACCGGTATCCGCGGCATGTGCGTCCATGATGGCCAGCTCGTCATCAGTAATGTGGGTAAAGACGCGAACGGTAATTTTGTGTCGACAATCCTGACGTCGTCTGACCCCTCGAAGGCCCAGGACAGCTTCACCGAGATTGCCAACTCGGAGACGCTGTTTGGCTATCCGGCGATTCGCTATCAGGACAGCATCTACGGCGGCGCCATTTGGGATATGGTCTCGTACAATGGCCATCTCTATGCGACCATCTGCACCGGTACGCCCGAGAACGCTCCCGATGATAATTCCATGCAGTCGTTTGCCATGGTCCGTGGCGACAAGAATGCCGACGGCAGCTATTCGTGGACTCCCATTGTCGGCGATCAGAAGACGGACGGTGCAAAGTACTGCTTTGGCATCGATCCTGCCCGTACCCGTTCTGGCGCTGCCAACCTCATCGTCTACAACGACTACCTCTATATCGGTGAATACAACGACGAGGAGATTGCCCTCGAGCGCATCCTGTTCAACAAATCCAACACCGAAGAGGGCGGCAAGGGCAGCATGGGTGGCGTTGACTGCTCGTTTGTGAATGCCAATCTTGAGCAGTCGGTTAACATCTATCGCATGGACAAGGACGAGAACATGGAGCTCGTCGTTGGCGATCGCACCGACATGTTCCCCGAGGGCGGTATTTCCGGCCTGACTTCGGGCTTTGGCCGAAACGAGAACCAGTACATTTGGCGCATGCAGAAGTTCGACGGCAAGCTGTATATCGGTACCTTTGATACCGCGAGCCTGCTTGAGCCGATCGGCCAGTTCTCCAATGGCGACATTATCGATATGACGCCCGAGGAGTGGGACTCTCAGGTTCAGCGCCTTAGGGACCTGCTCGATCACCTGCTCGACAAGAAATCGCCTGACGACCCCATCGTTCCCGTGAACACGCTTGCGGACGATGATTCAAACGAGGCCGTCGAGGTCGATGATTCGAACGAAGCTGCTGAGGTTGATGATTCAAACAAGGCCGTCGATGTCGATGACGAGAAGACCGAGGTTGCTAAGGGCTTTGGCGATCTGAGCGATGCGCTGGAGGATGCCGCGGGCGGTCTTTGCGATCAGGCCGCGACGATGTCCCAGGACTTTGAGGACGACGCCGCTTATGTCCAGAAGATCGATGGCGAGATCGCGTACTTCAAGTCCTTTGCCGACCAGTATCAGGACATGCTCGATAGCTATGAGAGCCTTAAGCAGCAGTACGAGGATGCCTATGGCACCGAGCTGCCGAGCGATATTCAGGATGCGCTCGATAAGCTGCTGAGCGAGGAGAACCTCAAGAAGTTGCAGAGTGTCCTTACGTGCATGTGTTACCTGCGCGATGCCGAGCGCGGCTTTGATATGTATGTGACCGAGGACGGCGTGAACTTTACGACGCTGACGACCAATGGCTTTAACGATCCGTATAACCATGGTCTGCGCACCTTTGCGGTGACCAACCAGGGTCTGTGCCTTGGTACCGCCAACCCGTTCTATGGTTGCCAGGTCTGGATCCAGCGCAAGGAGAATTCGGAGAATCCGGTTGATCCCGGTACTCCGGATCCGACGGAACCCACCGATCCTTCGCAGCCGGGTGGCGGCGATCAGCCTGGCGGCAGCCAGACGGGTGGCAACGACCAGTCGAGCAGCACCACGACCACCGTCACGACGACCGCTAAGAAGACTCCGAAGGACGGCTCGCTGCCTCGCGCTGGCGACTCGACCCTCACGCTGGTCTTGGGATTGCTGGTTGCAGCTGCCGCAGTGCTTGGCATTGCTCTCGTCTTGCGCAAGCGTTCTCGTCGCTAGGCTCGTCCGCGTAGCTCAATGTCCTGGATATCGTCGAAGTTGATGGCGATATCCCTGAGTTTGAGCAGCTTGAATGCGGGTAACGCTTCGTCGAGAATGCCCGTGCGGCTACGATAGCCGTACGTATCGTAATAGGTGACGCGCACCAAGTCGCCGCGTTTGAGGCCCTCGAGCTTTTGCGAAAGCTCGAGGGCTTTTTCTTCCGTGAGCTCACGTTTTTGCTCGACGGTGATTTCCTGCTTGCGCACGAGTTCGTAGTATCCCGTGAGGGCGGCAAAGGGCATAAACTGTGCGGCGCGGTTGGCGCGCACGGCACCGTTGGCAGTGAGGTTGGGGTCGGCTGCGCGGCGTCTGCCCTCGGGGTCCGCCAGGCGCTCGAAGGCGGTCGGCGGGCGCATGGGCTGTTGTTTGGGTTTAGGCACGGTGTCCTCCAACTTGATCGTTGCGCTCGCGCGCGGTGGCGCCGGCGGTAAAGCTTAATCCCTTGACGAGCGCGTTCTTGCCGTACTTGCCTTTCACGGCCAGGACGGCGCGCGCCAGGTCGCGCTCGCGCTCATCGGCCTCGATATCGCTGAACAGATCGATGGTGGCAAATTCCTCGGGCACAAGATTGCTAAAGCCCAGGTTGATGCGCTTGACCGGTCGTTTGGGATCGACAGTCTGCGCCCAGAGCTCATCGAAATAGCCCATGATCTTCTTGAACGAATTGGTACGCTCGGGCAGCTTTCGCGAGGCGTTGGAGTGCGCAAAGAGTGCGGCATAGCCACCACGCGGTTTGCCGCCATGCTCTCCCACAAAGATGCCATCGATTGCTTGCGCTTCGCGCACTAGGCGACGCCTTTCGTCATCGCGTTGGACGGGTTTGGGCGCACGGGGTGCGAGCTCGGGGCCGGCGGTTGCGGCGGGCTCGACGCTCGACGTGCTCGAGCGCAGGTGCCCGCATCCGTCCACATATTGCGCTGTACCGCTGGCGTCGAGGCGGCGTATGTCGGCACGCTCGCTCGCATAACCCACAAAGAGCGAGATGCTGTCGCAGACCACGTGCTTATCGACTAAGTCCAACACGGCGTTGTCGACCATCTCGCGTAAGACGGTGTAGGCTTGCTCGTAGGCATAGCCCTTCGAGAGCACCTGTCCTGTGGTGGTTGAGGTTGCCTGCGGGCGATAGGCTTGGATATCGGCGATGGTCGTTGGCTCGCGCCCGAAGGCGTGGTCGATGAGATATTCGGCGTTGACGCCGAGCTCGTCGTAGAGCAGGTTTTCGTCGAGTGCGGCGACGCCCATCAGGTCGTAGACGCCGTATTTCTCGAGACGGGCCGCCACGCCGGGGCCGATGCCCCAGATGTCGGTGATGGGGCGGTGGGGCCAGATTTCTTTGCGAAAGGTTTCGTCGTCGAGTACGCCAATGCGGCTGGCTACGTGCTTGGCGGTGACGTCGAGTGCTACCTTGGCCTGGAATAGGTTGGGGCCGATGCCGACCGTCGCCGTGATGCCGGTGCGCGCCAAGACCTCGTCGCGCAGCGTGCAGGCGAGCCCTTCCGCATCTGTGTGATAGAGGTCCAGATAGGGCGTCACGTCGATAAAGCACTCATCGATGGAGTAGACGTGCACGTCCTGGGGGCTGACGTATTCCAGATAGATGCCGTAGATTTGCGCCGACACTTCCATGTAGTGCTGCATGCGCGGTACGGCTTTGATGTAGTCGATGCCGTCGGGAATCTCAAACAGACGGCAGCGATTGTGAATCCCTAAGTCCTTCATGGCCTGTGTGATGGCGAGGCAGATGGTCGTGCGCCCGCGCGATTCGTCGGCAACGACCAGGTTGGTGGTGAGCGGGTTGAGCCCGCGGTCGACGCACTCGACGCTGGCATAAAACGTCTTGAGGTCGATGCAGATATAGGTGTGACGCTCGTGCCCCACGCGTCCTCCCATCAAACACATGTTCTTATCGAATATCTGTTCGATAATACCCGCTCGTCCGGACATCGTCAAAACCTGTCAAAAAGGGACTGGTTTGTTTTGGTAGGTATGGTCGTGCGGTTGGATCGGGTTTTTTAACGCAGCTCTAAAGAGTGCGAAACAGCTCGGAAAACCTTGCTTCGTAGCATGAGCCTAACGATTGATACCGCCTATGCGCACGGAAGGGTTGTGGGAAAGATGGTCAATTACGGGTTTGGTATGCCGACGCGCCTTGTTGCGGATGGAGACGTGGCTCGCTGGTGCGGACGATTGGTCGCTCACTACGGTGGCACCAAGGCGCTGGTCGTGTTGGGCGGTGACAAGCATACGCGCGATGAGCTTGTCTCGGCGGCACTTGGCTCGCTTGATCGAGCCCTACTCGAGCGCGTACTTTTCCGCTGCGGCTCGGTTGGGGGCGACGGGGGAGACGAACTGATCGACGAAGCCGTGGCCCTGGCGACCGACGAAGGCGTGGACTTTGTCCTGGCGATTGGCGATGCCGATACTGCTGGCTTTGCGCGCGAGCTCGCGCGTCGCATGGCGGCGCTCGATGCCGGCGAAGACGGTTTTGTCCCTTATGGATGCATTCTCTCGGAGGGCAAGGCGCCTGCTGTCGTGGGCACCGGTGAGGTTCCCGTTTTTGCCATTATCGCGCCCGAACTGCTGGAGGGCATCGGGTCTCCTCTGCGTGAGTTGCTCGGTAGCATCTGCGCCGCGGCCTAATATTTGCCATAAAAGGACGGGTTATTTTTGGTTGGTAAAGCGTTTGACCTGCCAAAATAAGCCTGTCCCTTTTTAATCGGTTGCCGTTTGGGGGCCGATTGGCAACGCTCGCTGATTGTAGTCTTGACCTGCGCTAGAATAGTGGCATCTGAATGTCCGGGCGCATGGAGGCGTGCGCCCGTATGCTGAGGAGGACTCTATGGCAACTGTTGCCGCACCTATCGATGCTACGTCGACTGCCGCTTGGAAGGCGCTCGAGGCTCATCAGGAGAAGCTCGAGGCCGAAGGTATCGACCTCAAGGCCTGGTTCGCTGCTGACGCCGACCGCGTGAACAAGCTGAGCTTTGACGCCGGTGACCTGCACTTCGATCTGTCGAAGAACCTGGTGACCGATGAGACCGTCAAGCTGCTGTGCGATCTTGCCCGCGAGGTGAAGCTCGAGGAGCGCCGCGACGCCATGTTCTCTGGCGAGCACATCAACACTACCGAGGACCGCGCTGTCCTGCACACCGCGCTGCGCCGCCCGGCAAGCGAGAAGGGCCAGCTCATCGTCGACGGCCAGGACGTCGTCGCCGACGTGCACGAGGTCCTCGACCGCATGTATGCCTTCGCCGAGCGCGTGCGCTCCGGTGAGTGGAAGGGCGTTACCGGCAAGAAGATCGAGCATCTGGTGTCCATCGGCATCGGCGGCTCCGACCTGGGCCCGGTCATGGCCTACGAGGCTCTGCGTCCCTATGCCGACGCCGGTATCGACTGCCGCTACATCTCCAACATCGACCCCAACGACCAGGCCGAGAAGCTCAAGGGCCTGGATCCCGAGACCACGCTCGTAATCATCGTCTCCAAGACCTTCACCACGCTCGAGACCCTCACCAACGCCCGCGAGGTCAAGACCTGGATGCTCGAGCAGCTCAAGGCTCAGGGCGCCATCGACGGCTCCGATGAGCAGAACGCCGAGGCCGTGGCAAAGCACTTCGTCGCCGTTTCCACCGCACTCGAGAAGGTCGAGGCCTTCGGTATCGACCCCGCCAACGCCTTCGGTTTCTGGAACTGGGTTGGCGGCCGCTATTCCGTTGACTCCGCCGTGGGCCTGTCGCTGATCGTCGTGCTCGGCCCCGAGCGCTTCCAGCAGTTCCTCGAAGGCTTCCACGCCATCGACGAGTACTTCTGCAACACCCCGCTCGAGAACAACGCCGTCGCGCTGATGGGCCTGCTCAATGTCTGGTACGTCAACTTCTTCGGTTCCAAGAGCCACGCCGTGCTTCCGTACTGCCAGTATCTGCACCGCTTCCCGGCCTACCTGCAGCAGCTCACCATGGAGTCCAACGGCAAGCATGTCCGCTGGGACGGCAGCGCCGTGACCTCTGACACCGGTGAGATCTTCTGGGGCGAGCCCGGTACCAACGGCCAGCATGCCTTCTACCAGCTGCTGCACCAGGGCACCGTGGTGGTTCCGGCCGATTTCATCGCCTTCGCCAATACCGCCAACCCTGCGACCGACAGCGGCCAGGATGTCCACGAGCTGTTCCTGGGCAACTTCCTGGCCCAGACCAAGGCGCTCGCCTTTGGTAAGACGGCCGATGAGGTTCGTGCCGAGGGCACGCCCGAGCAGATCGTCCCGGCCCGTTGCTTTGAGGGCAATCGCCCGACGACCTCGATCTTCGGCGACACGCTGACCCCGTTCGCACTCGGCGAGCTCATCGCCCTGTACGAGCACATCACGTTTGTCGAGGGCACGGTCTGGGGCATCGACTCCTACGACCAGTGGGGCGTCGAGCTGGGCAAGCAGCTTGCCAAGCAGATTACCCCGGCCTTCCACGATGACGCCGCCAAGGCCGAACAGGACGCTTCGACCCAGGCGCTCATCGAGTTCTATCGCGCGCATCGCAAGTAGTTTTTACGGCCGAGTTGGCTTATGGCTGAAAGGGGCCCGTATCCGTTGGGATGCGGGCCCCTTTGCTTTGCCGTGGTCCCGGGGCGCACGGCCTTTGTGGAACATCGCCGGGGCGCCGCGCGCTGCGAGAACCCTGCGCCTAGATCTCGGCCTCCGCATGGTCTCGCTGCGCCTCGGGCAGCTCCCCGTAGAGCGGATGGTCTTCGAGCCTAAAGCGCTCGACCTGTTCGGGAGTGCGACCGCGCACAAAGAGCCACGAGCGATCGATCGGCGTCGCCATGAGCGTGCTGGGCAGCGCGTCGGCGCGGTCGGAAAACACCCGGGCACTCTCGGGATCCTGGAACGCCAGCACCAGATGCGTGTCGCAGTTGCCCATGATGGAGCGTGCGCGTGCCTCGCCATAGAGCGCATCGAGCTGGTTGGTCGACTGCAGCAGCAGCGTTGCCCAGATGTTGCGGCTTCGGATAATCGAGAGCACGTTGTCGATCTGGGGGATCTGCAGATTTGCGAAGTCATCGAGCATAAAGCGCACGGGCACGGGCAGGCTGCCGTCGGGCTGCCTATCGGCCTCACGAATGAGGCCCATAAACGCCTGCGAAATAAAGAGGCCGGTCAGCGGATCGAGATTGCGGTCAATATCGCTCACGGTTACAAATAGGGCGCAGGGGGTGTGTCCCATGGAAGCGAAGTCCACCTGATGGCACTCACGATAGAGCTGTGCCGCACCGTCGAATCCCAGACACATGACCTTTTCGGCAAGGATGCCGACGATGCTCGCGTGCATGCGCTCGGCATTTTGCGTAATGGCGTAGCGCCGCCATAGCGAGAGGGCATAGCTTTGGGGGTCGATCGTGATCAGGTCGTCAAACAATCGACCCGTGGCACCGTCCTGCAGGTGCTCGATCAGCTTGATGACCGAGCTGATCGTCTGCTCGTCGGCGGGTAGCTGTTCGGTGACGTAGGCGATAAGACACGACAGCAGGTTTGCCGCCGCATGATCCCAAAAAGGCTGGTTGTTGTCCTCGATGGGGCAGATGGCCTTTGCCACCGAGAGGATGTCCTGCTGGTTGGGCCTGCCGTCCGCCTTGCGGCGAATGTGCCTCAGGGGGTTGTAGCCGCAGCGCTCGATGCCGGGCGCAAGGGCCGGGACGGTGTTGAGGTCGGCGAAGTTGAGACATTGCACGCGGTAGCCGTGGGCTGCCAGCACGGGTCCCACTTCGCGACAGAGCGTGCCTTTGGTGTCGAGCACGATGTAGCTTGCGTTCATTTGCAGCAGGTTGGGCTTGAGGACGTTTCGGGTCTTGCCGGCTCCCGAGGGGCCGATCACAAGTGCGTTGTTGTTGAGTCCCGTTTGGCGGGTGTCGCAGGAAAGCGTTCGATCCTTGGCGAGGATGGTGGACGATGCGGACTCAGATGCGGCGAGGCGGCTGGCGAGGTTAGACATGGGCGACCTCCTTGGTGGTCGAGAGGATTTCGTGGGCAAAGCCGAGCTCGACGGCGCGCTCGGCCGAAAGGTAGGTGTCTTTTGCAGTGAGGGACTGGATGCGCTTGGGCGTGAGGCCGCTGCGGTCCGAGAGGATTTGCGTGAGGGTCTTGCGGGTCTGCATGAGACGCCGGCTGGTTTCCTGTAGCGCAAGTGCCGAGCCGCCTGCCCCCTGGGGGATCAGCGGGTCGTGAATCATGAGCTCTGCATGGGGCGCCATGCGGCAATCGTCGCCGCCCATAAAGATCACGGCACCCATGGACGCGGCGAATTCCAGACAAACGGTGCGGATGGGGCACGATGCGAGGCGCATGGCGTCATAGATCGCAAGACCCGATCGCACGCTTCCGCCGGCGCTGGCGACAAATATGGTGATGGGACGGCTGGGGTCGGTGGCATCGAGCAGGCGGATCTGCTGGCATAGGTCGTGAGCCATCGGGGTTTCGATGTTTCCCATGACGGAGAGCTCGCGACGGGCGAGCATCTCATCGTAAATGCTGGTGAGCGTGATACCTCGGGCGGATTCACGCATGGTGAGGGGGCTGATGATGGGGGAATGATTGGTGTCCATGAGGACTCCTTTCTGTTGGTGGTGTTGTGGAATAGAGTCGCTGCCCGCGGAGGGGCTGGCGGGCTACAGGGTTCGTCCGAGCCTGAGATCGAGCTCGGTTGTGGGGCAGGCTGCCTGTCCGTGCGGCTCGCAAGCGCCAAGGGCTCCAAAGCGATGGAGCGTTGCGACGGGCGTGGTGTAGGCGAGCCGCAGCTGATGCTCGATAGGGGCACATCCGTCATTTTTGTAATGAGCCGCGTAGTACTGCGCGATGCTGGCGTTCATCTCGCTGCCATTGCGATGGCGCTCAAACTGGCGTCTGCAGGTCTCGATGATCTTTGATACCGACTTGGGTGCCGTCGCGGGAACAAGGGCGAGATAGCCCTCAAATAGCTCGTTGATGTTCAGGAGGCACAGCAGGTCGATCAGCGTCCTTATGGCCGCTCCCTCGGCGGAAAAGTGCGCGGTCATGCGGTTATATCGGTTGCGGTCGACGATGGCCGCATGGGGTCTTGGAGTTTTCTGCCCCGTGGTCCCGGGCTTTTGCCGCGCCTGTGTATTGAGCTCGACGTTGCAGCGCTTGAGGCCGTCCAACGGAAGGAACAGTGCGGTGCGCAGGGTGTTCCGCTTGCTTTCGAGTTCATGACGCTCGTCGGGTTCCCATTCGAGCTTGAGTTTCGTGTCGAGCGCCGTAAGCATATGGGCTAGGCAGCCTACGGTAAGGACGCACGAATCGTTGTCGCGTTTTGGGGCATAGGGGTCTGTCAGCTTGCGAATGTCGGGGTCGCCCATGATCTTTGTGCAGCGCTTCAGCAGTTGAGGGTGGTCGGCCAAGATCGTCGCGAGCGGTAGCGACGCGTAGTTCTTGATGGTCGCGGCGGCAAAGGCGGCGTCATATTCGTTTGCATATGCTCGCTCAATTCGGGCATCCAGAATGCTTTTCTTACCGCCGTCTTCAGCGCGGTGGTTTGTCATAGCTTCTCCAATCGGTTGATGTTCGTGCTGTTTGTTGATGTGTTGGTTGTCGTGAGTGATGTGCTTGCCGTGGGTGATGTGCTGACGTTGGGGTGCTATGCGGTTTTCAATGAGCCCGTGAGGCAGTTGCTGCAGGGGTGGGATGGAACGGCCCATGCAAGGCGGAAGGCATCGTGCTCAAAATCGAGACAGCAATGCCCTGGGTGCCTCACATGTGGCAGTTACCTCATTAAGTTGTCATTGCGTTTGGGGTTGTACTTTGCCGATCTTCCTTCTCTTACACGCTAAAACTCAAACTTCATATGCTCGATCTACTTAAAACCGCAACGGCGGTCTTTTTTCAACTTATATGTCGGAACGCGTCTTTGCAAGTACTTTTTTGCCTTTGTTTCAAATGGGGTGGTTTTGCAACCGTCACGCGCCACGCTATGCAAGCGTGTCCCGGCTCGGATAAGATGGTGCGATCGAGTTCTACCGCGCTCACCGCAGTAGTCTTTGTTGCTGAGATAGGTCATGGCCGAAAGGGGCCCGTATCCCAACAGATACGGGCCCCTTGCTATTTAAATGGGCATGAGGGTGTATTGAGGGGGGTGTTCCTATAGTTTTGTCAACTGGGCAATGCTGTTTTCGAGATTGAATCGCGACATGCTAACGCCAGGCCTTTCGGCCGATGGGCTCCAATCTGTTCGGAGCGCTTCGACTAGGCGGCGTAGGGCACCCTGTCCCGCATGATCGCGTAGATGACCTTCAGCCTCTTTCGTGCCAGCGCCTTGAGCGCCTTGCCGTGCGGCATGCCCCGCTCTCGGCACCTAGCGTAGTAATCGCCCCATCTTCCCTCTGTCCGGGTAAGGCAGTTGCACGAGAATATGAGCAGGTTCTTCAGCCTCTTGTTGCCTTGGCGCGATGCCGTCACCGAGGAGATCGAGGTCCCCGACTGGCGGTTGCGCGGCGCCAGGCCGCAGTACGACGCGAGCCTGTCGTGGCTTGGGAAGTCTTCGATATCTATGGAGATCGCGAGCTCGGAAGCGGTTTTGGGGCCGATCCCCGGCACCGTCAGGAGGCATCGGTAGGTATCGTCGCCCTCGAGGAGGGCGGATATCTCCGCCGTGATCACATCGATCTCCGCCGAGTTCTCGGAGATCCTGCGCGCGAGCAGCCTCACCGCCCGGTCCTCGGCGGCGATGGCCGCCGCGTCCGGCCTTGTCGAGGAGGCCGTCGAGCGGACGAGGGCCTCGATCTTGCCGCGCGCCGCCCCGCGCGTGAGCGCCGCCGCCCTGCGGGGCCCGGCGTCGGCCACCGACCAGGCCCCGCCGAGGGATGCCATGAGCCTCAGCTGGGGACCGTCGGACAGGTCGACCAACGCCTCGAAGGCGGGGCACGATTCCAGCAGGATGCTGCGCAGCCGGTTCTTGCTCCTGGTGTTTTCGCAGGTCAGGAAGTTTCTCTGGGCGGCCAGCGCCCTCGCCGCCGCGACCGTCGGGCCCGGATCCCCGACCGGCAGGAGTGCGTCGGGGATGCCCAGCGCCGTCTTCGCGATGACCATTGCGTCCCGCTCGTCGGTCTTGGCGTCGCCGGCGAAGAGCCTGGCGGCCCCGTGTGCCGCGAGTCCCGGCAGGTACGCCGCCGACATCCCGGCCGCCTTGGCGCGGGCGAGCGCGAGGGCGCCTATGTTGCGCGACTGGTCGACGACCACGAGCGCGTCGGGGAAGCGGCCGAACAGCGAGTCCAGATCGCCCTCCCTGTTCGCGACGGGGGCGCTCAGCAGTATCTCGCCGTCCCGGGTCGCGACGCATGCCCAATGGGACAATTTCCCGACATCGAGCCCGATGACGGCTTCCGGCATTCTAGGTGGTGCCACGGTGTTATCCTCCAATCGGTAGGCCGATCGGAACCCCTCCCTGCGACACCCACATTACCTGGCCGTGGCGCTTGCGCCCGGCAGTTTCCTATCAGTCGTCCGGAGCGGCGAGCGCCCCCGGTGGCAACACCCCCCGGGCCCTCTACGGGGCAGGGGCAGACGGCCATCCGGAGGCGCCCGATCGGCGGCCCCTCGGGGCTTGCCCGTATCGTAGGCAATGCGCCGAATGCTCGCCATCGAAATTTATCGGTGGCCCACTTCAGACTGTAATGGGGATGTCTTGCTGTCGGCATCCGCCTGCGGTGCCATTCGCTGCCGTAAATTATACGTTTACGGCTAATTTCATACCACTTGTCGGAATGCGGACGCTGTCCTTGCATGCCGGGCGTACATTGAACGTGGTTTTTCGCGTGAAACCACGAATCGGTTGTCGGCCCTGAACAAGGAGGCCCAGCATGACGCTTGCCAAACCCATCAATAAATACATCGACTATATCGATGCCCCCGAGGACACGTTTGAGCACTATGTCGAGAAGGCGTTAAAGTACAACTTTCGCTGCGTATTTGCGAACCTGCAGGAGTACGAGACGGGCCGCGCCATGCTCGAGGGCTCTGACATCGTCCTTGCCGGCGCTATCGACTTTCCCCAGGGCACTATGACGCTTGAGGAGAAGCTTGCGAGGTTTGAGGAATACGCTGCGTGTGGCTTTACCGAGATTGACTACGTTTTGAATCAGGGGTCGATCGAGAACCGCGATTTTGATGCCATCGAGCGCGAGATGACTACCATTGCTGATTTTTGTCGCGCGCATGGCATCACTGACAAGGTAATCGTCGAGATGTGCAAGCTGGACGGCGACGACGCCGCCAAGCGCCGTGTATGCGAGATCGCGCTGGAGGCCAAGCCGGGATTCCTTAAGACGTCGACCGGCAGAAGCTTTGGCGGTGCTAAGCTCGAGGACGTGCGGCTGATGCACGAGGTGCTCGGCGATGCCGTGGCAATCAAGGCGGCGGGCGGTATCCATAATTACGAAGAGGCTTGCGCATTCATCGAGGCCGGCGCCAGCGCGTTAGGTGCATCGGCGGGCATCGCGATCGTCGAGGGCGCACCGACGGATGAGCGTCGCTAGCAGACGTATTTGACCTGAGCGATAAAGCTTCACGACCACACGCCGTTCATGTTCGGGACAATATGACATTTTTCCCGTTGCAAACGGAGTCGCGGTGGCTGTTCTGTATGATGACTCAGACAAGGTTATTCAATGACAGGGAGGCATATATGGCAATCAAAGCCATCGCGATGGATATTGACGGTACGCTCACCAACGACCAGAAAGTGATTAGCCCGCGTACGCGCGAGAAGCTGCTCGCGGCGCAGGAGTCGGGCATTAAGCTCATCTTGGCTTCGGGTCGTCCCGCATGGGGGCTGCACGCCTTGGCGCAGGAGCTCGACCTTCAAAACCATGATGGTCTGCTAGTCGCTTTCAATGGCGCGCATGTGGTCGACGCTCAGACCGATGAGGTTCTTTTTGACCAGGCCATGCCGGCTGACGAGCTGCACCGTCTGATTGATCATCTGCAAAACTATGATGTGATCCCCATGATCTCGCTCGGTCGCGACTTGCATGTCGAGGACTCGTACCACTGCATGATTACGCTGCCGGATGGCTCGCAGAAAAACATTGTCAAATACGAGCGCGATGCCTGCGACCTTAAGATCCGCGAGGTCGAGAGCTTGCATGAGGTCGTGGACACTTATCCCGTGGACAAGCTGCTGACGGCGGGCGATCCGGCCTACCTGCAGGCGCATTACGAGGAGATGTATGCGCCCTTTAAGCAGACGCTTTCGGGCATGTTTACGGCCGACTGGTACTTTGAGTACACGGCGCCCGGTATTGACAAGGCCCGCGCGCTCGAGGGTGCCCTGCCCAAGCTCGGCATCGATGCCAGCGAGGTCGTATCGTTTGGCGACGGCCAGAACGACAAGTCCATGATCGAGTGGGCTGGTACCGGTGTTGCCATGGGAAACGCCGTCGATGAGGTTAAGGCTGTGGCCCAGATGGTGACCGCCAATAACAACGAAGATGGTATTGCGGTGGCGCTGGATAAGCTGCTGGGTTAGAATCGCCGATAATGCATGGTTCGGGCGTCCGCTTGCGGGCGCCCTTTTGTTAGGGAGGGTGCCGTGTCCGCATTTCCGTTCGACGCCGTTATCTTTGACATGGACGGCGTCATTGTCGATACCGAGTATTACTACCTGGGCGAGACTGCCGCGTTTGCCAAGGAGCTTGGGCTTAACCTGACTCAAGAGGAGTTGAACGGGCAGGTTGGTACCTCGCATCAGTTCTTCCTGCGTATGCTGGTCGATTGGTTTGAGCGCGCCGGGAAGGGGCATTTAACTGGCGAGGAAGCGTTGATCCGTTGGGACGAGTGGGCGCATAAGCGTCCGCGCGACTATCAGGCTTTGATTAACCCAGGCGCCGTGGATACGATTCGAGAGCTGCCGCGCCGTGGCGTTCGCGTGGCGCTTGCCAGCTCGTCTCCCATGGATAGCATCGAGGAAGTGCTCAATGCGTGCGGGCTGTCGGATGCTTTTGAGTATGTGGTGAGCGGCGAGCAGTTTAAGGAGAGCAAGCCCGAGCCCGACATCTACCTGCATGCGCTGGACCTGCTGGGGCTGCCCGCGAATCGCTGCTGCTGCGTTGAGGATTCGGTGCCTGGCATCACTGCCGGCAAGCGAGCCGGCCTGACAGTTATTGCCAAGCGCGAGGAGCGCTTTGGCTTTAGCCAGGATGCCGCGGACAAGATTATCGACCAGCTGCCGGAGCTGCTCACGCTTTCTTAGGAGCGCGGTAGTTGCGCGTTTTTCGGGTCAGATGAGTAAATACCCGACATTTTGGTGCGGCAGCAAGCATACTTTATGCTAATGCGGGCTTAAGGGCTTGTTGAATGCCCTTAAGCCCGCTTTTGACTTAATTGGGCTGGGAGAGGGTATATGCCACCGACTGAAGGACTAACTGACGGTAAAGCAGCGATACCGCTGTACCAACAGGTTATCGATATCATTAAAAACGAAATCAATTCCGGTGCCTACAAGGCGGGCGCGCGGATACCCAACGAATTCGAATTGGCTGAGAACTATAAAGTTGGCCGCGTTACCGTGCGACGCGCTATTGAGGAGCTCGTCCAGCAGGGCTATCTAACGAAGCGGCAGGGGAAAGGCACGTTTGTCAATGCCCCCAAGCTTAAGCGCAAGATTCGCCAGAAGGATGACGTCCAGAGTTTTTCGGACGCATGCCGCGTTAACGGAATGGAGCCGGGGGCGTGCGTCATTTCGAGAAAGATACTGCCGGCAGATTCTACCGAAGCGCAGTTCTTTGGTGTTCCCGTTGGAACTGATTTGATTTGCGTTGAGCGTGTACGTACTGCCGATGGAGTCCCCGTCATGCTCGAGAACAACATATACGTTTACGAGGACAACGCCTATCTATCAACGGCACCTCTATCTAACCAATCCATTTTTGAGTTCGTGCGCAACCGAACGGGCCGCACGCCCGCGTTTACCGACCCGTGCACGCTCGAGATCGCGTGCGCGTCGCCCGAGGTCGCTCGGCTGTTGGCAGTTCCCGTTGGCGAACCCTTGTTTTATATGGAAGCCTTCTTTTTCGATGAGCAGCGGCGGCCGTTTATCATCGGTCGTCAGCGGATCGTTGGGTCTCGCTACGTTTTTGACATCTAGGACATTGCGAATGGAAACGCCCGGTGGATCATCTCACCGGGCGTTTCCATACCGTTCACGGCGCGAACACAACCGTTCAACCGCGTTGCGGCAACCAGTTTGAAATTATCTTGATGAAGGAAAAAGCTGCTGGTAATCTATGGGACGTCATAGAACGTTTGCCTTATGCAAACGTTGAAGCGAGATGCGATGCAGTCTCGAGTTCTTTGGAGGTATCTATGTCAGATACGAAGGCGAAGAAGACAAACAGACGTTTTAAGTTCAAATTACCGCATGTCTATACGATCATGTTCTTGCTGATCGTTGTCTTTGCGGTCCTGACTTGGATCGTTCCCTCTGGTCAGTATCAGCGCAAGACGATTTCGACAGCGGCGGGCGAGCGTGAAGTCGCCGTTGCTGGAACCTATGAACAGGTCGATAAGAACTACACCGATTCCGAGACCGGCGAGACCATCAATCTGGGCCAGGATATCTTCGCGGTTCTGCAAGCGCCCACCAAGGGTATCCAAGAGGCTGCCGACGTCGTTGCGTTCGTCTTATTGATTGGCGGATCGTTCGCGATCATCACCAAGACCAACGCTTTGAATGCCGGCATGAGCCGTGTGATTAAAAAGCTCAAGAACAAGGACATCCTCATCATTCCCATCACGATGACATTGCTGTCCATTTGCGGCACTACGTTTGGTATGTCTGAGGAAGCCCTGCCGTTCTATGCCATCTTCATTCCCATCATGATGGGTATCGGTTATGACTCGATGACGGCATTCATCATCTGCTTCCTTGGTCCTAACCTGGGATATTGTGCTTCGACCATCGACCCGTTTAATGTTTTGATCGCCCAAGGCATCATTGGCATCGAGGGTAATCCGCAACTGTGGCTGCGCGCCGTTTCTTGGGTCATCTTCACTGCCGTCGGTATCGCATGGGCCATGCGCTACGCCATGCGCGTCAAGAAAAACCCCGAGTCGTCCATTGTGTACGAGGACGATAAGCTCAAGCGTATTGAGTTTTCCGTGACCGATGCCTCCATCGAGGAAGAGTTCACTATCCGTCAGAAGCTCGTGCTTATCGATTTTGCTTGCGGTATGGGCATTATCGTCTGGGGTCTTGTTACCCAGGGCTGGTACATGAATGAGATTTCCGCCGTGTTCCTTGGCATGGGCTTGCTTGCCGGTATCCTGGGCGGCCTTGACCAGCAGACGATCGCAGAGGAGTTCGTTAAGGGTCTCGCCGACTTTGCGTACGCTGCCATCGTTATCGGTATCGCTCGCGGTATTCTGGTCATCGCCGAGGGCGGCATGATCATCGACACCATCCTCCAGGCGCTCGCTACCGCGCTTGCCGGTGCACCCGCCGCCGTCTACACCACGTTTATGTATATCGTCCTTGGCCTGCTCTCTTTGCTGGTTCCCTCGAGTTCTGGCCTGGCGGCGCTCACCATGCCCGTTATGGGCCCCCTGACCGAGCTCATGGGCCTCAATCCCGAGGCGGCCGTCACCGCGCTCCAGTTTGCCAACCAGACCATCAACACCATCAGCCCCGTGGCGGGCATGACGGTCGCTGGCCTTGCCGTGGCTAGGATTTCGTTTGGCCAATGGTGGAAGACCATTTGGAAGTTCTTCATTTTCATGGTCGTCTTTGGCCTGATCGTAACGGCAATCTCTGGCATGCTTCCGGTGTAGGTGGTTGTGATGTCTGATCGTTTGACGGTCCTGACGTCTAAGAGCGTCTTTACCGGTACGGGGGACCTGCCGTTTGAAGGTTTCGTAGCGGTCCGTGGCAATCGAATTGAGGCTGTTGGCACCAAGTGTGAGGTAGCTTCGTATTTGACCCAGGCGGACGAGGTAGTTGACCTGGGCGACCGCACCGTCATGCCTGGCCTGATCGACGTGCATACCTTCTATACAGGCTGGGCGCTGCGGACATTGGGGTCTGATCTGTCCGGCATCGCCGATGCCAAAGAGGCCGTGTCGCTCTTGCGCGCATGGAAAGAAGATCATCCGGATTGCGCGGCGGCTTTTGGCCACAACCTACCCGAAACGTTGGCATCGGATGCCGAGAACGCAAATACGGCAGCTGTGTTTGACGATTGTTTTGGCGATATCCCCGTCGTCTGCTTTACACCAGGAGCGGGGACCTGCGTTCTCAACGCTGCCGCCAGTGCGCGATACGGCTTTACACCCCAGGCGTGCTATGCCGAGAAGATCTGGCGCATGATGAGCGATTTCCTCGCGCTGCCCGAGGTGCGTGCCGGGTATTCGGACTACATGAGCATGCTTAACGAGCGCGGCGTTACCGCCATCAAGGAGATGGCGTTTGATGACTACTACGGCTTTGCCGACGAAATGGCTCGCCGTGAGGAATCTGGTGAGCTGACGGTTCGCGTCTCTATGATGTCGCAGCCGGTGGGTGCCGGTGCAAATCTGGCATATGCCCGCGAGGCGCGAGAGCGCTTCCGGGGACCGTTCGTTCGTTTTTCTGGCTTCAACCGTATGACCGATCGCGGCGTATGGGCGGGGCTTGCCGAGATGATAGACCCCTATGAGGACACGGCCGATGCGGGCGCTGCCGGCAAGACGGTCGTCGAGGAGCCAGAGTGGGATCTGATTGAGAACGAGCTGCGTGCAATTGATGCTGACGGCTTCCGATATTCCTTGCATTGCCAGGGCGATGGCGCCGTTCGTCGCACCGTGGCGCTCTATGCCTCGCTGCCTCGAGACGAGCATGGACGGATGCTTCGCCGCCATGCGATTACCGATCTCGAGAACTCTGACCCGACCGATCTTGTCGAGTTTGGCAAGTTAGGTGGAATTTGCGAGGTCTATCCGCAGATTCTGACGCTGGACCGGCGCGAGGATTGCCTGTCGATGATGCGTCGACAAATTGGCGAGACGCGACTTTTGCACAGCTGGAATCGCCGCGGCATGGAAGATTCCGGATGCACAGTGTGCTGCGGCACGGATCTGCCGCTGCTGATTCCGAGCCTGGGCGAGTCAATCTACAGCGCGTGCGGCGGATTCTTCGCCGACGGACTGCCCGTGAATGAGGTCAACACGCTGACGCTTGTCGAGCTCTTGCGCGCTTGGACTGCCGGGGGCGCGTACGACCTGATGCGCGAAGACGAGCTGGGTACGCTCGAGGTTGGCAAGCTTGCCGATATCTGCGTGCTCGATCGGGATGTGTTCGACCTCGATTATCGCGACGCACGCGATCTTGCGGTTGATATGACGATGTCGGACGGACAAATCGTGTTCGATCGAAATAAGGAGGCATAAGATGTCTGAATCCAAACCGACGCTGCGCCGCGAGCAGATTGCGGGCATGAATATCCACTACATCATGTGGTCGCTCGATTACTTCCTTGATGTGCAGCAGCGTTTGGGCTTTGAGTCCATTGAGCTGTGGTGTGCAGAGCCGCATGTGACGCTCGACCACACGGGCTACTTTGAGGCTGAGGTCCTGGCGAAAAAGGCTGCAGACCGTGGGCTTAGGTATCGTACTCTGTGCCCCGAGAACGTTGTCTATCCTTGGCAGTACTGCGCACGCAAACCGCTGCATGAACAGCGCAGCCTGGCGTACTTTAAGCACGGCATTGAGCTTGCCGAGGTACTTGGGTGCGACCGTATGTCCGTCAACTCGGGCTGGGGCGACTGGGACGAGGACCGCGAGGAAGCCTGGAAGCGCAGCCGCGAGCACTTGTCCATTCTGGCGGAGTATGCCGGCGAGCACGGTCTGGTGCTTACGATGGAAAGTCTGCGTCCCGAGGAGAGCAACCTTGTGACGACGGTTTCCGATGCGAAGCGCATGATTGACGAGGTCGCGAGCCCGTACTTACAGCCCATGGTTGATACAACCGCGATGGGCGTTGCAGGCGAGACGCTCGAGGACTGGTTTGCCGCCTTTGGTGATGGGGCAATTCACGAGATGCACTTTATCGACGGTGACCCGTATGGCCATCTGGTGTGGGGCGATGGCAAGCACGATATGGACGCCTTCGTCGCCACGCTCAACGCCCATGGTTTCGACGGCATGCTGGGCCAGGAAATCACGGACGGTCGTTACTACGATGATCCGGCGGCGGCAGATACCAAGAACATGGCCGCATTCGAGAAATATCTGATTGACTAAAACAACTATCGGCCACGCAGCCAACGTCATTGATTGCGGCCAAACAAGAAAGGAACTGGATATGAACGCACACGATCTGATCAAAGAGGCAATTGCCGAGAAGGGCAAGTTCGACAGCGTCTACTGGATTGCTTGCGGTGGCTCCATGATCGATTTGATCCCGGCCCATGAGCTTCTGCAGCGCGAGGCAACCACCTTCACTTCGTATATCTATACGGCTCGCGAGTTCGATATCATGCGTCCGCGTCGTCTGGGCGAGAAGTCCCTGGTCATCGCTTGTAGCCACAGTGGCAACACCCCTGAGGTCGTCGAGGGCTGCGAGATTGCCCTTGCTGCCGGCGCTACGGTGATCGCCCAGACCGACAACGCTGGATCTAAGATCGACTCCGGCAAGTGGACCACGTGGGTCTACCCGTGGGGCGAGGGCGTGCCGCAGGCCGAGGTCCCCGCTGGCATTTCGCTGTCGCTTGCGGCAGAGCTGCTCGATCAGCAGGAGGGTTACGTCGATCTTGCCGATATGTATGCCGGTATCGCCGAGATGGATAAGATTCTTCCCCCGGCACGCGAGAAGGTAAATGCCGAGCTGGGCGATCGCTTTGCCAAGCTTTGCCAGGAGCACGAGTTCTTCTATATTCTGGGCAGCGGTCCCAACTTTAGCCAGACCTACGGTTTCGCTATCTGCTCTCTTATGGAGATGCAGTGGCAGCACTGCAGCTACATCCACTCTGCCGAGTACTTCCATGGCCCCTTCGAGGCTACTCAGGATGGCGTTTTTTACTTCCTGCAGATGGGCTCCAGCGAGTGCCGTGCTATGGACGAGCGCGCCCTGGCGTTCCTTAAGACGCATACCGATACGCTGATGGTGCTCGATGCCAAGGAGTACGGTATGGAAGCCGTGCCGGCGAGCGTCCGTGCCTATCTGGACCCGGTGCTGTTCTACGCCATGAACTGCGAGCTGCGTGCTGCACGCGGCAAGGTGTTTGATCACGACCCCGATTTCCGTCGCTATATGGGTGTTGTCGAGTACTAGAAGGGACAAAGGCCATGGCATTTAACGTTAATGCGCTCGGATTTGGCGACAACGTCGTCGATCGCTACGAGCATATCCACACCATGTATCCCGGCGGCAATGCGGTGAACTTCGCCGTTTATGCCAAGAAATGCGGTGCCGCACGCTCCGCATACATGGGCATTTTTGGCAATGATGCCGCTGCCGAGCATGTCATTGCAAGCCTCGAGGATGAGGGTATCGAGCTTGACAAGTGCGAGCAGATGATTGGCGAGAACGGAGCGGCTCGCGTGACCGTCGTTGACGGTGACCGTGTCTTCCTTGGCTCCAACGAGGGCGGTATCCGTGGCGATGCGCGCTATGTCCTCGATCGCTTTGACCTTGCGTACATGAAGCAGTTCGATGTGGTTCATTCGGGCAACTATTGCTTCACCGAGCGCGAGCTGCCCAAGTTGAAGGCTGCGGGCGTCACGGTCTCTTTTGACTTTTCGGACGACTCCACCGACGAGTACTACGAGCAGATTGCGCCCTACGTCGATTTCGCTTTCTTTAGTGCGGCGGATGCCGCGAGTGAGGACGAGATTCGCGAACGTCTGGCATGGGTGAAGGGCCTGGGTCCGCGTTTTGTGTCGGCTACGGCGGGCGCCGAGGGCTGCATTGCTTACGACGGCGAGCGCTATTACCGCCAGCTGGCTAAACCGGTAACGGACATGAAGGATACCATGGGGGCGGGCGACTCGTTCCTCACCTCGTTTTTGATGTGCTATCTCGATTCCGCCAAGCGTGGTGAGGATGGCGCCGAGGCCATCGAACGCGCGCTCGACTTTGCTGCCGGGTTTGCCTCGACCGTGTGCGGTATGGAAGGTTCTTGGGGCCACGGAGCGCCAATCGTCGAATAGCTTAAGAAAGCGTACGGCGGTCTGGCTATGAGGCCTTGGACAGCCGATGCAAAACAATAAGCGAAACGCGAAAAGGGGGCTCGCCATGTGGTGGGTCCCCTTTTGAACATTGGAGAAGACCATGGGTATTAAAGCGTGCGCGGCTGGTTTTTGCTGTGCGGACGTCTATCAAAACATCGGCGTGTTCTATCCGACTGGTAATGGCATTGACTGGGGTATCCATCTTGCACGAATGGGCGTTTCGGTATCCGCCGTGTCGGTTGTCGGCAAGGACGAGTACGGAGACAAGATGAGAGAGGCGCTGGCCGCTGAGGGGCTCGATATCTCACATCTGCGGGTGGAGGATGGCGACACCTCGGTGATGCTCATGGCATTGAAAGACGGCGTCGATCGCGTGCATCTCGAGGCAATCGATGGCGTAATGGAGACATATCGACCGAATGAAGATGACCGGGCGTTTATCCTAGAGCATGACATCATTCATACCGACCTGTTTGGCAATTGTTTGGACCTCCTGCCCGAATGGCACGATGCGGGCAAGACGGTGGTTATGGACTTCTCGGTGTTCAGCCAGGATCCCGAATATGCATGTGAGAATCATTTTCCCTACGTTGACTACGCATTTATGTCGTTTGAAGAGGACACTCCGGAGCTACGAGACTGGGTACGCCACGTGCAGGAATTGGGACCGCGCGTTGCGGTTGCCACGCTTGGCGAGAAGGGAAGCATTGCCTATGACGGTGAGCGCTTCTATGAGTGCGGGATCGTACCGGCGGAGAAGGTCGTTAATACCGTGGGTGCCGGCGACTCGTATATTGCCGGGTTTACCAAGGGCGTGATCGATGGCCTTGATATTCCGGCGTGTATGAAGGCGGGCGCTGAGCTGTCGTCCCGAGTGATTGGTTCGTTTGAGCCGTACTAGGGTCAAATGCCTGGAAAGGAGTACGAAATGGTTATCGACATGTTGGTTCAGCCCATGCTCTACGGCGAGATCTGTACACCGGGTGATGAGCCTGATGGATTCGGTTTTTGGTCACGAGAATTTGGTATGGGGCATATGGGTCCCATGGATTGGGACGAGCTTCAAGTTGAGATGGACGTCTGCGATGTGCAGAAGAGCTTGCTCATGCCGCTCGATGTAACCACGGCATGCGGAGGGCATTTTGGCACCAATGACCAGATTGCCATGCTGGTTGCCGCGCATCCCGATCGTCTGTGGGGATTTGCGAGCGTAGATCCGCGGGTGAGCAGTGCCGCAGGCGAATTGGAGCGCGCCTTTACCGAGCTGGGGGCAAAGGGGCTTTGTCTGCATCCGGCAAAGCAGGGTTTTGACCCCGATGATGCTGTGGCTGAGCCGCTTTACGAGCTGTGCGAGCGCTATAACAAGCCGGTGGTTTTCCATGCCGGTATGTCTTGGGAGCCGGGCGCAGAGCTCTCGCGCAGTAACCCGCTTGCATTTGAGCACACAATCGCAACGCATCCAAATGTGCGTTTTAGTTTGACCCACTTTGGCTGGCCCTGGGTGCGCGAGACCGTGGCGATGCTGCTCAAGTATCCCAACTGCTACACGGACACCTCTATCACTTACATCGATTCGCCCGAGGAGATGATGCAGCGTCTTTTCACGGTCGATATGGGGCCGCTGTGGTATGAGCGCGCGCTATCGCATCAAGTGATGTTCGCCAGCAATACGCCGCGTTTCCGTGCGTTCAAACTCAAGCGGGCGCTCGATACCGTGTCCATGCGCGATGATGCGCGAGAAAGGCTCTACTGGGGTAATGCCCTGCGTTTTCTTGAAGGGGATGAGTGAACATGGTGACGCTCGAGACATTGAGCTATCTATCGACTGCTCCGGACCAGTTCATCGATATTACCGAAGACGTGCACGCTGCCATCGAACGCAGCTCGGTGACCAATGGCTTGGCAGCGATTATTTTGTCGCATACGACCTGTGGAATCGTGGTAAACGAGGGGCTGCCCTGCGTGGAGACGGATCTTATGGAGACGCTTGATCGCATCGCCCCACTCGATGCCCCCTATGCGCATGCACACTTCCTGCCGAGCTATGGAGCCACCGGCAACAACTCCTGTGGGCATATCAAGAGCATGATTTGTGGAAACAGTTGCTTCTTTCCCGTCCAAGATGGCCACATCGTGTGCGGAAGTGCCCAGAACATCTATCTTGCGGAGTTTGACGGTCCGCAGAAGCGAAAAGTGTACGTCGAGGTGCTGGGGGAGTAACGTCCCCGCGATAACCCTATGAAGGAGCACGCTATGTCGTTTCTAACCTCGATGTTCAAGACCGAAAAGCCGGTTATCGGAATGCTGCACCTGCGTCCTCTGCCGGGCGATCCACTGTATTACCCGGGCGGAAGCGTGTCGCAGGTCGTGGAAGCCGCCAAGCGCGATCTCGAGGCGTTGCAGCAGGGCGGTGTCGATGGCATTTTGATTACCAATGAGCTCTCGATGCCCTATGAGCAGCACGTTTCTCCCTCAACCCTTGCATCGGTGGGCTATGTAATCGGGACTCTATCCCATGATCTGTCGACCCCTTGGGGAGCTGAGGCTATTTACGACGGTGATGCCACAATCGAGCTGTGCGCCGCCGTCGACGCGCAGTTCACACGCTGCAATTTTTGCGGTGCCTGGGCCGGTGATCTCGGGCTGATTAACCGAGATTTCGCTCACACCATGCGTCGCAAGGCGGCGCTGCGCTTGGACGACCTCAAGCTTTTTCACTTCATCACGAGCGAGGGGGAGGTTTATCTCAACGACCGCACGACTGCGGACATTGCCGATTCACTTCTCTTTAATTGCCTTCCGGATGCAATGGTCATCGGCGGTTCGGCTGCCGGTCGTGGCGCTTCGGGCGAGCTTGCCGATGAAGTCCGCGAGCGTGTTGGCGAAGTACCCGTGGTATGTGGCACCGGTTGTCGCGAAAATACCGTGGCTGACGTATTTGCTCACTACGATGGCGCGTTTGTCGGCACCTGCTTAAAGCGCGACGGAAGGCTGGATGCCCCGGTTGATGTTGAGCGGGTAGCTCGTTTTATGGCTGCCGCTCGTACGGCGCGAGGGGAGTAGGCACCTATGGCGCTCTATCTGGGTATTGATATTGGGACAAGCGCCTCTAAAGGCGTTTTAATCGATGATCGATGCAACATCGTTTGCCAAGCCTCTTGTGGACATGAGACGGACAACCCGTGTGACGGATGGTACCAGCATGATGCGGAGGCAGTTTGGTGGGGCGATTTTTGCCGCTTGTCGCGCGAGCTGGTGGCGCGATCGGGGGTTAACGCGGCACAGATCGGATGCGTGGGCCTTTCCGCATTGGGTTGCGACTGTGTGCCGGTCGATACCGAGTGCAACGCGCTGGCGCCCGCGATTTTGTATGGAGTCGATGCACGTTCGAAGCCGCAGATTGACGAGCTTCTTTCCGAATATGGGTCAGACCGCGCACGCGAGCTTTTCGGGCACGATCCCTGTTCGTCAGATATTGCTCCCAAGATCTTGTGGTTTAAGGAGAATATGCCCGAGGTGCACGAACGTGCCGCGAAGTTCCTGACGGCGTCGTCGTTTCTATGCGCAAAGTTGACGGGGCGTTTTACGGTGGACCGTTATTTGGCGGAGGATTTTCTTCCCCTATACGACCGCTTCACTTGGAAGGTTGATGCTCGGGAATGTGCTCGTTTCTGCCGGCCTGACCAGATGGCGGAGGTAATGTCGGCTACCGATATTGCCGGGGTGATTACGCAGCGTGCGGCTGAGGCGACGGGGCTCGCGGCAGGGACACCTGTCTTAGTGGGAACGGGCGATTCTGGTGCCGAGGCCATTTCGACGGGTGTATTCCGTCCCGGCGATATGATGGTTCAGTTGGGGAGTACGGCGTATTTCATCTACCTAGCTGATCATATGATCGATGATGCCCGCCTGTGGCCGGGGACGTTTATCATTCCCGGAACTTACGGGATCTGCGCGGGGACCAATACGGCGGGCGCACTCACATCGTGGCTGCGCCAAGAGCTGTATCGCGACGCCGTAGAGGCCGAGGGCCACGGTGGTCCCGATGCCTATTCGGTTATGGCGCATGATGCCGCCGATGTGGCGCCGGGTGCCGATGGGCTCCTGTGTCTGCCGTACTTTGCGGGGGAGCGTACTCCGCTTAACGATCCCGAGGCACGTGGCGTCTTCTTTGGCCTGACCGGAAGGCATACGCGAGCCCATATGGTTCGCGCCGCCTTGGAAGGCGTCGCGTATACCGTTGCATCCCATGTCGACATTATCGAGCGAGAGCATGGACTGCCAATTGGGCGCATTATGCTTGTCGGAGGTGGAACCAAGAATCCAGTTTGGATGCAGGCTATCGCCGACGTATGCGGGCGCGAGGTCTCGGTTGCCAAGGTTACGGTGGGCGCATGCTTCGGTGATGCCATCATGGCAGCTCTCGCAGGTGGCGCCTATGCATCATGGGATGAGCTCGCCCAAGTCCTTGGCGTTGCGCAAACAATCGTGCCCGATATGGCTGCCCACGAGTTATATGCATCGCGTCGTCATATCTTTGACGAATTGTATGCACGCAACCGTGATCTCATGCACGAATTGGTGTAATGCTGCCGAATTGTACTGCCTACCAATAGGGACTGCGTTGTGCGATTCGCATGTCCCTTGGCATTTTTGCCCACAGGGGTTAGCGAAGGTCAAAAACAGCGTGCGCATTTGCTAAAACTACCGACTCGATGCGCTTTGCGTCACAGTTTTTGAGTGAGGCAATGCGCATCGAGGTCCTTGTGAGCGATCTGATGAGCGACTGTGCGCTTGTTTCTGTGTTTGGCTCGGCTGGCGCATCGGTCTCGAGCAGTAAACGATCGAGTGGAATCTGTCGTGCGTATTCGCGTCCTCGTTTAGACGCGAGCATGCGTTCGTTGACGGAAAAATAGCAGCCTGCATCGCGTGCGCGGACAAGCTCGTCCGAGGTGCCGCTAAACCAGTGGAAGATGATAACGGGGGAATCGGGGTTTGGGATGAGTAGTCCATGCGATTCGAGGACGTCCAGTACGGCTTCTGCCGAACGAACGGCGTGAATTGATATCACGCGCCCGGTAAGAGGATGCTGCACGAGCGCATCGCAGAGCCGGTTAAGTGCCTGTATTTGTAGCTGCTCACTTCCAGCAAAGCGCGCGGAAAAGTCGAGCCCGATCTCACCGATGTAGCGTTCTTGGGCAGCAACTTCGCAAAGCAGATTGACTTCGACAAAACCGCAGTGGCCATCGGCGAGCCACCAGGGGTGAAGCCCAACGCCGGCGATGATGCCTGGTTGGCGACAGGCGCGCTCGTTTGCGGCCGAAAAGTCGCGCGGATTGACGCCGCAGTCAAATAGACCCAAGCCCAGCGCCGTCGCCTCATCGGCAACGGCGTCCGGGTGAGCCATTAAATCAAGATGGCAGTGTGCATCAAATAACCGGGGCTCCATCTCGGTGCGCTCCGCTAGTCCAGACGTTGGCCATCGGAGCGTACGCGCTCAGTGCCGCGGCCGCTGATCTGGCGGATAACCTCGCCGGCAATCATCTGGCCCATGATGGGCGGCATAAAGCTGGCGGTTCCCAGCTCGGTGCGCTCGTGGATGTTGGAAGGGTCGCGGGGCTGTGTCTTAACCGATTCCTCGCAGCTAAACAGTACATGCAGGCTCTTGATTCCGCGCTTCTTGCATTCTTTGCGCATGATGCGGCTCATGGGGTCACGTACCGTATCGAAAATGTCGGCAAAGCGGAGGCACTCGGGATGGAGCTTGTTGGCCCCGCCCATGGAGCTAACCAAACGAATGTCGTGGTCCTGAGTATATTTGGCAATGGTGAGCTTGGCCGAGATGGTGTCGATGGCGTCGACGACGTAGTCGAGCTTGCCGTCCGTCTGCTCCAAAACGCTCACGAAGAAATCATCGATGTTGTCGCTCAGCAGGTATTCGGTGCGCTTGATGACGGTAGCGGTAGGGTTGATGTCGTGAATCATAGCCTCCATGACGTCGACTTTGCGCTTGCCGACGGTGCTGTGAAAGGCGATGGCCTGGCGATTGATATTGCTGGGCGCGATGATGTCCTTATCCAGAATGACGAAATGACCGATGCCGCCGCGGGCGAGTGCCTCGCAGCAGTTGGAGCCCACGCCTCCGCAGCCGAGCACTAGCACCGTAGCATCGGCGAGCTTATCGAGTGCCTCGCGGCCCATGATAATCTCGAGCTTGGTGTCGCGTGTCTCGATGGCGGCTGCGGCAGCGGTTTCGGTCATAAATATCCTCCGATGGGGAAGCAGGTCGTGTTTTAGCTATCGCCATTATAGGTAATCGCCCATAGGTTGCGATGGCGTTTGCTTTGATGTGGTTTGAAGCATTGCGATTAGATAGTTAGACAAACATCTAAATATTGAGTATAGTGTGCACGTCATGAGAGATGATGAGAGGAGGTCTTATGCCGGGAGAGGGTTTTAAGGCGCTTGCCGATCCAACGCGACGGCGCATTTTGGAGTTGCTGCGCGAGGGCAATTGCACGGCGGGGGAGCTTGCCGAGCATTTCGATATCAGTAAGCCGTCGCTGAGCCATCACTTGGCGACGCTCAAAAACGCCGGGTTGGTGACCGACGAGCGCCATGGCCAAAACATCGTATACAGCTTAAACACCACCGTCATGCAGGATTTAATTGGCTGGTTTATGGGCTTTACAAACACTGAAGGTGATAAGGATGAATAACGAAAACAAGGGCATTCACCCCACGGGGGTATCGTCGCGCGTGTGGATTGCGCTGGTCGCTCTGTGCGTCGCCAATGTCGTAGCGCACCTCATGGTGATGCCGAGCTTGCCTGCGCAGATTCCCACGCACTGGGGCGCGAACGGCGCCGTCGACGGTTGGGGTCCTAGCTGGATGGCCTCCGCGCTCGGCGTGCTGCCTCTGGCGCTTCTCGCAATGTTCCGCATGGTGCCGCGCATCGACCCCAAAGGTGAGGCATATCGAACCTCGGGCAAGTTCTACCAGGGCTTCGTAATCGCCTCCACCTTGTTCATGTGCGCCATAAGCTGGCTGGGAGAGCTTACGGTCTGGGGCGTGGTGCCGTCGGTCGGTTCGGTTAACGTGCTGATTTCCGGTGTTGTCGGTTTGCTATTCATCGGCGTAGGCAACTACTTGCCGCGTGTGAAGCAGAACTATACGCTCGGTATCAAGACACCTTGGGCGCTTGCCGATCCCGAGAACTGGCGCCGTACTCAGCGTTTTGGCGGCGCCTGCTTTATGGTGCTGGGTATTGGCCTGATTGTGATGGGCGTGGCAGGCAGCGTGCTTTCGAGTGAAGTCGTCGCCGCGGTGATTGCGGTTCTGGCGTTTGGTTCGGTTGGAGCCGTCTACGTCTACTCGTATCTGTTGTGGCGCAAATCGCAGCGAGCCGCTCGTTAAGGTTGCGGAAAACTAGCGTACGCAGTTCATAGTATGCTCCGGGGGACTTTTCCCAGGTAGTATTAGGGGGTGTGGGCAACCATGCCCCTTTTTCGTTACGTTTCAGAGCTGGTTTTCTCATTTCGTTTCCACTAAAGCGAAACAAGAATAGGGAAACAGCAGGTAGAAAGGATAAAACAGGCAAATGGCGGAGTTCATCTACCAGATGTATCAGGCTCGCAAGGCCCATGGCGACAAGGTAATCCTTGACGACGTGACCCTGAGCTTCTACCCCGGTGCCAAGATCGGCGTCGTGGGCCCCAACGGTATGGGCAAGTCGACCCTGCTCAAGATCATGGCCGGCATCGAGGAGGTCTCCAACGGCGATGCCAGGCTCACCCCCGGCTACACCGTGGGTATCCTGCAGCAGGAGCCGCCGCTCGATGACGACAAGACCGTCATCGAGAACGTGCGCATGGCATTTGGCGACATGATCGCCAAGGTCGATCGCTTCAATAAGATCGGCGAGGAGATGTGCGACCCGGATTGCGACATGGACGCCCTCATGGCCGAGATGGGCAAGCTCCAGGACGAGATCGACGCCGCCGACGGCTGGGATATCGATTCCAAGCTCGGCCAGGCCATGGACGCCCTGCAGCTGCCCGATTCTGACATGCCGGTTAATGTGCTTTCCGGCGGCGAGCGCCGTCGCGTGGCCCTGCGCAAGCTGCTGCTCGAGGCTCCCGACCTGCTGCTGCTCGACGAGCCCACGAACCACCTGGACGCCGAGTCGATCCTGTGGCTCGAGCATTTCCTGCACAACTACCAGGGCGCCGTTCTGGCTGTCACGCACGATCGCTACTTCCTGGATAACGTTGCCGAGTGGATCTGCGAGGTCGACCGCGGTCACCTCTATCCCTACAAGGGCAACTACTCCACGTATCTGGAGACCAAGGCTGCGCGTATCGAGGCACAGGGCAACCGCGATGCCAAGCTCGCCAAGCGCATGGAGGCCGAGCTCGAGTGGGTACGCAGCTCGCCCAAGGCTCGCCAGGCCAAGAACAAGGCCCGTCTGGCTCGCTACGAGGAGATGGAGGCCGAGGCCCGCGCAAGCCAGAAGCTCGACTGGACCGACATTCGCATTCCTGTGGGCCCGCGTTTGGGCAACAAGGTGCTCGAGGCCCATCACCTGCACAAAGAGTTCGATGGCCGCGTGCTTATCGACGACCTTTCGTTCACCCTGCCGCGCAACGGCATCGTGGGCGTCATCGGCCCCAACGGCGTCGGTAAGACCACGCTGTTCAAGACGATTGTGGGTCTGGAGCCGCTGACTTCGGGCGAGCTCGAGGTGGGCGAGACCGTCAAGATTTCTTACGTCGACCAGAACCGTTCCGGCATCGACCCCGATAAGAACCTGTGGGAGGTCGTCTCGGATGGCCTGGACCACATGATGGTCGGCGAGACTGAGGTTCCGAGCCGCGCTTATGTGGCGAGCTTTGGCTTTAAGGGCCAGGACCAGCAGAAGCGCGCTGGCGTACTATCCGGTGGCGAGCGCAACCGTCTGAACTTGGCACTCACGCTCAAGCAGGGCGGCAACCTGCTGCTCCTCGACGAGCCCACGAACGACCTCGACGTCGAGACGCTGTCCTCGCTCGAAGCGGCGCTGCTCGAGTTCCCGGGCTGCTCGGTGGTCATTAGCCACGACCGTATGTTCCTGGACCGCGTCGCCACGCACATTCTGGCGTGGGAGGGCACCGACGAGAATCCGGGCAACTGGTATTGGTTCGAGGGCAACTTCGAGGCCTATCAGGCCAACCGCATCGAGCGCCTGGGCGAGGATGCAGCCCAGCCGCATCGTATTCACCGTAAGCTGACGCGCGACTAGATCGTTACGCGGTTTTCCAAACCGCGTAACTGCTCGACGCTGCGCGGGTCGCAAGCACCCCATCTTGCCGTTCAAGCCGTCGCTCGCGTACCGAAGTACGCGTCGCTCCTCTTTCACGGCAACCTGGGGCACTTGCGGCCCGCTCGCTGTTGGTTACGCAACATCAACAAATAAAAACGGCTCAAATCCTGATTTGGATTTGAGCCGTTTGTCGTTACTGCTCGGGTTCTTCGACTTTATCGATGGTCCAGGCGGCTCCGAGACCGCCGGTGGTGTTGCGGCGGATGCGCACGGTGACTTCGTGGCGCTCGCCGGCTTGCGTGTAGCGCAGAGGGAAGCTTGCGCGGTTTCGCGCGGCCTCGATGGTACCGCGCTCGCGGGCGATCCAGTAGTACTCGCCGACGATGCCGAGCGTGTCGGCGCCGTAGGGGAGATAGGTTGACAGCTGGTGCAGAAGCGGGCCGGGGCAGAAGACCTCGGTTGCGAAATCGACGGGGAAGTCCTCGGGGATGGCGGGCGCTACGGGTGCGGGGGCCGGTACCATCGTCGGTGCGAAGGCCTGCTCATTGACGGGCGTCACCTCGATGACGGGCGCGGGTTCGGCGCCGAGTACTGATTCGGTGTCCGCTTTCGGCATCACCGCGGAATCTGCGGGTTCGACGATGGCAGGTGCGTCTGCGGTCGCGGTGTCGAACTCGACTTGCGGAGCGCTCTGATTCTCGACGCTCGACTTTGCCTCGATGGGCGTGGATGCCATGGTGGTGATGCCGGCGTTTGCGTTCTCGGGGTCATAGACGACCGTGAGCGAGATGGCGGGCTGCGGTGCCTCGGGCTCCGGCGCCGACTCGGTAGCGCCTTGATCGGCGGGCTCGTCGGACTGATCGTCCTCGGTCTTGTCACCAAAGACATCGCTGTTTTGGAATGCAGACGTCTCGGGCCGGTCAGCGGCTTCTTCGGTTGTCGACTTGGGAGCTTCGTTGAGCTCCGCAGTGGTTTCCTGCTCAGATATGACTTCGGGATCGGTCGTGGCGGTGGTTTCGGCTTCCGCTGTTACCTCAATAGCGGCTTCGATCTCTGCCTCGGGCTCGGGTTCCGGCACGGCTTCAACCATGACTTCGGGCTCGGGACGCTTAACGTGCTTGGGACGCACGGCCTTGAGGTCCTTCTCACCGCGCTTTTTCTTTTTGTAGGACTGCTTGGCGCCCTTGGCAGCCTTGGGCTTGTCCTCGCCCTTGGCAAGGGCGGCATCCCAGGCCTCGTTGGCGATGACGGTGGCATACAGGCGACCGCCCTTAAAGACGGTCAGCTTAATGCAGTCGTCGAGCTCCTCGAGCAGCTCACGCGTGGACTCAAAGCCCAGGTCATAAGCGGTCATGTCGCCGGCGGCGAGCGCCTCCTCGACCTGTGTCATAAACGTTTGCTTGCCGCACCCAATCGCGTCGCGCAGCAGGCGATACAGATAGATGTGGTTGCCCAGCGAAAGCGTGGGCCTAACTATTGTCTTGCTCATGGCAAATCTCCTCTTTACACATGTAAAGCATCTTACCATCGCATAGCGTTCGCCATGGCGGCGCCCAAGGCAAACGGGCGCGAACCGCTTTCGATTCGCGCCCGTTGTACAGGTCGGTTATCTATGAGAGGCAAATGTACTTAGTTGCCCGATGCCGTGCCTTGGCTCGAGTTGTCAGATGCCGTGCCGGACGCGGTTCCACTCGAGCTGTTCGAGCCGTTGGTGTTGTTGCTGTCTGCTGTGCCCGTTCCCGAAGTGGTGTCGCTCGTCTGGCCGCCCGTGCTCGGCTGCGAACCGCCAGTCGTTTGGCTTGAGTCGGTCGTGCCGGACGGCGTGCTACTGCTGGCCGTAGAGGAATCGGTGCCCTGCGATTGGTTTTGGGTGTTCGAGGACGAATTGGCAGAGGTAGAACTGTCTTGCGTATCGTCCGTCTGCGCCTGCTGATCTTGCGACTGGGTGTTGCCATTTGCATCGCTCTCGGTCGTGCGCGACGACAGGATTGGCTCGGGACGCTCGCCCAGACCCTCACCGGCAGTGGTGATAAGGATGGCGCCGGCGCAGGCGATGACCGCGACGATGGCGATGGCGATCGAGAAGACGATGACCTTCTTTTGTGTCTGGCTGCGCTCTGCCGCCGCCTTGGCGCGCAGACTGTTGGGGGCGACGCGCGCCGTGGTCGCGCGTCCCGCAACCTGGCGCATCTCCTGCGTAGTCGCGGCGCCGCCCAGGTGCTCCTCGGCATTAAGCTCAACGGGCTCATAGGCGCCGGCGGGGTAGTCGACGTCGGCGTGCGTACCTTTGAGGGCTTTGGCGCTGGCAGAGATAAAGTGGCGGTAGACCTGCGAGGACACAACGGTGATGACCGAGCTCACGGCGGCGCCAATTACTGAACCAGCGATGCCGATCTTTGAAGCAAGCGCCACGCTCGTGGCGGCAGCTGCGGCGCCGGCGATGATCTGGGGAATGGAAATGTCGTCGAACAGGCCCTTTTTGGGCGCGATGGCCATGGTCTGTCCAATGGAATGGTTCTCGTGTACGCCGTTGTTGAGCGATGCCGGCGTCATGACGCGCGTGCGCGGCGCGTCGGTGTACTTGGTTGTCATACGGGGTCCTCCCGGTGTAAATCTGCTTCGTTTCGTGTAGCCATCAGGGTACCCACCAGATGTGAATCGTACGTGACATTTAACAGATACCATCAACTCATCAATTGCTCACCAAGTTGGTGGGATGCGGTTCCACCCGGCGGTTGAACTACAATAGGACTTGCTAATTGTTGTGAATGGCGTCTACGCACGGGAGCATTCTTATGAATCTTCACCTTTCTCAGTCTGATGGCTTTTTGCGTGTGGCGGCGGCCTCGCCGCGGATTCGCGTGGCCGATGTCGAGGGCAATGCCGAGGTTGCGCTGGCGGCTGTTCGCGAGGCTACCGAGCGCGGCGTTCGCGCGCTGGTGCTGCCCGAGCTTAACCTGACCGGCTATACCGCGGCTGATCTGTTCCATAACCGCACACTGCTGCATGCCTGCGAGGCGGCACTTGTGCACATTCTCGATGAAACCCGCGATCTGCCGATTGTCTTTACCATCGGTCTTCCCGTTGCAGTTGCCGAGAATATCTACAACTGCGCTGCCGTGTGCTGCGCGGGCGAGCTTTTGGGTCTTACGGCCAAGAAGTATCTGCCCAACTATGGCGAGTTCTATGAGCGTCGCTGGTTTGCTCCGTCGCCTGCGGATCCCGTGTGGGTTGAATTTGCCGGTCAGGGTCCGGTTCCGCTGGGTTCGGGGCTTGTCTACCGCTGCTGTGATGAGGGTGCCGAGGATATGGTGCTGGGCGTTGAGGTCTGCGAGGACCTGTGGGTGCCGGCGCCCCCTTCGACCGAGATGGCGCTTGCCGGTGCGACGGTGATCCTCAATCCGTCGGCTTCGGACGAGATTATCGGTAAGGCGGATTACCGCCGCAGCCTCATCTCTAACCAGAGCGCACGCCTGTACTGCGCCTATGCCTACGCGGACGCGAGCGAGGGCGAGTCCACGACCGACATGGTCTTTGCGGGCGAGAACCTTATCTACGAAAATGGCTCCAAGCTCGCCGCCACCAAACTGCTTACCTGCGATATGGCCATCGCCGACGTTGACCTTGACCGCCTGGTTGCCGAGCGCCGTCGCTCGACGACGTGGGCGCGCACCGACGATGCGCCGGAGGCCACGACCGTTGAGTTTTCGTTTGAGGGCGTGCTGGCCGAAGAACCTGTCTTGCGCGATGCCTGCGATATCGACCGCGTTTTCCCGCGCGCGCCCTTTGTGCCGGCCGACCACGGCGACCTGGCCGAGCGCTGCGAGACCATCCTCGACCTGCAGACTGCGGGCCTCAAGACCCGCCTCGCCCATACGGGTACCAAGGCTGCGGTCATCGGCCTTTCGGGCGGCTTGGACTCCACGCTAGCGCTGCTTGTGACCGTGCGTGCCTTCGATGCGCTGGGGCTGCCGCGCACGGGTATCACGGCGGTCTCCATGCCAGGTTTTGGCACGACGCACCGCACTAAGTCCAATGCCGAGTCGCTCGCTCGTGACTTGGGTGTGAGCTTCCGCGAGGTCTCAATCCATGCTGCCGTGGAACAGCACTTTAAGGATATCGAGCATGATCCGGCCGTGCAGGACGTGACCTACGAGAACAGCCAGGCCCGCGAGCGTACGCAGATCCTGATGGATCTGGCCAACCAGGCTGGCGGTTTTGTCATTGGCACGGGCGACCTGTCGGAGCTGGCGCTCGGCTGGGCTACCTATAACGGCGACCACATGAGCATGTACGCCGTCAACGCGAGCGTGCCCAAGACGCTTGTGCGCCATCTGGTGCGCTATGCCGCCGATGTCTTTGGCGGGCGTATTGCCGAGGTCTTGCTCGATATCCTCGATACGCCGGTGTCCCCCGAGCTTCTGCCGCCCACGGGCGACGGCGAGATTGCGCAGAGGACCGAGGATTTGGTGGGCCCGTACGAGCTGCACGACTACTTCCTCTACTACCTGCTACGTTTTGGCTTTGAGCCGGGCAAGATCTACCACATGGCGCTCAAGAGCTTTGAGGGCGTCTACGATGTCAAGACCGTCCACACGTGGCTACGTACGTTCTACCGCCGCTTCTTTGCCCAGCAGTTTAAGCGCAGCTGCCTGCCCGATGGTCCCAAGGTGGGATCGGTGACGCTCAGCCCGCGCGGCGATTGGCGTATGCCGAGTGACGCTAGCTCGTGTCTGTGGCTTGCGCAGATCGACGCGCTCAATCCAGTTGACTAAGGTTGGCTAAATTGAACCAATACGGGGGTTGCAAGCGTTACACTTTTGCAATCTGATGGCCCGTATCGCGCGGCGCTCTTGTCGGAGCGCCGCGTTTTTTATATCGAAAGGTGGCACCATGCAGGCATCGCAGCGTCTCGACCGCTTTGGCGCGGAGGTCTTCGCCTCGCTCAACAACAAGCTTCTCGCGCTGAAGGCTCAGGGCAAGACCATTTACAACATGAGCGTGGGCACGCCCGACTTTAAGCCGTACGACCACGTGGTCGAGGCGCTCACGCAGGCAGCCCAAGATCCCGAGATGTGGAAGTATGCCCTGCGCGACCTGCCCGAACTCAAGCAAGCCGTGTGCGATTACTATGAGCGTCGCTTTGGCGTTTCGGGCATTACGCCGTCTATGGTGCAGTCGTGCAACGGCACGCAGGAGGGCGTGGGCCATTTGGGCCTGGCCCTGCTCGATCCGGGTGACACCATTCTGGTTCCCGATCCGTGCTACCCGGTCTTTGAGGCGGGTGCCAAGATCGCCGATGCCAAGCTCGAATACTATCCGCTGGTTGCCGAGCATAATTACCTGCCCTATGTGGCGGGTATCGATCCCGAGGTGGCCGATCGTGCCAAGTATATGATCGTGTCGCTGCCCGCGAACCCGGTCGGCTCGGTGGGTACGCCCGAGGTCTACGAGGAGATTATCGCTTTCGCCCGCGAGCACGACCTGCTCATCGTCCATGACAACGCATACTCCGACATCGTGTTCGACGGCGAGCCGGGCGGCAGCTTCTTGCAGTATCCCGGCGCGCTCGAGGTGGGCGTTGAGTTCTTCTCGCTTTCCAAGTCGTTTAACGTCACCGGTGCCCGCATCGGCTTTTTGGTCGGTCGCGAGGATGTAGTCTCGGCCTTTGCCAAGCTGCGCGGCCAGATCGACTTCGGTATGTTCTTCCCGATCCAGAAGGCCGCCATCGCCTGCCTGAACGGTCCGCGCGATGAGGTCGAGGCGCAGCGTCTGAAGTACCAGGAGCGCCGCGATGCCCTGTGCGACGGTCTTGAGGGCCTGGGCTGGGAGCGTCCCAACGCGCATGGCTCTATGTTTGTGTGGGCCAAGCTTCCCGGTGGTCGCACCGATTCCATGGCGTTTTGCGAGGAGCTCATGGAGAAGGCCGGCGTTGTGGTGACGCCGGGCGCGAGTTTTGGTCCTTCGGGCGAGGGGCACGTGCGCATGGCGCTGGTCCTGCCGCCCGATCAGATCGCTTTGGCTGTCGAGGCCATTCGCGAGGCGGGCCTGTATTAGAAACCTGTTTCGGCCCGTCAATAGCTCGAAACCGATTTCGTGCAGTTATTTTACGAATACTGCAAACAATTTCGGTAAACGGTCGATTTTCGGCTGCGAATAGGGGCATAATCAAAGTCCCGATTGGATGTATTGGGATTACGACAAGCCGCTCGGGTCGTTCCCGGGCGGCTTGTTTGTGGAGAGAGATGGGAGTTTCTAATGGTTAACGAGAAGAAGGTCGCTATTGTCGGCTGCGGTTTCGTCGGTTCGTCTTCGGCGTTCGCTCTGATGCAGAGCGGTCTGTTCTCCGAGATGGTCCTCATCGACGTGGACAAGAACCGCGCCGAGGGTGAGGCTCTGGATATCGCGCACGGCATGACGTTTGCCGAGCCGATGAAGATCTACGCCGGCGATTATTCCGATGTCGCCGACGCCGCCATGATCGTCGTCACCGCTGGCGCTGCCCAGAAGCCCGGTGAGACCCGCCTGGACCTGGTCAACAAGAACGTTAACATCTTTAAGTCCATTATCCCCGAGATTAAGAAGTCCGGCTTCGACGGCATTCTGCTAATCGTCTCCAACCCGGTTGATGTTCTGACCTATGCTGCCATCAAGATGTCCGGCCTGCCCGAGGGCCATGTCATCGGCTCCGGCACCGTGCTCGACACTGGCCGTCTGCAGCAGATGCTTGGTGCCCACGTCGAGGTTGACCCGCGCGATGTCCAGGCCTATGTCATGGGCGAGCACGGCGACTCCGAGTTTGTCGCTTGGTCCAGCGCTCAGGTTGCTGGCGTTCCGCTGAACACCTTCTGCGAGCTTCACGGTCATCTGGAGCACGAGGCTGCCGAGAAGCGTATCGCCGAGGACGTCAAGAACTCCGCCTACACCATCATCGAGAAGAAGCACGCCACCTACTACGGCGTCGCCATGGCCGTCAAGCGCATCTGCACCGCCGTTATGCGCGATGAGCAGACCGTTCTGCCCGTTTCCTCGCTCATGGTGGGCGAGTATGGCCTGTCCGATCTGGCTATCTCCATGCCGACGGTCGTTGGCCGCGACGGCGTCGTCTGCCGCGTCCCCGTGCCGCTGAACGATGACGAGCAGCATGAGCTCACCGCCTCCGCCAAGGCCCTCAAGGACATCATCGACAGCGTCGACTTCTCCTGCTAAATCAAGCTCGCTAGAGCGAAAAGCTACAATGAAGGCGTCCGGGTCCACACGGCCCGGGCGCCTTTTTGGTGCAAAGTAACCTGACCCCAATGCACCATAGTTGATGGGAGGGCCATGTCGGATTCGCCTAATTTTTTGACCTATGCCCAGACAGCGTTTGATCCGTTTGAGGAACGGCCGTTCTGCGCGGTGGATAGCCTGGTCTTTGCGTGGTTGTCCTATTTGCGTTTGCCGGGTGATATGGCGGAGCTGACGAACTGGCAGGGCCTAGACGTACGCGAGCTGCTGCGCGCCGAGTGCTACCAAGACATGATTGGCGACCTGTGGGATCCGGAGGGGAGTCGTGCCCTGTTGGAGGCTGTGGCAGCAAGCCCTCGCTACCGTGGCGTTCGTGTTTGCGGCTATCGTAGCGTGAGTGATGCCGAGACAACGGAGCAGTTTGCGGCCATGACGTTCCGATTTCCGGCGGGGTTTAGCTATCTTGCCTTCCGGGGGACCGACAGCACGATTGTGGGCTGGAAAGAGGACTTTAACATGGCGTTCCGGTGTCCTGTGCCGGCCCAGGAATCCGCGGCGCGTTATGTAGACGAGGCGGCGGATGCGATTGACGGGCCGCTTTTGTGCGGAGGTCATTCCAAGGGTGGAAACCTTGCGGTGTACGGTGCGGCGATGTGCCCCGATGTCGCCCGTGAGCGAATCGAACGGGCGTATTCCCATGATGGTCCGGGCTTCGTCGAGGAGTTTCTGAGCGGCAACGCCTTCGCCGATCTATCCGGTCGAATCGACAAGACGCTACCTCGGTCGTCGATCTTTGGCATGATGTTCGAGACACAGGAGGACTATGCCATCGTTGAGAGCACCGAGTTCAGCCTGCTTCAGCATAATCCCTTTAGCTGGGTGGTTGATGGTCGCGACTTCGTGTACTGTGAGCGCCTGTCCGCCGGTGCTCGATACGTTGATGGCTCCATTCGCGAGATGCTGCTTGCGGTGTCGCCTAACGAGCGCGAGCGTTTTGTAGATGCGTTGTTCTCCGTGCTTGAGGCTACGGGTGCTGAGCGGTTTGCGGATATCGCTGGGAATCTGCGCGAGAGCCTGCCCGTGATGCTCCAGGCTGCGCAAGGCTTTGACAAGGATACGCGACGCTTTGTCTCGCAGACTATCGTTGCGATTCTTAAGTGTGCGCTTCTGCCCAAACGTCCCCAGATCGACATGCCCGCTGCCGGCAAGAGCTTGGCAGAACAGCTCGAGGCTTGGCAGTCCGAGCTCCTGCGCTAACCATTGGTGCAAAGCAACCTGTCCCCGATGCACCAATCTTCGATGCGCCTGGGGCGGGATCGACCGCTATACTGGTTCGTGCCGAAATCGATCTAGAACGGAATGCCGTATATGAAAATCAATCACGCGATTCTGCATATCCTGGACTTTGACTCTGCCGTCAACGTTATGAGCCAGCGCGAGCTCGATATCGAGAGCCGCACCGTGCGTAATTTCGTAACCACGCACCTGCGGCGCGCTCGTACCTCGGCTGATAACAAGCGTGCCACGTTTGCCGAGAACTCCGCATTCGGCGGCGAGCTCAAGGGCTATTTCTTTGGTGAGCGTGAGTTCGTGGATCTGTCTCAGCAGATTGCGGAGTTCATCTCTTCCGAACTTACCAAGGCCGAGAAAGCCGAGTCCACTGACGTGCTTGTGGCGGACTTTGATGACGATGAGGATGCCCGCTGGTTTGCCGTGATGCTGCTGGGCTCCAAGCAGGCTTTTATGCACGAGGTGGGTCGCGAAGAGGGCGAGGTGCGCAACGACATTGCGCGCCACTACGCCATTCTGCCGAATCCCTCGCAAAAGGTGCCGAGCTATGCAATCGTGCGTGCAAGCACCATGGAGATCGGCTATGTGGATAAGAAGCGCAAGATTGCCGGCGAGGATCGCATGCTCATTCCCGATGGCCTGCTGCAGTGCGACACGGGGGTATCGGGCAAGGAGGTCATCGACACCGTGACGCGTGTGGTCGAGGAAGTCGCCGAGGAGCACGGTGCCAACACGGCTGTAGCACTCGCCAAGGTTAAGGCTGCTGTTGCCGAGAAAGTTGAGGATGACGAGGAACTGCCCCCTTGGGATATCGTCGATGAGGTCTTTGAGGACGAGCCGGTTATCAAGGAGAGCGTGCGCGCGGCACTGACTGAGGAGAAGGTGCCTGAGCGTGTGCCCGTGGAGCGCAAGCAGGTCGAACGCGCGGCGGTGCGCAACCACAAGATCCGTACCGACACGGGCATCGAGATCAGCTTCCCGGCCGAGATGGGTTCGAACTCTGAGTACATCGAGTTTGTCAACGAGCCCAACGGCCTCATCTCCATCGAGCTCAAGAACATCGGAAGTATTGAGAATCGATAAACTGCTCTTGGACGTTGCAAAAAACAAAGGCCGAAGCCTTTTGGGACTTCGGCCTTTTTTGTTTTCGGCTTGGTTGCTGACATTGCGCCGCAGGTTGAGCACACGTCAGCGAAAACGCCCCTAGGCGAGCAAGGTGACGCGAAAGAGGAGGGCATTGACCTTCTGGTTATGCCCGACGATTGAACGTCAGATTGCCGCCTAGGGGCGTTTGCAGCGTCGGGTCGTTACGGCGTTTGGTAAAACGCCGTAACTATTAAAGCTGGCGCAGGCCCTCTTCCAGGCCGGTCTTGCTGTCGGTCTTCTCGTCGCGCATCTTGATGGCGCGGGCGGGGACACCGGCCACGACGGCGCCGGCGGGGACGTCCTCGACGCACACGGCGCCGGCGGCAACTACAGCACCCTTGCCCACGTGCACGCCTTCCAGGACCACGGCGTTTGCGCCGATCATGACATCGTCCTCGATGATGACGGGCGTGGCGCTGGCGGGCTCCACAACGCCTGCCAGCACGGTGCCGGCGCCGATGTGGCAGTTCTTGCCCACGGTGGCGCGACCGCCCAGCACGGCGCCCATATCGATCATGGAACCCTCGCCGATAACGGAGCCGATGTTGATGATGGCGCCCATCATGATGACGGCACGGTCGCCAATCTCGACGCGGTCGCGGATGATCGCGCCCGGCTCGATGCGGGCGTTGATGCCCTTAAGGTCGAGCATGGGCACGGCGGAGTTGCGGCAATCGTTTTCAACGTCGTAGTAATCGATGGAATCGGCATTGGCGTCCAGGATGGTCTTGAGCTCGTCCCAGTCGCCAAAGACGGTCTTGCCGCGACGGCCGCCGTAGACATGTGCGTCGCCCCAGGCAACCTTCATGCCCGGCTTCTCGCGCACGTACAGCTTGACGGGCGTCTTTTTGGGCGCGGTGGCGATGTAGTTGATAATCTCCTGTGCATCCATCTCGGCTGCGTTGCTCATTTGCTATCTCTCCTTTGGGTGGATTCGGTTGATACCTGGTTAGGCAAACATGACCTTGTCGAACGTATAGAAGCCGGGTTCGCGGGTGACGAGCTTCTGCGCGGCTGCCAAGGCGCCGTTGACAAAGATCTGACGGCTCGTGGCGCGGTGGGTGAGCGTGACCTCCTCGTCCTGGCCAAAGAAGCTCACCTCGTGCACGCCGGCGACGGTGCCGCCGCGCAGCGAGTGCATACCGATTTCCTTGGGATCGCGTGCTCCGCACATGCCCTCGCGGCCATAGACGGGGTGGTAGCCTGCCTCGGGCTCGGCTTCGACGACGGCGTCGAGCAGTAGCTTGGCAGTGCCGCTGGGGGCGTCGACCTTTTGGTTGTGGTGCGTCTCGACGATTTCGCAGTCAAAGCCGGGCAGCTCGCGTGTAGCCTGCGCTACCAGATGGCGCAGGGCTGCGATACCGATGGAGTAATTGCCCGAGTGCATAACGCGGGTGTTCTGGCCCAGCTCACGCAGGCGGTCCATCTGCTCGGGGGTGTAGCCTGTGGTGCCTGAGACCAACGCCGCGCCCGTGCGCTCGACATAGGCGACGACGGCGTCGAAGGTCGCGACGTTCGAGAAGTCGATGATGACGTCGGCAGCCGGTGCGTTCTCGAGCTCGCTCAAATCGAAGCCAATCTGGGCCACGATATCAAAAACGGGCTGCCCGGCGGCGTCGACAATGCCTTCGGCGGTAGTGCGGATGAGCGAGCCCATGCGGCCCGTTCCCATAATGACGGTCTTAATCAAGTAGACCAGCTCCCTTCAGAGCATCGGTAAGTGCGGCTCGCGTGTCGTCTGCCATGGGGCACAGCGGCATACGGTAGTTTGCCTCGATCATGCCCATCTGGGCGAGCGCTTCCTTGACGGGGATGGGGTTGACCTCGCTAAAGAGGGCGTTGATGAGCGGCTGGCCGGCAATCTGGATATCGCGGGCGCGCGCTACGTCGCCGTCCAGATAAGCGCGGCACATGTCGTGTACAAGCTGCGGCTGCACGTCGGCCCACACGCTGATGGTGCCCGAAGCGCCCAGGCTCATGAGCGGCACTGTGAGTGCATCCTCGCCCGAGTACATGCGGAAATCGTCGGACAGCAGGTGGGCGATCTTGGCCGCGTAGGCGACGTTGCCCGAGGCCTCCTTGATGCCCATGATGTTGGGGTGCGCGGCTAGGCGCTCTACGTTGCGCTCGCTGATACCGCAGCCGCAGCGGCCGGGGATGTTGTACAGGATGCAGGGGATGTCAACGGCATCGGCGACGGTCTTAAAGTGCTGATAGATACCCTCTTCGTTGGACTTGTTGTAGTAGGGGGTAATGAGCAGCAGGCCGTCGGCTCCCAAGCCCTGGTAAGTAAGCGACTTGGTGAGCATGGTCTGCGTGGAGTTGGAGCCTGAGCCGGCGATGACGGGGACGCGTCCTGCAACATGCTTGACCACGGCGGCGACGACGGAGTTGTCCTCGTCATCGGTCATCGTGGCGCTCTCGCCGGTGGTGCCCAGGGTGAGAATGGCGTCGGTGCCATTTTGCAAGTGGAAATCGATAAGGCGCTCGAGCGCGTCAAAGTCGACACTGCCGTCCTTTTTAAACGGCGTAACCAGGGCGACGATTGAGCCCTCGAGATTGCGGATGTCCATGTTCTTCTCCTTCGCCTCCGCGATCTGGATGCGTTTGTTCCATTGAGCTGCGACTGCCAGGCGCTCGTCTTGGGCGCGACGGCGGGCGCTTTCGGCGCGCGACTTGGCCAGCAGCTCTCGGCCGCACGGCAGCACGTCGAGCGTGGAAAAGTAATCGCCCGGGCGCTCGGCGCGGCGGATGAGGTCGGCCGCGCCATCGGGGCGCAGCAGGACCTCGGCGGAGCGCAGACGTCCGTTGTAGTTGTAGCCCATGGAGTAGCCATGCGCACCGGTATCGTGGATTACAAGCAGGTCACCCATGTCGATATGCGGCAGCTCGCGGTCGATGGCGAACTTGTCGTTGTTTTCGCACAGGTTGCCCGTGATATCGTACGTGTTCGTGACGGGAGCTGCGGACTTGTCGGGGCCACCCGGCTGGCCCATCACTGTAACGTGGTGGTAAGCGCCATACATGGCAGGACGAATGAGGTCGACGGCACTTGCGTCCACGCCGATATAGTCTTTGTAGATCCGCTTTTCGTGAATGGCCTTGGTGACCAGGCACCCGTAGGGGCCCATCATAAAGCGGCCCATCTCGGTGCAGATCGCCACATCGCCCATGCCGGCGGGAACCAGGATCTCGTCGTAGGCCGCGTGTACACCCTCGCCGATGGCGTGGATGTCATTGGCCTGCTGCTCGGGCAGGTAGGGGATACCCACACCGCCGGACAGATTGATAAAGGCGACATGTGCACCGGTCTCGCGCTCCAGGCGCACGGCAAGTTCAAAGAGGATTCGCGCGAGCTTGGGGTAGTAATCGTTGGTGACGGTGTTGCTGGCAAGGAAGGCATGGATGCCAAAGTCCTCGGCGCCCTTGGCCTTGAGCATGCGGAAGGCATCAAAGAGCTGCTCGGTGGTCATGCCGTACTTGGAATCGCCCGGGTTGTCCATAATGCCGTTGGAAAGCTGGAACAGGCCGCCCGGGTTAAAACGGCAGCTCACCGTCTTGGGGATGGGTCCCGCGACGCGCTCGTAAAACTCAATGTGGCTGATATCGTCGAAGTTGACGATGGCGCCCAACTTGTCGGCAAGCTCAAAGTCTGCCGCCGGCGTGTCGTTGGACGAGAACATGATGTCATGGCCGGTGATGCCCAGCGAGCGGGCGATCATGAGCTCGGTATAGCTCGAGCAATCGCAGCCGCAGCCGTATTCGTTGAGAATTGAGATAAGGGCCGGGTTGGGGTTGGCCTTGACGGCAAAGTACTCCTTAAACCCCGGGTTCCACGCAAAGGCGTCGCGCACTTCTTGCATGTTGCGGCGGATACCCGCCTCGTCGTATAGATGAAACGGCGTGGGGAACTGCTCGACGATATGCTCGAGTGTCTCCTTGTCCACAAACGGCTGCTTGGCCGCATATGCCTCGTTGGGGGTCAATGCCATGTCCCGTAAACCTCGCTATCCAGACGGCGCCATCTGCGCATCGAATCCGCATAGCGTGGACCCAATGTCCGGATAGCGCTCCCGCATTGCTGCAGACAGTCCTGTGGGTGTTTCCCACAGGCCCACCAGGTTGTTCGTGCCCGAAAAACCCAGTTCGGCGGGTTTCGCCTCCCCACGGGGTCAAAGCCTGCCGGCTCGCCCGCGGCTCTTCGTGCCCGCGCCTCTATCAAGTGGTAAAGACCCTATCACGTTGCACTTTACCAAACAAGAGTATTCGTATATAACGTTTAAAAAATGCAGCAATATGCTGGAAACATGTGTGCCACAATCCTGTATCACAATAAGTTGCAACAGATGTGCCTCACGAAGGGATTCTCTATGACCGAGCTCCAAGAACTCCGTCGCTATCGCCGCGATCTCCATCGCATTCCGGAGCTCGATTTCGATCTTCCGCAGACTATCGCCTATATCGAGGGCGTGTTGGCGCCGCTCGCTTGCGAGGTGACCCATCCGTGTCCCAGCTGCGTCTGCGCTTTCTTCGACGCTGGCGTTGGTGCCGCGCGTGCCACGGCGATTCGCGCCGATATGGATGCGCTGCCCATCGCGGAGGCGACGGGAGCGGCCTTTGCCTCGATCCATCCCGGCAAGATGCACGCTTGCGGACATGACGGACACATGGCCATGGCACTTGCCGCCGCGACGTATGTCGACCGTACGATTCGCGAGCAGCCGGGCGCCATTAGGCGCAACGTTCTCTTTGTGTTCCAGCCGGCCGAGGAAACGACCGGTGGTGCCAAGACGGTATGCGAGAGCGGTGTGTTCGAGCGCTATGGGGCTGACCGCATTTTTGGCTTCCATGTGTGGCCCGATCTGCCTGCCGGCACGTTGGCGAGTTGTTCCGGTCCGCTGCTGGCGCGTTCGAGTGAGACACACATTCATATTCACGGGACGAGCATCCATATCGCTAAGACCTATGGCGTTCCGGTCGAGGAGTCGCACGATGTGGCGCTGGCGGCGGCAAAGTTCCTGGTTGCCGAGCGCGAGCTGATGGACGAGCTGGGTGCCGATGAGCCCTGCATCGGTAAGTTTGGCCTGCTGCAGGCCGGCACCGTCTGCAATGCGGTGGCGGGGGAGGCCCATGTTGCCGGTAGCTTGCGTGTGTTTACGGACGCCATGTTCGACCGTGCGCGCGAGGGCGTACGCCGTGCGCTCGACGAGGCGTGCACCGCAACGGGCTGTACGTACGATCTCGACTTTGCCGAGGGCTATCCGCCAGTCGATAACGACCCCGAGTTGTTTGCCCACATTGCGCCTGCCTTGCCCGAGCTGCAACTTGTGGACGAGCCGCTGTTAATTGCCGAGGACTTTGCTTTCTATCAGCGCCATCTGCCGGGCGTGTTCTTCTTGCTGGGCACGGGCGTGCCAGAAGGACAAGAAAACCCGATCGACGCTGATGACTGCCCAGCCTATGCGATGAGCGCTCTGCATACCGATACCATGCTCTTTGACGAGGAGATTCTTCTCAAAGGCCTCGATGTCTACAAACGATTGCTTTTGCTTGACTAAGGCGCAAAGGACTATTTGTTCTAGAAAACACGAACAAACGTACGATATAATAGAGATGTAAGTCTATAGAAACGTTTGACGTTACTAACGTAAGGCGATACTATGATTGCATCGTATAAAGATGAGGATACCGAACGCTTTGCCATGGGTGTGCGGGTCAGGAGGTTCGTGCCCTTTGAGCGTGTTGCGTTGAGGAAGATTCGCCAACTGCAGGTTTGTGCTTCGCTTGATGATCTTCGCGTTCCACCGGGCAACCGCCTGGAAGCTTTGAAGGGCGATCGTGCCGGTCAATATAGCATCCGTGTTAACGAGCGCTATCGGGTCTGTTTTGAGTGGAGACAGGAGATGGCTTGGAATGTCGAAATCGTCGATTATCACAAGTGATGAGACTTCGGCCGATTTGCTGTCGCCGGTGACTCCTGGTGAGCTTCTCAAAGAGGAGTTTCTTGTTCCCATGGGCATTTCTCAATATCGCCTTGCGAAAGAGACTGGGATTCCGGCTCAGCGTATCGGGCAGATTGTCTTGGGAAAACGTCGCGTGACGGCCGACACCGACCTCCGTCTTTGCCGTTATTTTGGCCTGACGGATGGTTATTGGCTGCGCGCTCAGGTGGCGTTTGACCTTGAGGCCGAGAAAAGGCGGATCGAACCGGAACTCGACAAGATCGTTCCTGTTCAGCAGGCTATCGCACTGTAGTGCTCAAAGATGATGGGGGTGGCGCGGCGATGAGGCGACGCCGACAGTCTGCCGTATATAGTCCGGGTGGATGCGGGTGCGGTTTGCTGCTGCTTCCGGTTATTGCTGTGAGCATTGGCGTGATGTTTGCGCTTGCCGGGCTTGCCGCGGCGGCGCTCGTGCTGTTTATCACTGCCATCGGCGTGACGATTTGGCTCTGCCGCAATCGCGAGCAACGCCGTGCCGACGGTAAAACCAATGTCGGCTGGGTCGTCTTTCTGATCATTGCGTACCTGCTGAGTGCCAGCTACCTTGTTTTCTTTGTCCTGTTGATGATCAGTGCCTTTACCGGGGAATCCGTCACGGTGGGTTGATGCACTGCCAGCAGACGGTCGCGCGCAGTGCGTTTGCTCGGCGTTTGGATAACTGCATTGGTCGTTTACCGCAGCCTTAGCTCTCAGCTAATGAATTCAAGTTCAATCCTTCCTACGATGTGCTGTGTACCGGCACGGTAGCCGGATCGTAGGAAGGATGAATAATGGCAAAAGAGGGAAAGAAGCCAATCGGCAAGATTGTCCTAGGCATCATCGTGGTGCTGGTTATTGTCGGTGCCGTGGGCTCTATGGGCGGCAACTCAACCGATTCGTCTGCGAGCGATTCGGCAAAACCTGCCGAGACGACACGGCAGGCTGAGGAGCAAAAAGAACCGCAAGAACCGTATACCATTGCTGACGAGGCTGAAGACACTTCCAATCAGTTTACCTATAAGATCACGGGCACCCTGACCAATAACACGGACAAGGAAAAGAGCTACATTCAGATTGAATATGTTCTGTATGATGCCGATGGCAACCAGGTTGGAACGGCTCTTGCAAACACCAATCATCTGAAGGCGGGCGGCTCCTGGAAGTTCGAGGCGCTGGGTACGGTGTCTCCCGACCAGGTTGCTAGCTGGGAGCGTTCGGACGTAAGCGGTTTCTAGCATGTTGCATGCACTGGGGGAGGTGAAGTCGTATGTCCGATAAAAAGCTGACCGAGGAGTTGCTCAATGAGCTTCTCGATGCGCCGAACATCGATGGCTATATCAGGGAGCACGACTTTGCCGCCCCGTCGCTTTCGGACTACCTGAAGCAGCTACTGCAGGAAAAGGGCTTGGAGCGCTCGCGCGTGGTCCGTATGGCTGATCTCAATGAGACCTTTGGCTATCAGATCTTTACCGGTGCGCGTCATCCGAGTCGCAATAAGGTGCTGCAGATTGCCTTTGCGATGGCGCTGACGCTCAAAGAGACCAACCGTGCGCTGACGGCTGCCGGGGTAAGCGTCCTTAACTGCAAGGACCGCCGCGATGCGATTATCATCTTTTGCATCGATCGCGGGTGCAGTCTCCAAAAGGTCAACGAGGAACTGTATCGCTTTGGCGAGGAGACGGTGAGTTAGCGGCTGATATCTGAGCCGGTAGAGCTGTCGAACAACGATGCAAACGAACGGGGCGCGGATGCCATGGGGTGTCTGCGCCCTGCGCTATGATGGAGGCTATGGATACTCAGAGCCCAACATATTCCGATGACGAGCTGACCGCAGCGCTTGCCGAGCACCTGGCGTCGCTCGATCGCGACGACAGCTATCGCGTGGAGCGTGTACTTAAGCGCTCGTCCGTTGAAGCAACCGAGCTCGTGTACTTTGAAGGAACCGGCGGTGGTTCGCTCGGCCCCTTTGTCCGTAAACGCATCGATGCTTCGGCTCAAATCGGCGGGGCATACGAGCGTCTGTTTGCCGCTCAGCGGGCAGGCAGGCGTTTTGAGCACCTGCCCAGAATCGTCGATTGTCGTCGTGTGGGCGACGAGCTCAACGTGGTTATGGAATACATCGAAGGGGAGACGCTCGGGGCGCTGGTGGACCGTCTGGGAGCCACCCCCGATTATGCGCGTGAATTGTATCCTGCCCTATGCGATGCCGTGGGCGAGCTCCACGCCGGTTTTGCAATAGCGGGGGAGACGTCGGCGCCGGTGATCCATCGTGACCTCAAGCCGTCGAATATCATCGTGACAGGTGCCAACTATACGCCTGATGACGGCCTGACATTTTCATCGCTGGTGATTATCGACTTGGGGATCGCTCGCGTATGGCGCGACGGCGCCGATGCCGACACCGTCAAGTTTGGGACACGGCCCTATGCGCCGCCCGAGCAGTATGGGTTTGGGCAGACGAGCGTGCGAAGCGACGTCTACGCACTTGGCGCCCTGTTGTTCTTCTGCTTGACGGGAGTCGATCCTAAACCAGGGCTCGACCTGCGCGAGCAATGCGAGGCGCGTGGCATTCCCGCTCCACTTGCCGATGCCGTCTGCATGTCGATGGCGCTCGACCCGGCCAAGCGTTTTGCGAGTGCGGAAGCATTGGGACGGGCGACGCGCGCGGCATACGATCTAAGTCGCCCCGTGCGGCCTCTTGCGCCTGTGGCTGTCCGTACTCCGGCCTCGGAGACGGTGTTGACGCCCCAAGGGCTCCAGAACCCCGCGGGGCTTCCTAGGTCTGCCGCCTCCGCTGCATGCGGTCTGCTCTCTCGCGGTCCGGAGTCTTTGGGGCGCATTTGGAATACGCTCGTCTGTTTCTCGCTGCTCGTGTTCTTTGCCGGTAGTCACTTTGCCGTCTTTCATCCCACCGGAGCAACCCAAAGCTACCCGACGTGGCTTCTCATAATCGAGTATTTTTTCTTTGTCGATGGCCTTATGGTGCTTATGCATTTTGCGCTGCTCGATAAGCGCCGTCTTCGTCGGCGATTCGCATTGCTCGACAGCTATCGCGGCAAGAAGCTCGCGAAACTCTGGCTCAAGGCATTGGGTGTGCTGCTCCTATGCATGATCGTCATAGTTGCGGTTGCCAATGCGACCGGCGTCGTCGATACCTCCGCTACCTAAAAGAAAAGGGCCCCATTGGGGCCCTTTGCAGTTGCACTTAGATGCGGTTCATCTGAGCGGCGACTTTGTTGTACCAGTCCTGCCACGTGGGCGGGCAGTACTTTTTGGCTGCTGCCGGGGTAAGGGTGGAGCCGTAGTTGGCGCCCAGATAGGCAACGTGAGCGGAGATGCCCTCGCTCCAGCTGCCAAAGCTGCGCCAACCGCCGCCACGGGCACTCCAGCCCCAGGCGTTGTAAGAATTGGCGCAATAAGCGCCCTTGGTGCTCTCGATGCAGGCGATGGCGGGGGACCAACGGGGGTCGACACCGGTATTCCAAGCGGCGACGGCAAAGTTATAGCCCTGGCCTGCCATGGGGGAGCCGGCGAGATAATTGTCGATGCGGCTCGTCCACTCATTAATGAACGAATCGTAATCGGAGCTACCGGTATTGGCGTTGTTCACCGTGGTGTCGATGGTGGTGTTGGTGTTGGTGGCCTGGCTGCTGGAATTGCTGCCGCTTACGCCCTCGCCCGAGAGCTTCTCGGCGGCAGCGGCCTTATCGGCCTCAAGCTTGGCAAGCTCGGCGGCATTTTCCTGCTCGGCTTTTGCCTGTGCCTCGCTGCGGAGCTGCTGGGCCTGCGCCAGCGCATCCTCGGCGTTTTTCTGCTCTGCCTCAAGCTGAGACTTGGCTTGCTGGAGCTCGGCTTTGTTCTGCTCGAGTTCGGTTTGCATGTTATTGAGCTGCTCGATCTCGTCGACGCTCGAGCTCGTGATCTGGTTGGTGTATTTGCAGGTCGTGATGAACTCACCCAGGCTCTGCGCGTTGACCAGGAAGCTCACGATGGGATTGGTGCCCTTCTGATACTTGTACAGATCGCGCATGGCGGAGCTTGCCTTGGCCTGCTGCTCGGGAAGCTTAGCCTCGATTTCCTCGATGCTTGCCTCATTGGAGTCAATCTGCTTTTGCAGGTCATCGAGTTTGGTGCGGGCGTCGTTGTAGGCGCTCGTGGCGGCTTCGATCTTCTGCTGGGCTGCGGAAAGCTGGTCCTGCGTTGCCTGCGAGGCGGCATACGCCGCAACGGGGGAGAGCATCGGCGTGGCCGTCAGCGCAACGGCGAGCGCGGCGCTCGTGATGATACGAGCCGGCTTCGACGCAATGAGCGCTGCGGTGCGATGATTCGAATGCTGCATCCAGTCCCTCTGCAATCAATCGTAGGTTATGGTTCGAGGTGTATTCTACTACTGCTTTCGACCTCAACTTGAACCTTAAAGGTCCCAAAGGGTCAAGTTGAACTTGAGGCTTTGGCTTTGACCTGCAGTTATGATGAATTGTTGAGAAACCATAGAGTTCAACTTTAACGTTACGGCACCCTATTGCAACGGGATTCTTGGCTGTAAAAGCTACTTCAACGTGGGATTTTGCAACTACAGGGTTCCTTCGCGACGAGCCTGCTCCACCTCTTTGAGTGCGTCGGCGGGAGTGAAGGAACAGGTGCCATCGCCGAGCTTGACCACCTGTATGTCGTCGCCGGTATGGGCTTCTCCGCCTTGTAGCACCACGCCGAAAATGCCCTCGTGGGGAAAGATACAGTCGCCGGCGAGATAGTAGATGGCACAGCGGGTGTGGCAGACCTTGCCGATCTGACTGATTTCGACCAGGACATCGTTGCCAATCTTGAGCTGCGTTCCCAGGGGGAGCGAGAGCAGGTTGATGCCCTGGGTTGTGAAGTTCTCGCCAAAGTCGCCCTCGTGCACATCGAGCCCGCGCGCCTGCGCCGTCTGGATAGACTCTGCAGCTAAAAAGGAAACCTGGCGGTGCCAATGCCCGGCGTGCGCATCGGAGGCGAGGCCAAATTGCTCTATAACGGTGTCGTGTCCATCGGCGACGGGCGACTTGCGCGTGCCCTTGTGTGCCGACGTGTTGATCGAGACGATGCGGGCGGGTCCGTTGTAGGCGTCGTTTGCCGTGCACAGGGGAGCGGTCGCTTTCGCACGTTCCGCCAGCTCGCGCCTCGCGGCATTGAGGATGGGATTATCGGTCGGATGGTCTTGGGGCACGTGTGCGCCTTTCGCTCGAAGATGTCAATACGCTGAATCCTACAACAACGGTAGGTTCATTGCCCATTGTCATACAACGGTGGGCGCCGTCTTCGTGCTGGACGAATACGTCGATTGCCATAGATACGGTGGAGCTTTGGGCGCCGGCGGCTTGGCACGCTAGAATAAATCAGTTGCGCAAAGACCGCCCGTTGTGTGGGCAGTTCATGATAGGAAGTTTCCATGGCATTGCAATTTACAGAGCGCGAGTTCATTCCCGTGCTGCTTGGTGGCGACATCAACGCCTATTCGGTGGCGCGCGCCTTCTACGAGGAGTACCAGGTCAAGAGTCTGGTCTTTGGCAAGTATCAGACGGGTCCCGCGTACCGCAGCCAGATTATCGACTACACGCCCAACGTGGATATCGACACCATGCCCGTGATGCTCAAAACCGTCAACGGCATTGCCCAAGCGCATGCCGACAAGACTATTGTCCTTGTGGGCTGTGGCGACAACTATGTCGCTCTCGTGGCTCAAGCCAAGGATGCTCATGAGCTGGCGGATAACATCGTCGCTCCCTACGCGCCCTACAGCATGCTCGAGCAGTGCCAGAAGAAGGAGATCTTCTACGAGCTGTGCGAGAAGCATGGCGTGCCCTATCCGCACACGTTTACCTTTACCAAGGCGATGCTCAATGCCCAGGGTGAGGCGCCTGCCGAAGTGCTCGACCAGATCGATTTTCCTTACCCGATGATTCTGAAGCCTTCTGACGGCATCATGTGGTGGCAGCATGAGTTCGAGGGCCAGAAGAAGGCCTATGAGATTGCCGACCGCGCCGAGCTGGAACAGGTCATTCGCGATTCGTATGCCAGCGGCTACACCGACGACCTGATCTTGCAGGATCGCGTGCCCGGCAACGACGAGTACATGCGCGTGCTCACCAGCTATTCCGACCGCAACGGCAAGGTCCGCATGATGTGCCTGGGTCACGTGCTGCTCGAGGAGCATCAGCCCCACGGTGTCGGCAACCATGCCTGTATCATTACCGAGCCCAATGACGAGCTCATGGGCGGCGTGCGCAAGCTGCTCGAGGACCTGAACTTTGTAGGTTATTCCAACTTTGACGTTAAGTACGACGAGCGCGACGGCTCGTTTAAGTTCTTCGATTTCAACACGCGCCAGGGCCGCAGCAACTACTACGTTACCAACAGCGGCTTTAACGTTGCCAAGTATGTGGTGGACGAGTATGTGTTCGACCGCCCGTTTGAGCCGGAGTTTGTGACGGCACAGGACGAGGCGCTGTGGATGGTCGTTCCCATGGGCGTCGTCGACAAGTACGTCAAGGATCCCGAGCTGCGCGCTAAGGTGCATCGCCTGGACAAGGAAGGCAAGGGCGCCGACCCTTCGTTTATGAAGGGCGACTTTGTCTTTAATCGCTGGCTGCGCATGTGGCACACCAAGCTGCGCCACTTTAAGCTGTTCAAGACGTATTACAAGTAGATGAGCGCGGCGCCCGTCCGGTTTGCTTCGGGCGGGCGCGGGTATGATACGCGCAATTGCGCAAGCGTCACCAAGGAGGCGGCGATGGAAAAGCTGGGAGTTATCGGCGGTATGGGCGCCGAGGCCACGTCGTATTACTACGACCAGGTGGTGCGTCATACGGCTGCTGCCTGCGATCAGGAACATATCGACATGGTGGTGCTCTCCAAGTCGACCATGCCCGACCGCACGTTGGCCATTAAGACCGGCGAGCATGCCAAGCTGCTGGCGACCATGAAAGAGTGCGCCCAGGCACTCGAGTCGCTGGGCTGTGCGCACATTGCCATTCCCTGCAACACGTCGCACTACTTCTACGACCAGATCCAGTCGTTTACGAAGGTGCCGATTATCCACATGCCGCGTGAGTCGGTGCGCTATGCTCTGGCCGGTGCGGTGATGGGGGAGTGCGAGTTCGATCCCAACCTGAGTATGCCGGCCGAGCCGGTGCACAAGATTGGCATTATGGGAACCGATGGCACCGTGGGCGCGGGCGTCTACGGCCGCGAATGTAAGGCTGCGGGTGTTGAGGTTGTCTATCCCAGCGAGAAACGTCAGAACGATGTGATGTCGCTTATCTACGATGATGTGAAGGCCGGGCGTGAGCCCGATATGGATAAGTTCGACCGTGTGATGTGGGAGTTTGCCCGTAGCGGCTGCGACCGCGTCATTCTGGCCTGCACCGAGCTCTCGGTGCTGCAAAAGTACCGAGAGATGCCCGAGATCACCCTCGACGCCATGGATGTCCTGGTGCGCGAATCCATCATCCGCAGCGGCGCTCCCTACCGCCTCTAGCTTCCGACCTGTCAAAAAGGGACAGGTTAATTTTGGTAGGTTTTATCTGGTGAAACAGTAAAGGCCTCGGCTCGTTTGGTGCGAGCCGAGGCCTTTTGCGTTGGGTGGTTGCTGCCGGTGGTGAACTAGAACAGGAAGCCGATGGCGATGAGGGCGATGCTGACGATGAGTACGGCGATGTCCAGGCCCTTGATGGGGTAGCGCTTGTACGAGCTGGCGCGCGTACGCAGATAGAAGCCGCGCTGTTCTGCCGCCAAGGCTGTGGCATCGGTCTTGCCCACGCTCGAGATGAGCAGTGGCACACACAGTGGCAGCATGAGCTTAAGCTTCTTGATGGGGTTCTTGGTGTCGTACTCGACGCCGCGCGCGGTCTGCGCTTCCATGATGGCGTTCATCTCCTGACCAAACACCGGCACAAAGCGCAGCGCCGTGGTAAAGGTGAAGGCATAGCGATACGGCACGTGCAGCACCTCGACGCAGGCGTTGGCAAGGTCGTTGAGCTTGGTCACCATGAGCATGAGGATGAGCGGTAACGCCACACCCAGCAGGCGCAGACAGGCCTTCGATCCCGTGATGAGACCCGTGTCGGTGATAAAGCCCCACACCACGTTGCCATCGCGCATAAAGGCCAGCTGGAGCACCAGCATGATAAGCGCGAGCGGAATCAGCAACTTGAGCAGCGAGAACAGACGGTCGACGACGCCGGCATAGGCACCCAGCGCAAGGGTGAGTGCCAAAAAGCCCAGCAGCGCCACGTAGGTGTCGGACAAGAAGATGCCGACGATGATGGCGGCGGCGAGGCCCAGTTTGACGACGGGATTCAGGCGATGCAGCAGCGTATCGCCCGGCATATAGTCGATGACGTTAACCACGGCGGACCATCTCCTTGGTAATGCGAACGATATCGGTGACCTCGCTCACCTGCGCAAAAGCGGGGGAGACGGAGGATGCCAAGCGGCGCGAGAGTTCAATGACCTGGGGCGGCTCCACGTAGGCACGCTGCATGAGCTCAATATTCGAGAACAGCTCGTGCGTGCGTCCGCGGTCGAGGATACGGCCGTCGGCCATCACAACAATACGTTCGGCAAAGTCGGAAACGACTTCCATATCGTGGCAGACCATGATTACGGCGCAGCCGCGCTCGGCCATGGTGCGTACCGTTTCCATGACGGTCATGCACTCACGGTAGTCAAGGCCGCTCGTGGGTTCGTCGAGTACTACGATCTTGGGCTCTACGACCACGACGGAGGCGAGCGCCACCATTTGTCGCTGGCCGCGCGAAAGCGAGAAGGGCGCCTCGTCGGCGGGCAGGCCAAAGCGGTCGATGACGAGCTGAGCACGACGCAGGGCCTCGGCGCGGTCGATGCCGGCAAGCTCCAGTCCAAAAGCGACCTCGTCGAGCACGGTATCCTTGCAGATCTGGCGGTCGGGGTTTTGGAAGAGCGTTGCGACCTCGCGGGCGATGCGACTTGTGGGGACCGCGGCGGTGTCCAGGCCCGTAACGCGCACGCTGCCCGAGGCAGGCTTAAGCAGGCCCGTGAGCAGTTTGGTGAGCGTGGTCTTGCCGGCGCCGTTTTGGCCGACGATGCCCACGAGCTCGCCAGGATAGAGCGTAAGGCTAAGGTCGTGGACGGCAGCGCCGCCGTTGGGGTAGGCAAACTCAACGTGATCGAAGGTGAGCACGGGTTCGGCGTCCTTGGCATGAGGGCGCAACGACGGTGCGTGCGGTGAGCCGGCGGGTGCCTGAATGTCGCTGCTTGCGTGTGCGGGGTCGACAATGCCCGAAATCAGGCGCTCGGCCTCATCGACATCCAAGCAAGGGGTACCGCTTACCAGGCCATCGGCCTCGAGGCTATTGAAGATACGCGTGACGCGAGGGCAGTCGACGCCGATGGCACAGAGCTCGTCGGTATGCGCGAAGACCTCGTGTGGTTCGCCCTGCAGCGCGATTTCGCCATGGTTGAGCACGAGCACGCGGTTGCAGTACTCCGAGAGCAGGGCGACCTTTTGCTCAACGACGACGATGGTGATTCCAAGTGTGCGGTTTGCCTCACGCAGCGTCTCGAAGACCAACGTGGAGCTGGCGGGGTCGAGTGCCGCGGTGGGCTCGTCGAGAACCAAGACGCGCGGACGCATGGCGAGGATGGCGGCGATGGCTACCTTTTGCTTCTGTCCGCCCGAAAGGGTGGCGATCTCGCGGTCGCGCAGGTCGCTGATGCCGACGGTCTCGAGCGTTTCGCTCACGCGCTGCTCGATCTGGTCGTGGGGAACGCCAAAGTTCTCGAGGCCAAAGAGCATCTCGTCCTCAACGACCGAGGCGACCATCTGCGTGTCGATATCCTGCAGCACGCTGCCGACGATTTGCGACACGTCGGTGAGCGAGGCTTCGCAGGTGTCGTGGCCGTCAACCATGACGGACCCAAAGAACGTGCCGGTGTAGTGGTGGGGCACGGCACCCGACAGGCAGGCGGCAAGCGTGGACTTGCCGGCGCCCGAGGGCCCGATGATGCCGATGAAATCTCCCTTGTTCACGCTGAGCGAGATGTGGCTGAGCGCCTGCTCGGTCTGCGTGCCATAGGAGAACGAGACATCGTCGACGTTGATGATCGTTTCCATGGATACCTTTCATAGTCATTGGGGACGTTCTTTAATGACTAGTCGTTTAAGAACGTCCCCAAAAGCTAGTCGTTTGGGACAGTCTTTGGTGGTGAAGCACGGAGACGGCTTTACGAGGGGCCCCAGGTTGGCGCAAGAAAGAGGAGCGAAGCGTACTTGGGTACGCGAGCGACGAATGAACGCCAAGATGGGGTGGCTCGTAAAGCCGAGCGGGTTAGTTGAGCCTAAGAGCCTTCTGGATGGGCAGGTAGAGGGCGCCGACCAGAATGGCGTTAAAGACGGCGGTCATGGCAACGACGGGCAGCATGGCGGCGGCGAGCTCGCCTACCACGCCGAGCATGGCCATCTTGATGACCATGAAGATGACGCCGGAGACAAAGGTGGTCAGGAAGGTTGCAACAATGGCGATGGCGGGCTTGACCTGACCGTTCTTGCCGGCGGCGTTGACGATGCCGGCCATGAGCATGGCGGCGATGCCCTCGGCGGCAAAATCGACGAACGGCGAAGTGGTGGTGATCTGGATCACGGCAGCCGAGATGAGGCCAATGACGAGCGCCTGACCGATGTTGGGGCGAACGACCAGAATGGTGAGGCAGAAGGCCGAGATGATGAACTCGGGGCTGATCATACCGCCCGAAATGCTCGAGACTGCCTTGCCGACGGTGAAGTTGAGGATGAAGCCGGCGGCGAGCAGGATGGCGAGCAGGACGAGGGCACGGACATCGAGTTTGCCGCGGTCGGCGGTCTGGACGGTGCGGGGCTGGGCGGTGGCGGTGGTGTTCTGAGACATGGTGAAAATCCTTTCAAAAAGGGGAGTGTAAGAGAAAAACGGAGGCGCGTGATGCGAATGCGATCGGGCTCGAGATAGAAAAAGGCCCCCGGTCGAAACCGGAGGCCTTCCAATCACCTAGAGCGCAAAAGCAGGCGTGAGGGACTCACTGTCGACCGATCGTATTCGCATCACGCCACCACCAGTTGTTGAGAGACTTCATCGTGTTCTTCATGTCGGTGGCTCCTTTCATGGTGCCGTGGCGCGGTCGCACCTTGTTGCTGTTGCGCTGCACTATAGCACAGCAAAGTGTGTGCGGGGAAATCTTTTTTAAAAAGATTTCAGGCGGGTTTCCCGCCGGTCAAAAGAGCGGGCTGAGCGGGCGAGGCTGCCATTGCTGCCTTGTCCGCTCAGCTAAGACGTTACCCCTTATTGCGACGGTAGAGGAAGTAACCGCCCGCGGAGATGACGGCAACGCCAGCGATGGCGAATGCGGCCACCATGCGGCCATCAAAACGATCACCGGTGGTGGGCAGGCCGCCCTTGGTGTTCGTCTTGTTGGTGGTTACCGTGGTCGTGGTGTCCGACTTGCCAGGCTTCTCGGGCTTGGTGGTGGGCTGCTCGGGCTTAGCGGGCTGCTCGGGGGTACCGGGCTGCTCGGGAGTACCAGGCTGATCCGGGGTTACCGGGTCGGTGGCAAGAGCGTCCTTGGCGTAGGTGATGGACACCTTGAGGCCGTTGGTCTCGGTGTTCAGGTCGCTCGGGGTGAAGGGCTGGTCGAAGTTTTCGGCCTTCTGATAGGCGCGCATCTCCTGGAGCAGGGCCTTGCACTTCTTGTAGGTGTTCTCGGTGGCAGCCTTGCCGGCCTTGTTGGCCAGGGCAGTACGGCCCTCGGTGGTCGTCTCGGCCAGCATGGCGGCGTCAACTTCCTTGTTCTGCTCGATGAGCTCATTCTGGAGGGCGTCAAGATAGGCATGGACGCCAGCACCGAGGGTGGCACGATTCTCGAAGGCAAGCGAGCTGATGTCCATAAAGACGTAGTTGATGGAGTTCTCAGGCTCTTCGTTGTTTACGACGTCTGTTTCATCGCAGTGGTCGAAAGATACGGTCTGGTCGCTGAAGTAGGGGCTGACCTCGGTCATCAGGGCGGAGTACAGCGGGATGGCGATGGAGAATTCAGCTCGAGAGAGCATCTCCCATTGGATGGTCGCAATTTCAGGGTTGAGGCCGTTGCGAATCTGGAAGAGATGGGCCTCACCGTTGCGCTCGGTGCCGATGCAATAGGCACCATCGGTGTTGGCGCTGAGGCCGGGAACGTTTTCGCCACGATTGCCAAAGGCGCGAATAAGTTCAAAAGTATTCCAACCGGACTTTTCGGGTTGGAAGAACAGCGGCTGCATTTCATTTACCATGGCGCCAACCTTAGCGCGCGGTTTTTCGCTAGTGTCCTGGACGATTTCATAGTCGGTGCCCTCAGTAAGCGGAGCCCCAAGGTAATCGCGGCCCTGGACGTAGCGCGACCAAGCGTGAACGGAAGTTTTGTCGATGGGCGAACCGTAGGTCTGGGCAACATCGAACTGTCCGTCGTCGAAATACTTGGCGAAACCCTTTTCTTCAGGTAGGGACTTAATGCCTTCGGAGTGAATGCAGTTTACGGTGTCATCGAGGTTAACCTTGAAGTTGAGATTGCTGATATTGGGATTGAGCGACGCGATATCATCGGTCGACTTCATGGCAATCCACTGATGGCCGGAAAGCGCGGCGAACAGCCAGGTCTCATTGTTGTCGGCAATAATGAGCTGGTCGTTGGCGTTGGCGCCCTGTTCGTTAATGAGCCTGCCGATGAGCTCGACTCCCTCGCGGGCCGTGCCGCTCTCGCCAAGGATGACGCCGGCGTAGACGTATTCGCTGATGCCTGTTTTGGTCAGGGGATCTGCGGCCTTTGCTTCGTCATTCATGCTCGTGCTCAGCGTGGCAGAGCAAGAAACGCCCTTCTCGTTAATTCCCGCTTCGGAGTAGGCGTCCCAGCGTCCGTGCCACTGCGAAGGGTGGTCACGCACGTAGCTATAACGATATGTGGTCTTGGTCGAGGTGTATGCGAAGTCGGACTCGTCTGAGCCGTAGATATGGCCGGGACCATGCGAGGGTTCAATGCCATAGTGCTTGAGGTAACGTGTGCCAACGTCCTCGGTGCGGCCATAATACGTATTGCCATCGGCCGTTAGGTTTTTGCCCATGTAGATCTGCGTGCAGGCGAGCGCAGAGGTCGGCATGGACATGATGGTTGCAGCTCCAAAGGCGAGGCCTATGCCTAACTTCTTGAGCGCGTTGACGGGGTGAGTTTTCCTCATTTTCCCTCCCAGCGTGCGAAAGCCCTCTGTCGCCAGAGGGCTTCAGCCAATAAAGACACTCCCTTAGCGTAACGAATCGGAAACAATATTCATCTATGAAAAATACTTACTCGATAAGCGTAATGAAATATACGATGAGCGGTTAATTATACTCAGTCTGTAGCTTTAGCCAAATAAAGACGCCCTGCAATTACTGTATCTGGATAAAGCGTCTGGAAATACCGAAATGAAAAATCCCCCGCTGTTTGGCAAATGCATAAACAGCGGGGGAGATGATAATCGGATGAATATCATACCAATGTGGAATTACTTCTTCCGGCGGTGGATCACGTTGATCGCATAGCCGACGAGCATGGCCAAAACGATGACGATAAAGCCGAGCAGGGGATTGTCGTTCATGAGGTCCTCCTATTTTCCGAGCGGTGAGAATTCGTCGACGATGAGGTCGAGGCATTGCGGAAGTGCGCGGGCACCAAAGACGCCCGAGTTGCTGGAGATGATCTCGCCATCGAACTGCATGCCCAGCGACGGGGTGCAGGTGATCTTGGCTTCCTTGGTCTGGATGATCTTGAACTGCGGGCGCCCGAGTACCTTGCCGGCGGGGTCAAGCGCAGCGGTGATCACGGTAGGCAGCAGCTGCACGGTGCGCACGGGTTCGATGACCGCAATGTCGACCATGCCATCGTTCATGCGGCAGTCGGGGAACAGGTTGATGTCGTTTTGGATGACCGAGGTGTTGCCGGCCATGCAGCAGATGCCGTCGAGCTCCTCGACAATGCCGTCATGCTCAATCGTAAAGTGCGCTACCGTAGGGTTGGGCGTGGCGAGCGCAGAGAGGAAGTAGGCGATCTCGCCGATGTCGTTTTTGGTGGGGGCGGCCTTCATCATGATCTCGGCGTCGAAGCCCGAGCCGGCGATGATGATGAAGCCGTGGCGCTTCTCGTTGCCGTTCTCGTCGAGCCAAAAGAGCTCGCCCATGTCGACTTTGACCGTGCGACCGGCACGGCAGGCCTTGGCGAGCGCCGCCGCCTCGGGGGCATTGCCGATGTTGTTGAAGAACAGGCAGGCCGTACCGGAGGGGAAGACGAGCGTGGGGACACCGCATCCGCGCATCTGGTCGAGCACGTTGGAGACAGTGCCGTCGCCGCCCGAAACGACCACGCGGTCAAACTCGCGCACGTCTGCCACGGCGTCCTCGGGTTCCATGCCATCGCCGATAAAGCGCATCACGACCTCGTCGCCGCCCTGTGCAAGGGCGTGCGTGAATGCGAAGATTTCATCTGAGCTGGGGCCCGATGCCGGGTTGTGGATGATAAGGCAGCGCATACTTACGTTCCCGTTCTGTGACTAACCGAGTATAGTTGTAAGGCAATGCCGATATCCTACCCGTGTTTTTCGGGCCTAACCTTATTCGATGGGTTGATATGTACATTTCCACACATCAGGCTCTACTCGACTTTTGCCAGCGCGCCCGTGAGTTCGACGCGATTGCCGTCGATACCGAGTTTTTGCGCGAGCGCACGTTCCATCCGCGTCTATGTTTGGTTCAGATTGCCACCCCTGCTGAGAGCGTCGCGGTCGATCCCCTGGTAATCGACGACCTATCGCCGCTGGCCGAGCTTATGGCCGACGAGAGCGTGACCAAGGTCTTCCACGCGTGCTCGCAGGATATGGAGGTCATGCTCCATACCGTGGGCGTGCTGCCACGACCGATTTTTGACACGCAGGTGGCCGCCGCCTTTTTGGGCGAGCGCCAGCAGATTTCGTATGGCGCGCTTGTTCAGACGTTCTGCGGTGTATCGCTGCCCAAGACCGAGTCGCTGACTGACTGGTCGCGCCGCCCGCTGACCGATAAGCAGATTGAGTATGCGATCGACGACGTCAAGTACCTGATCGTCGCCTATACCGAGATGATGAGCCGTCTGCGCGAGCTGGGCCGTGTGGACTGGGTGCTCGACGAGTTGCGCCCGCTGGCTGACGAGTCGCACTATCGCGCCGATCGCCACGAGGCGTTCCGCAAGGTCAAACGCATCAATTCGTGTAGCCGTCACCAGTTGGGCATCGCGCGCGAGCTCGCCGCTTGGCGCGAGGATCGCGCCGAGCGCCGTAACATCCCGCGCAAGTGGGTCATGTCCGACGACACGCTGCTTGCGCTCGTTAAGCGCAATCCCGTGCGCGTTGAGGAGTTCCGTAGCATTCGCGGTACCGATCAGTTGGGGGAGCGCGACGTGGACGGTGCGCTCATGGCCATCAAGCGCGGCGCGAGCTGCCCGCACGATCGCCTGCCGCTCATGGTGCGCGGGCACCGTCAGATTTCGCCGGAGTTGGAGAGCGTGACGGACCTGATGTATGCGCTCATTCGCCTAGTTGCCGAGCGCTCGGGCGTGGCGACCTCGGTCATTGCCTCGCGCGATGACCTGGCCGACTACATTGAGCATCCCGAGCAGAGCCCCCTGCGCGAAGGCTGGCGCTTTGAGCTCGTGGGTTCGCGTCTAGACGATCTGCTTTCCGGCAATATGGGACTCACCGTGAAGGACGGCAAAATCGAATTGCTGTAGGTATATAGTTACGCGGTTTTACCAAACCGCGTAACAGCTCGACGCTGCAAACGGCCGAGAGCGGCAATCTGACGTTCAATCGTCGCTCGCGTACCAAAGTACGCGTCGCTTCTCTTTCACGTCACCTTGCTCGCTCTCGGCCGTTTTCGCTGACATTGCCAAAACATTGATGTTGATTTGCTGGTCAGTCGAATGGGTAAAATGCCTCCAACGTGTAACTCGATTCGGAGGAATTCGCATGCCTTATTACTATGGATACGGCTTTGGCATCGACCCGCTGTACCTGCTGGTTGTTCTTGTCTGCACGGTGCTTGGCCTTGCCGCACAGAACTATATCAACTCGACGTACAAAACCTGGTCCAAGGTTCGCTCGGACGGCGATACGGGTGCCACAGTCGCTCGCCGCATGCTCGATGCCAACGGTTGTAGCGCCGTGGGTATCAAGGGTGTCGCTGGCGAGCTCACCGACCATTACAACCCGCAGGACAACAACCTGTATCTGTCGGATGCCAACCGTTCGGGCGGTTCGGTCGCAAGCGTTGCCGTCGCCTGCCACGAGGCGGGCCATGCCGCCCAGCGTCAAAGCGGCTATGCCATGATGAAAGTGCGTACCGCCCTCGTGCCGGTCGTCAACTTTACCCAGAACACCTGGACCATCGTGTTACTCTTGGGCCTGTTTATGAACATTGCCGGGCTCACGACCCTCGCGTTGATCTTCTTCTCGTTTAGTGTGCTGTTCCAACTCGTTACGTTGCCTGTCGAGATTGACGCCAGCCGACGTGCTGTGGCGTACATCGAGCAGTCGGGCATGAGCTCCAAGCAGGTCAACGGCGCCAAGAAGGTACTGACGGCAGCCGCGCTTACCTATGTGGCCGCAGCGCTCACTTCGATTATTCAGCTGCTCTACCTTATGGCTCGCTACAACAGAAACTCCAACCGATAACAAATTGGGTCACTGGGCGCCGCGGGGATTCGTGTCCCCGCGGCGCTGTACTATGTGTTGGACTTAATTTCGCACGGGGCCGGAGCCTCTGTGCTCGATAACGAAAGGAGGCTGCGTGGCAGGCTGGAACCTAACCGGCAATGCTGTTTCCGCCGAGTTTGACGGCTCGGACGATCAGGAGCGCAAGGAGCTCAGCGTGAGCCAGGCGGTGGAGATCGCCGCCGGTGCGCTCGATGCCATTCCGCAGCTGAGCGTTCTGGGCGAGGTCACAGGTTTTCGTGGTCCTAACGCCCGAAGCGGTCACTGCTATTTCCAGATCAAGGACGATTCGGCCGCCGTTGACTGCATCATTTGGAAGGGCGCCTATCTCAAGCGCACGTTCGATCTGCGCGACGGCATGCAGGTGAGCTTTAAGGGCAGCTTCAATCTCTATAAGGCCACGGGCCGCATGAGCTTTGTCGCTCGCTCGTTTTCGCTGGCGGGGGAGGGTTTGCTGCGTCAACAAGTGGCGCAACTGGCCGAAAAGCTACGCCGCGAGGGCCTGATGGACGAAGCGCGCAAGCGCCGCATCCCGGTGTTCTGCTCCCGCGTGGCGGTCGTCACCTCGCTTTCGGGCGCCGTAATCGACGACGTCAAGCGCACGTTGCGTCGTCGCAACCCTCTCGTCGAGCTCGTCTGCGTGGGCGCCAAGGTCCAGGGCGAGGGCGCACCGGCAGAGCTAATCGAGGGGCTGCACCGTGCCGCCGCCATTACGCCGGCGCCGGATTGCATTTTGCTGGTGCGCGGCGGCGGCTCCTTTGAGGACCTCATGACCTTCAACGACGAGGAGCTTGCCCGCGCGGTGGCGGCTTGTCCTGTGCCCGTGGTGACCGGCATTGGCCATGAGCCCGATACCTCGATTTGCGATATGGTGAGCGACCGTCGCGCCTCCACGCCAACGGCAGCGGCGGAATCGGTGGCACCGGCTATGACGGAGTTGGCCGACGTGCTCGAGACGCGCCATCAGCGTCTGGGCGCCGCGATGGCTTCGATGATCGGGTCGGATCAGGTCGATCTGGAAATGCTCGACCAGCGCGGTCGTCGTGCCTGGGACACCTATACGGCTCGTCTGGGCGACGCGCTCGATGCGGCCGCGTGCCGCCCGTGCCTCAACGACCCCACATTTATGGTCGAGCGCCGCGAGTCTGAGCTTGCCCTGACGGCCGATCGTCTGTCCGGCGCCATAACGCGTTCGGTTGGGGCCTTCCGCTCCAACTTCGAGCGTCTGCCCGAGCGCTTGGTCGCAAGCACTTCAGGGCTCGATGGTAAACGCCATGCGCTCACGCTTGCGAGTTCCCGCCTGGAGCATCAGGGGCGCACGATGCTCAGCAAACCTGCGTCCGATCTGGGCCGAGCTGCCGCGTCGCTCGATGCCCTGTCGCCGCTCAAGGTGCTTGCCCGTGGCTATTCCATCGCGTACAGCGATGATGGGGTGGCTACGAGTGCCAAGACCTTTAAGCCCGGCGACGCCATTCGCGTGCGCATGGCAGACGGCAACGTGGCGGCAACGGTCGATACAGTCGAGTAGTCCGCGTTTCATAGCGAAAACCTTTAGGAAAGGAAACAGATATGGCAGAGAAGACCCCGGTCGAGCAGCTTACGTACAAGCAGGCCTCGCAGGAACTGGAGCTCATCATCCGCAGCTTGGAGTCGGGCGATATGGAGCTCGAGGAGTCGCTCGAGAGCTATACCCGCGGCGTTGAGCTTCTAAAAAGCCTGCGCACCCGCCTGTCCGATGCCGAGCAGAAGGTCTCGGTGCTCCTTAAGGATGTCGACGGCAACGACGTGCTCGCCGACGGCGAGGCCGCCAACACCGACGACAACCTCTCGTTCTAACCATCCCGACCAAATATAATTACCTTGGTCTGTGAGAAAGGAACCAACCATGTGTGATTGCATCTTCTGCAAAATTGCCAACCACGAGATCCCCTCGACCGTTGTCTATGAGGACGATCAGGTCATCGCGTTCGACGACCTCAACCCCCAGGCGCCGGTCCACACGCTCGTGATCCCCAAGAAGCACTACAGCGACATCGCCGACAACGTGCCTGCCGAGACCATGGGCGCCATGGCTCACGCCATCCAGGAGGTCGCCAAGGCCAAGGGCCTAGAGGACGGTTTCCGCGTCATTTCCAACAAGGGCGTCAATGCCGGTCAGACCGTCATGCACTTCCACATGCACATCCTCGGCGGCAAGAACCTGGGCGAGAACCTCATCTGAGGGCGCGTAGCCCGTCGACTTGGCTGCCTTTGGAGTAACCTATGCAGCTTTCTCAACTCGAATACCTTCAAGCGGTAGCGAACCATGGCGGCGTGCGCAAAGCAGCTCGCGCGGTTCATGTGAGTCCGCAGGCCGTTTCGTCGGCAATCAAAAAGTTGGAATCTGAGTATCAGATTGTTTTGCTCGACCGATCGGCGGGGGAGGCTGTTTTGTCTCCGGCGGGCAGAGAATTTGCGCGTCGTGCACGCGTGATCCTGGCACAAGTCGACGATCTCAAAAAGTACGCCCAATCGAGGGACGACGGCGTTTCGCCCGACGGCCACTTCCGTCTTTACGCCCCCTGCCTTCATGGGCGGGGGCGTCTTTTTGCCGAAAACTGGTATGACTCGTTTGAAAGCTCGCACCCTCAGATTCACCTTGATGTTTGGCATCAGCCAACGGCCACATGCTTTGAATCACTTGTGCTTGGCATTTCGGATGCGGCCATCTCATTTGAGGAACCAAGGGATAGTGTCCTTTCTTCGAAATACTTGGGTGAAAAGGAGCTCAAGGTTCTTTCATGCCCAGCTGGTCATCAATCTGTTGACGCTATGACCATTCGTGAGTTACTGGGCGGCAGGCTCGCTGTTCCCATTAATTTGTCACCCTGTCTCAATGCAATCAATCAATGCCCTGAAGCCCAGCTCGTCAATTTTCGCTTCCGCGACGTCGAATACGGAAACAGAGCGCAGGCTGAGTTTCTTCAAGCCGGGGGATTGATATTGGGTTTTTCTGGCTCTTCTCTCGCATCAGATGGGTCGGAAGTGAGCGAGTACTCTATTGAAGGTTCGCATGACGTAGCCTTGCCCATCTACTTTTGCTATCGACAAAATGCCTGGACCGATCGACACCAGACGGTATTTCTTCACCTATTGCGTCATCTTGCTTCGTGAGGCCATTTGGCCTCGTGTCGTCAAGTGAATGTTGACGCCTTGTAACACATGACTGACGGCTTTGCCCTCATGCTTTTCCAAGATTCCGATTTAGATTGTTGACTCTTGGAGGGCGGGGTGACGCATAATTTCTTTCGCAAATTGACAACCGCATAGCGGAACACGGCCCGCGCCCCGTCATATGATTTCTAGCGACTAAACAACAAATCACCGACGAAGGGGGCACGGGCCGTGTCTGCGAACATCGTATCAGTCGACGAGGAGTCGCTGCGCAACGACATAAAGAATCTGGTGAGGAAGACCGTCGAGGAGACGCTCAACGCACTGCTCGACGAGGAGGCGTCCGAGCTCGTCGGGGCCGAGCGCTACGAGAGGACGGCGGGCCGGGAGGCCTACCGCAGCGGCCACTACACGAGGAGGCTCGTCACGGGCGCCGGGGAAGTCGAGCTCAGCGTGCCGAAGCTCCGCGGGGCGACCTTCCAGACGGCCGTCATCGAGCGCTACCGCAGGCGCGAGACCTCGGTCGAGGAGGCCATCGTCGAGATGTACCTGGCGGGCGTCTCCACCAGGAGGATCGAGGACGTCTCCGAGCTCCTGTGGGGAGCGCCGGTGTCCTCCGGCACCGTCTCCAACCTCAACGAGAGGGCCTTCGCGTCCATCGAGACATGGCGGCAGAGGCCGCTCGAGGGCGGCTACCCCTACGTCTTCGTCGACGGTATCTACCTCAAGCGCAGCTGGGGAGGGTCCTACGAGAACGTGGCCGTGCTGGTCGCCATCGGCGTCAACTCCGCCGGCGACCGGGAGGTCATCGGCTGCTCCGAGGGGTACACCGAGTCCGCGGAGTCCTGGCGCGAATTCTTCTCCTGGCTCAAGGGACGCGGGCTCTCCGGCGTACGGCTCGTCACCGGCGACAAGTGCGCGGGGATGCTCGGTGCGCTCGAGGAGGTGTTCCCCGGGGCCCGCTACCAGCGCTGCACGGTGCATTTCTACCGCAACGTGCTGGGAAGGGTTCCCGTGACCAGGCGGAAGGCCGCGGCGCGCATGCTGAAGGCGATCCACGCGCAGGAATCGCGCGAGGCATGCGCCAGAAAAGCCGAGGAGGTGGCGGAGGAGCTGGAATCGATGAGGCTCGGGGCGGCCGCGAGGACGGTGCGCGACGGGTTCGCCGAGACGCTTGCCTACACGGAATTCCCACCGGAGCACTGGCGCCGGATCAGGACGAACAACGGGATCGAGCGCATCAACCGCGAGATCAGGAGGAGGACGAGGGTCGTCGGGACCTTCCCAGACGGCAATTCGGCTCTGATGTTGGTGACGGCGAGGCTGAAGTACATAGTGGAGCACGAGTGGGGCAAGAGGAGGTACTTGGACATGTCGAAGCTGGAGGAGATGGACGAGCTGAGGGGAAAGGCGGAGGGCTAGAAGAGGACGGGGCCGGAGACGGCTAAATCAATTTGCGAAAGAATCTTGACGGTACCGAGGGCGGAGCATGAAAAACCGTACGGTTTTGCTTTATATGACGTTTGTTTTTCTGTCGAACTTCAGCACCATTTTGTATTTTCTGACGGTTTACCTTGAATTCGTCGGATTCTCGATGGTGGCGATTTCTAGCATGATGATTGCATATCAAGTGAGCAAGTTCATCCTTGAAGTTCCCACTGGCTATATTGCCGATAGGTTTGGACGAAAGACAAGTGGTCTCGTTGGCGTCGTGGGGATGCTTGGATACTACGCCGCCCTGCTTCTCGTCCGTTCTCCTCTGCTTTTAATCGGCGCGTTTGCTCTCAAAGGTTTTGCCGCTGCATGTATGAGCGGGTCCATGGAAGCGATTTACATTGACAGCGTCTCTCTGGACCAGCTCGTAAGGCTTAATGTCGTTGAGCGATTTGTTTTCTATGCCTCTTATGCCCTCTCCGCTTGTGTGGGCGGTTTCATTTCGTCCGCTGGCGCGTATCTCATTGGTCTTTTGGCAGATATCATCGCAATGGTGTTGACGTTGGTTGTCGTTGTCTGCATTCCTGAGATGCGAAGAGGGGACACTACAGCGACACCTAAGCGTGGAATTAGCCCGAAGATGATCGGTGCCGCTATTGCGCGTAACGGCATTCTTCGTTCAGCGTTCATCATGGACTGCTCTCAGGCATTTGCTTTTGTCGCCCTGGAAGACTTTTTCTCACTGTTGCTTGCGGGTCGCGGAATGAATGCCGTCGCTTCGGGTGTGATCATTGCGGTCCAGCTTCTTGCCTCGGCCTCCATGGGGCTTATTGTGCCCAGTGTGATTGCTCATGTCGACAAGGGCCGTTTTGCGCGTATTTGCGGCATCGTGCGCCTTTCCCTGGCTGCTCTGTTTTTGATTCCCTTTACTCCGGTCTATTTGCTGCCCGTGTTCTATGTACTGCAGACGGTCGCGTACTCGTTATTTGCTCCAATTAAATACTCAATTTTTCAAAATGCTGTCGATTCTTCGATGCGCTGTTCACTGATTTCGGTCCAAAGCCAGATGGTGGCGGTGGGTGCCATCCTTTTCTATCTGTTCAATGCTGCGTTGAGCAGCATCGCGGGCATTCGAGTCGTATTGCTTGTTGCGCTCGGGATTTCTTCCCTGGTGTATATCCCCGCGCTATTTCGTCTTACAAGTCAAAGGCCATGAGTATTTAGGCACCGATAACTTATATATCAACGCAATAAACCCGAGCGCGAGGGCGTTTGGGTTTATTATTGAAGCGTATGTAACCTGGCGGCGCCACACCGCCTGTTAGTAGGGAGACACATGAACGTTCTGGTCGTCAACGCGGGATCTTCGACCCTTAAGTATCAGGTCATCGACACCAAGTCCCATAAGGTGTCCGCAAAGGGCTCCTGCGAGCGCGTCTGCTTTACCGGTGGTACCTTCACCCATGCTGCCAATGGCTCCAAGAAGGTGACCGAGAACATCGAGTTCCCCGACCACAAGGTCGCCATCGAGGTCGTCCTGAAGGACCTTGAGGCCAACGGCGTCAAGATCGAGGGCATCGGCCACCGTATCGTTCAGGGCGGTTGGTACTTTGGTGATTCCTCCCTCGTCGACGAGGACGTCCTCGCCAAGATTCGCGAGGTCGCCCCGCTGGCGCCGCTGCACAACAACCCCGAGGCCAACGTTATCGAGTACTGCCTGGAGCAGTATCCCGATCTGCCCAACGTCACGGTCTACGACACCGCTTTCCACTTCAACATGCCCGAGGTCGCCAAGACCTACGCCCTTCCCAAGGATGTTTGCGACAAGCTGCACATCCGTAAGTACGGCGCCCACGGCACCAGCTATCGCTACATCTCCAAGAAGGTCGCCGAGATGACCAACGGCGAGGCCCGCAAGGTCGTCGTGTGCCATATCGGCTCCGGCGCTTCCCTGTGCGCCATCGAGGACGGCAAGTGCATGGACACCACCATGGGCTTGACGCCGCTCGACGGCGTCATGATGGGCACCCGCTGCGGCTCCATCGACCCGGCTACCGTGTGCTACCTGCAGCGCGAGGGTGGCTACACCTTCGACGAGGTCGACGAGATGATGAACAAGAAGTCTGGCCTTTTGGCTGTGACCGGTGGCAAGACCAACGACTGCCGCAACGTTGAGGAGCTCGCCGCTGCTGGTGACCCCGAGGCTCAGCTCGCCTTCGATATGTTCGTCTACAAGATTGCCGCTAAGGCCGCCGAGATGGCCACCTCCATGTGCGGCATGGACACCCTGGTCTTTACCGCCGGCATCGGCGAGCACGCTCCGGCCGTTCGCGCTGGCGTGGCCGATCGTCTGGCCTTTATGGGCGTCAAGATGGATCACGCCCGTAATGCCCTGCGTGGCGACGGCGCTTGGTGCCTGTCCGCCAAGGATTCCAAGGTCAAGATTTTCGTCATCCCTACGGACGAGGAGTTCATGATCGCTTCCGACGTCGAGCGCATCGTCAACGGCAAGTAATTGCAAGAGGGGAGGGGCTGGACGACCGAGCGCCGTTCGGCCCCTCTTTTGCGCTCGTTGGGCGATATGCTGATAGCTATTTATCAAGATATGATAACTTCTTATTAAAATGCGGCCGCCTTAAGAGGTCTGCGTCGACCGTATTGCACTGCAAAGGAGTCTCATGAACGTACTTGTTGTCAACGCCGGCAGCTCAAGCCTTAAATATCAGCTTTTGGATACCGATACCCGAGAGGTTTTCGCCAAGGGCAACTGCGAACGTATCGGTTCGGACATGGGCATCTTTGGCCACTCCGAGAACGGTGGCGCCAAGCAGACCGAGGAGGTCCCTTTCCCCGATCATCGCTCTGCTATCGCTCGCGTGCTCGAGGAGCTCGAGAAGACCGACTTTACGATTGATGGCATTGGGCATCGCATCGTTCAGGGCGGCTGGCACTTCGATGATTCCGCGGTCGTCGACGATGAGGTCATGGCTGAGATCCTTGAGGTGGCCCCGCTCGCTCCGCTGCACAATTACGGCGAGGCCGCGGCAATCGAATATTGCCGCGAGAAGTATCCGGAGCTGCCCAACGTGGCCGTCTTTGACACCTCGTTCCACATGACCATGCCCGAGGTCGCCTATACCTACGCGCTGCCCAAGGACGTGTGCGACAAGTACCACGTGCGCAAGTACGGCGCTCACGGCACGAGCCACCGCTATGAGTGGATGATGGCCAAGGAGATCCTGGGTTCGCGCTGCCACCGTCTGCTTTCGTGCCATTTGGGTAACGGTGCTTCGCTTGCTGCTATCGAGGACGGCGTGTGCCGCGACACCACGATGGGCCTCACGCCGCTTGACGGTCTGATGATGGGCACCCGCTGCGGTTCCATTGACCCGGCTACCGTATGCTACCTGCAGCGCGAGGGCGGTTACAGCTACCAGGAAGTCGACGACATGATGAACAAGCAGTCCGGCCTGCTTGCCATCTCGGGCATCTCCAACGACGCCCGCGACATCCGTACACGCGCCTCCGAGGGCGACGAGCGCTGCCTGCTCGCCTTCGATATGTTCGCCTACAAGGCCATGCAGCAGGCTGGCTCCATGATCGCTTCCATGGCGGGCGTGGACACCATCACCTTTACCGCCGGCATCGGCGAGAACGACTGGTCGATCCGCAAGGCCTTCTGCGACTGCTTTGAGTGGCTGGGCGTACGCATCGACAACAATAAGAACCGCGAGGCCGTGGGCAACGGCCCGCAGGTCATCAGCGCCGCCGGTTCCGCCGTCACTGTCATGGTCATCCCCACCGACGAGGAATACATGATCGCCCACGACGTCGAGCGTCTGACCAAGAACAACTAACGTGCGCATTTGCAAGTAAACGAAAGGCCTCCAGAGCAGCAGCTCCGGAGGCCTTTTTGCTAGCAGGCGGACGGCGGAAACCCCATCCCATTTCGAGCGCAAATACTGGGACACGCTTTCCGGTTGAGGCACGTTGCGGAAAGTGCGACCCACAATAAAGCAAAATTCCGTCCCAAAGTTTCCCAAACAGGCCCCAAGCGGAAGCCACATCCCACAATCCGCCTCCAAACTGGGATGTAGTTTCCGGCACAACAACCGCCGAAGCCCATCGGCCTTTCAATCTCCAAAGTGATCATCATCAGCAACGCCTGTGCTCCCAGCAACGGCACCCATCCATTCAGATTTTCAGCTCCAGCTCGTAGCCAAGCCGCCGTCCACTCCAGATGCCCCGATTGCCACGTGGCGGCAGGGACCCTACAGGGTAAAGCTCTGAAAACTTTCCGCACTGATATTTTCTGTATTGAAGACGTCGATGGTGCACCCGTATACCATTGACGTCGACACCATCAGATGCGGACCGCGCGGTGACCCCACATTCCGCTGGCGCCCATGGGGCTGCCCTCGTTTCCTGACATGTCCCGCGCGGGCCGCGGCGAGCCGAGACCGCCGCATGACCTAATAGGAGCATGGAGCGATACCGCGGACCCGAACAACCGCATTCTATCGCGCCCCGTCAGTGTGCCGTCTGCCCGGTCCAGGCGAGCACGGAAAGAACGGAGCGAGACATGCAAAACGAATCGGCACCCGGCGCCCGCGGGCCGGTCTTCTGCGGGGTCGACACCCACGCCGACTCGCACTGGCTGTGCGTCCTGGACTGGAGGGGCCGCAAGGTCCTGTCCCGCCAGTTCCCCGCCGACGCGGCGGGCTACGAGGCGCTCGCCGGGGCGATCGCGGCGGCCGGGGAGCCGGCCTGCGTCGCGATGGAGGGGACGTCGTCCTACGGGGCGGGCCTCACCAGGCACCTCGCGTCGCTTGGGATGCCCGTGCGCGAGGCGCTCTCCCCGGCGAGGACGCAGAGGAGGCGCCCGGGGCAGGGGAAGTGCGACGAGTCGGACGCGGAGAGGGCGGCCCGCGCGGCGATGTCCGGCTCAAGGCTCGGGACCCCCAAGAGCCAGGACGGGTGGGTCGACGGGGTGCGCTGCATGCTCGCGGCGCGCTCCGGGGCGGTGAAGGCGCGGACCTCGGCGATCAACACCGCGAGGTCGCTGCTCACCACCGCGCCGGAAGGGCTCAGGTCGAGGTTCCGCGGCATGGGAGGGCCGAGGCTGATGGAGGAGCTCCCCTCCGTGCGCGCCGAGGGCGCGCTGGGCGCCGCGCTCGGCGCGCTGGCGGACCTGTGGGCGGCGGCGCGCGACGCGGCGCTCGACATGGAGCGCGCGATCGAGGCGTCCCTGGAGGAGAACTGCCCCGCGCTGCTGGCGATGTACGGGTGCGGGCCCGTGAGCGCGGCCAAGCTCGCGGTCGCGGCCGGGGACAACCCGGGCAGGCTGCGCTCCGAGGCGTCGTTCGCGGCGATATGCGGCGCCTGCCCCATCCCCGCCTCGAGCGGCAAGACCGTGAGGCACAGGCTCAACAGGGGCGGCGACCGGCAGGCGAACAGCGCTCTGCACGAGATCGCGAGGCAGAGGGTCATGCGTGGATTGGCAACACCTATTTGGACGATTCCGGGAGGGACAGCCCCGCCTCCCTGAACTCGACCGGAGACATGTAGCCCAGCGTCGAGTGGATCCTGAAGTTGTTGTACCAGTGCACGTAGTCCGAGAGCTTGGCCCGGAGCTCGCGCGTCGTGCCGAACGTCTCGCGGTGGACGAGCTCGGCCTTCAGTATCCTGTTGGTCGACTCGTCGACGGCGTTGTCGTAGGGGCAGCCCTTGGCCGACAGCGACCTCTCAATGCCGAAGGCCTCGAGCATCAGGTCGATCTCGGCGTTGTCGAACTCGCTGCCGCGGTCCGTGTGGAAGACCTCGATGTCCGAGATGGGGAAGGAGAGCGTCGCGAACGCCGACTTGACCAGCCGGGCGTCCTTCCTGGGCCCGGCGGAGTGGCCGACGATCTCCCTGTTGTAGAGGTCGACGAGCAGGCAGACGTAGTTCCACGAGGCCCCGACGCGCACGTAGGTCAGGTCGCTGCATATATGGGTGCGCGGCGCCCTGCCGCCGAAGCCGCGCGCGACGACGTTGGGCACGTCGGCCTCGTTGACCGCCCCGGGGTGCACCTTGAACCTCTTCCTGCCGTATGCGCTGACCAGGCCGTTCTCCCTCATGATGCGGCAGACCCGGCGCCGGCTGACGGTGACGCCCGACCTCTCGAGCGACGCCTTTATCTTGCGCGAGCCGTACCGGCCCTTGCTGGCGGCGTGGGCCGCGACCACGGCCGGCGCGGCGGGGTCCGGCGCGGCGGGCCGGTCGGCCCGCGAGCGCATGGAGTAGTACGTCGACCTCGCGACGCCGAGGAGCCTGCACTGCGCTGATATGGGGTAGCGGCCCTCGTTGGCCGCTATGGCCCTCACTTTCGAGCGTATATCAGCGCCGCTTGTTTTAAGACGTCGACCTCCATCCGGAGCCTGCGGTTCTCGCGCTCGAGCTCCAGGATCCGGTTCTGCTCGGGCGTGCGGTTGCACGCGGCGCGCGGCGAGCCGGTCGCGTTTATCGACTTGATCCACCTCTCCACGGTGCTCTTGCCGAGGTCGTACTCGTCCATGATCTCGCGCTTGGGCTTGCCGGCGTTGTAGAGGTCGACTATCTGCCTCTTGAACTCGTCGGTGAAATGCCTCGGGTGCCTGGGGTCCCTCATATACGGCCCTCCCGTCTCCTGCGCCCCTCCCGGAACTGTCCACATCAGTGTAGCCAATCCAGAGAAGTACATCTCGATGCTGGAGAGGGGCCAAAGGGAGCTCAAGCCCATAAGGAGGGCCTACGAGGCATGGGTCGAGGCCGGACTTCCGCTCGATTGGGACAGGCAAGCCTTCGAGGCCGAGCGCAAAATGGATTCTAAAAAACACCTTGCCAAATAGGAGCGTCAGGACGGAGGAAGCCCCCGCCGCACGTAGTGCGCAGCGGGGGCTTCCGACATGTCCGAGGACGTTTTCAGAGCTTTACCCTGTAGGGTCCCGAGGGGATACGTCAGCTACTCAGCCATCTGAGCCTGGACGGCGGTGATGGCTACGACACCCACGATGTCGTCGGCAGAGCAGCCGCGCGACAGGTCGTTGACCGGCTTGGCGATGCCCTGCAGGATGGGGCCGTAAGCGTCGGCGCCGGCGAAGCGCTGGACCAGCTTGTAGCCGATGTTGCCTGCCTCGAGGTCGGGGAACACGAGCACGTTGGCCTTACCGGCGACGGAGGAGCCGGGAGCCTTGAGCTGGGCGACGGTGGGGACGATAGCGGCGTCGAGCTGCAGGTCGCCGTCGATGGCGAGCTCGGGAGCCTTCTCCTTGCAGAACTTCACGGCCTCCTGGACCTTCTTGGCGACCTCGCCGCCAGCGGAGCCCATGGTGGAGTAGGAGAGCATGGCCACGTGCGGCTCAACGTTGCCCATGAAGGTGGACCAGGAGTGAGCGGAGGCGATGGCGATCTCGGAGAGCTCGTCGGAGGACGGGTTGATGTTGAGGCCGCAGTCGGCGAAGATCAGCGTGCCGTCAGTGCCGAACTGCGGGGTGTCGGTGCACATCACGAAGAAGGCCGAGACCAGCTTGGTGCCCGGGGCGGTCTTGAGGATCTGAAGCGCGGGGCGCAGGGTGTCGGCGGTGGAGTGGCAGGCGCCGGAGACCAGGCCGTCGGCATCGCCCATCTTGACCATCATGGTGCCAAAGTAGGTGGCGTCCATCACCTGGGCGCGAGCCTGCTCGATGGTAACGCCCTTCTTGGCGCGGAGCTCGGCAAACTTCTGCGCGTACTCCTCGTGCTTCTCGGCATTGCGCGGGTCGATGACGGTAGCGCCGGGAACGTTGATCTCGTCGGGGTTGCCCAGGATGACGATCTTTGCCAGGCCCTCCTCGATGATTTTGGTGGCCGCGACGATAGTGCGCGGATCCTCGCCCTCGGGCAGGACGATCGTCTTAAGGTCGGCCTTGGCGGCAGACTTCATACGGTTTAGGAAATCGCTCATGTTACTCCTTACAAGCGTTTCGCTAAGCTCCAGGCACCCGGCTGTTCACGAATAAACCCGCTGCTAGCGGGTTTACCTTTCAATTATGTACGCCGCGGTGCTTGAGCTTTCCTTGTGTGGCAAGCTCATTATAGGACGCATTAGCGCTATAATCGCTCTGATAAATATGTCTCGAAGAATGTTCGAGAAAAGCCCAGCTAACGAGCCCGTGGCTTTTGACAAGGAGTATCGATGCAGATTACCTCAGGCCTGCCTGAAGGCTTTAACGCCGGCGCGTACGACATGATTGTCGTCGGTGCTGGATATGCCGGTGCCGTTTGCGCCCGCCGTCTTGCCGAGACCATCGGCTATCGTGTTGCCGTTTTGGAGCGCCGTAGCCACATTGCGGGCAATGCCTATGACTGCACTGACGAGGCCGGAATCCTGATCCACGAGTACGGTCCGCATATCTATCACACTTTTAACGAGCGCGTGCACAATTTCCTGTCGCGCTTTACCAAGTGGACGGATTATCAGCACAAGGTGCTCGCCAACATCAACGGTACCCTTATGCCCGTGCCCTTCAACCATGCGAGTCTCAAGCTCGCCTTTGGTGACGAGCGCGGTGAGGAGCTGTATCAGAAGCTCGTGGAGACCTTTGGCAAGGATGTCAAGGTGCCCATTATGGAGCTGCGTAAGAAGAACGACCCGGATCTTGCCGAGGTCGCCGATTACGTCTACGAGAACGTCTTTTTGCATTACACCATGAAGCAGTGGGGCCAGACGCCCGATCAGATCGATCCCTCGATCACCGGCCGCGTTCCCGTCTTTGTGGGCGATGATGACCGCTACTTCCCGCAAGCTCCCTTCCAGGGCATGCCGCAGGAGGGCTACACGGCGCTCTTTGAGCACATGCTCGACCACGACCTGATCGACGTGTTCTGCGACGTGGACGCCCGTGACCTCTTTGAAATCGACGAGACTACCGTCAAGATCGACGGCAAGGTCTATGGTGGCGAGATCGTCTACACCGGTCCGCTCGATGAGCTGTTCAATCTCGATCTGGGCGCGCTACCGTACCGCACGCTCGACATGAAGTTCGAGACGCTCGATATGGACCAGTTCCAGCCCGTGGGCACCGTCAACTACACCACGAGCGAGGACTACACGCGCATTACCGAGTTCAAGAACATGACCGGTCAGATCCTGCCCGGCAAGACCACCATCATGAAGGAGTATTCCAAGGCCTATACGCCCGGCTCGGGCGAGACGCCGTACTACGCCATTCTTGAGCCCGAGAACCGTGAGCTCTATGAGCGCTATCTTGAGCGCGTCCAGAACCTGACGAACTTCCACCCGGTGGGTCGTCTGGCCGAGTATCGTTACTACGATATGGACGCTGTGACCAATTCCGCCCTCGATCTTTCGGATGAGATTATCGCCTGCCATGCATAAAGTCATAACATTCGGTATTCCCTCGTATAACGCCGCCAAGGACATGGACCATTGCATCACCTCCATCTTGGAGGGGAGCAATTACGCCACCGATATCGAGATTATCGTAGTGGACGACGGCTCCAAGGACGAGACGGCCGATAAGGCCGACGAGTGGGAGGCACGTTATCCCGGTATCATTCGCGCGGTGCACCAGGAGAACGGCGGCCACGGTATTGCCGTCCTTTCGGGTCTGCGCGAAGCACAGGGCACCTACTACAAGGTCGTCGACTCGGATGACTGGCTCGATGCTGCGGCTCTTTCGACTATGCTGTCGATTCTGCGTGGCTTTGAAGAGCGTGACCAGCGCGTTGACCTGTTTATCTCGAACTACGTGTACGAGAAGGTTTACGAGGGCACGCATACCGCTATTGGCTACAAATTTGCCCTGCCGCGCAAAAAGATCTTTTCCTGGGATCAGATCGGTCATTTCCGCTTGGACCAGAACCTACTCATGCACAGCCTGTGCTATCGCACGGATGTGCTGCGCGAGTCCAACCTTCCCATGCCGCCGCACACGTTCTATGTGGACAACATCTACGCCTACGTGCCGCTGCCGCGTTGCAAGACCATGTACTACGCCGACATCGACCTCTATCGCTACTTTATCGGTCGCGAGGGCCAGAGTGTCAACGAGGCCACGATGGTCAAGCGTCTGGACCAGCAGTTCCGTGTGACGCGCATCATGATGGAGTCGTACCACCTGTACAGCGATGTTGAGTCGTCGCGTCTGCGCTCGTACATGATGGGCTATTTCACCATGATGATGGCGATCTGCTCGGTGCTCACCAAGCTTTCCGAGGAAGATTGCGCCGACGAGCGCCTAAAGACGCTGTGGAATGATTTGAAGGCCTACGACGAGCGCATGTATCGTCGTGCCCGCTACGGCGTGGTCGGGTTCTTCACCAATCTGCGCGGACGGGCCGGAGACAAAACCACACTCGGCCTATACCGTCTTGCCTCAAAGATCTTCAAATTCAACTAGCTGCCGAGTAATCGCTGCTGATAGGTTGACTGGGCCCCTTGGCCTTTAGTTTGCTACTGCGAACAGTCCTGCTCGCACGGAAAGCACATTAAGTGCTTTCCGGCTCGTGCGGAACTTGTATCAAACTAAAGGCCAAGGGGCTTCTGCTATAAGAATCGATTGTCAGGCTGCCTGAATTTGAAGATCTTAGACGCGCGGTACACAGGGGCCTGGGCTGAAAAGAATCTGGTTGGTAGGTTGCCCGGTGGAGCTTGGTTATGTTTGTCGCGAGTTCCGCACGAGCCGAAGAGCACTTAATGTGTTCTTCGTGCGAGCCAGGACTGTAGAGCAGCAAACATAACCAAGCCCCACCGGGCAACCGGTCAGGTTAGGCTACTTCGCGGCGCCGGGGATGCCGTGGGAGGTTTTGGCGGTTTTGGCTCCGTTTACGATGGCGGTCTGTAGGGCCCTTACGGCGAGCATGCCCAGTAGGTCTAGGGGAACGGCGGCGCTTGTCTGAGCGTCTAGTTTGCCGCTGGCGAGGGTGTAGATAGTGTCGCCGTCGTTGGTGGTGTGCGTGGGACGGATGGCGTGTGCGTAGGCGTCTGCGGCCATCTGGGAGACCTTGGTGGCTTGTGCCTTAGTGAGTTCCACGTTGGTGACGATGCAGCTGATGGTGGTGTTGGTGCGGTCGAGCGGCATCTGCATGGATCCGGCGGCGGCAAAGGCTGCGAGTTCCATGTCGACGATTTGGTCGCTATCGGCTGCGGCGCGCATGCCGGCGACCCACTCGCCGGTGAAGGGGTCGACAACGTTGCCGCAGGCGTTGACCGAGACCACGGCGCCCACCTTGATGGGGCCGAGTGCCACGGCGGCAGCTCCAAGGCCGGCCTTCATGCAGGTAGCGGGGCCCATGAGCTTACCCACGGTAGCGCCCGTGCCGGCGCCTACGTTGCCCTGTTCGAGCTTGGTGGGGGTGTTGTCGAGTGCTTCGCGCACGGCGGCGATGCCGGCCTCAATGTCGGGGCGAACGGTGGGGTTACCAAAGGCGAGGTCGAAGATACAGCTCGAGCACACGATAGGCACCTGCGTGGGGCCGACGGGAAGGCCGATGCCGCGGCTCTCAAGCTCGCGAGCGACGCCGCTTGCAGCCTCGAGGCCAAAGGCCGATCCGCCCGAAAGGCAGACGGCGTGGACCTTGTCGACGGTGTTCTCGGGTCGCAGCAGGTCGGTCTCGCGCGAAGCGGGAGCACCGCCGCGAACGTCAACGCCGCCGGTGGCGCCCTCGGGTGCCACGATTACGGTGCAACCGGTGCCGGCCTCCTCGTCCGTATAGTTGCCATAGCAAAAGCCATCGACATCGCAGACGTCAATGGCCTCGAGCAGTGTATCCATGTTTAACTCCTATCGGTTTTCCGCCGCGCCTTGTGCCCGGTCGGGATCCGTACGGTACGCCAAAATTGTAGGCGCTGGGGGATACCCAGCGCCAGATGCAATTACGAGAGTTTTTGAATCGCGCGCGCGACGCGGGCGATGGGTAGGCCCACCACGTTATAGAAGTCGCCCGAAATATCGTGCACGAGCATGCGGCCGCCTGTGCCCTGGATGCCGTAGGCGCCTGCCTTATCCATGGGCTCACCCGAGGCAACGTAGTGCTCGATCTGCTCGTCGGTGAGCTCGTAGAATGTCACGTCGGTCATATCGACAAACGACAGGCTCTCGGCGGCATGCGGGGCGGCCGTATCGCCTGCCTTAACGATGCAGACGCCGGTTGCGACCTGGTGCGTGCGGCCCGAAAGCTCACGGAGCATGGTGCGCGCCTCGCCCTCGGTTGCCGGCTTGCCCAAAATCTTGCCGTCGAAGGTGACGATGGTGTCGGCCGCGACCGTCAGCTCATTGGGCTCGGCATACTCGGCAGCAACGGCAGCCGCCTTGGCGCGTGCCAAGCGCTCGACAAGCGTGAGCGGGGCCTCGCCATCAAAGGGCGTTTCGTCGATATCCGCGGGAATCACGCGAATGTTGTAGCCTGCCTCGCGCATCAGCTCTATGCGGCGCGGTGATTGCGAAGCCAAAATCATAGTTGGATGCCCTCGGCGACCTTCTCGACAGCCTTGTCGCCGGCGATCGTGCGCAGCAGCTCAAGCGCAAAGGGGAGCGACTGGGCCATGCCGCTGGCGGTGATGATGTTGCCGTCTTGCGTAACCTTCTCGCCGGTATAGGCACCCTCGGGGAAGCTTTTCTCAAAGCCAGGGAAGCACGTGGCGTGGCGCCCCTCGAGCAGGTCGAGCTCGCCCAGGATAAACGGGGCGGCGCAGATGGCGGCGACGTGCTTGGTCGCGGCGAACTCGCAGACCACGTCGCAGACGCGCTGATCGGCGCGCAGGTTGGTGGCACCGGGCAGGCCGCCGGGCAGCACGACGCAGTCGTACTCGTCAAAGTTGATCTCATCAAAGAGCGCATCGCAGGTCACGGGGATCTGCAGCGAGCTTACGACCTCGCGCGTGGGCATAATCGAGACGAGCGTGGCGCGCACGCCGCCGCGACGCATGACATCGACCATGGTCAGGCATTCAATCGTTTCAAAGCCATCGGCGGCAAGAACGGCAACGCTGGGCATAAGGGTTCCTTTCATAGGGCGGCATACAATTAGCCGTCTTATACCCCGAAGACCCCCGCTTGCCACGCTCGATTTCCCAATGTTTAAAATAGCCCCGTCTGAATTAGCTACCCTCACCCATCCTCAACAATCTCAATCTGTAACATCTAGACCCACTTTTGACCCCCAACTGTTACAGATCAAGACAAACGGAAACCGCCCCGACAAAACGTCTAAATCTGTAACATCTATGGACCAAAACCGGGTCTTACTGTTACAGATCGAGACAGTCCCCAACGGCACCGCCCCGTTCGGGGAAACGACCGCCACAGGTGCGGCGGGCAGAGGCTCACTTTTTTCCTCGGTTTTTTCTTGACGGAATCTCACCTGTTGTAGTACTTTGTCCCAGTCTAAAAACGCGTGGACTTTTCTGGGCGCTAGCCACCTTTTTGCCACGCAACCGAGCAGTCGGTTGCGTGGCTTTTTTCGTCTTGGCAGCAGGTACCACATGTACCGCCAGAAGACCGCACGAGCCCACCTTCCGACTGCAGGGAGCAGACGCACGAGACGTGCATCTGCAAGACAGCAGACGGAAGGGAGCCTAATGGCAGGAACAAACACAATCAAGCAACAGGCCGCCGGGGCAGGAGCCACGGGCGCGGGACAGGCCAAGGCGGCGCTCCAGGTCTTTGCGGGCGGCGCCTGCTACGGCGCGATGGCCACGACCTACAAGCTCGCCTACGCCGCGGGCTTCACCTCGGCGCAGGTGGTGGCGAGCCAGGCGTGGTTCGGCTGCCTCTTCTTTGCCCTCGCCACACTCGCGGGCCACGCACTCGGGCACCGCTGGCAGCGCGTGGGCTGGAAGCTCGCCCTTAAGCTCATGGGCCTGGGGGCCCTCACCTGCCTCACCTCAATCCTCTACTGCTACGCCATGAGCGTGCTGCCCGCCCCGGTGGCGCTCACGCTCCTCTTCCAGTTCACGTGGCTGGGGCTCCTGTGGCAGACCGTCATGACGCGCCGACCGCCGAGGGTCCTCCAAGTGGTCTCCGCCCTGGTCATCGTCTTCGGAACGGTGTTCGCCAGCGGCGTTTACAAGACCGGCATCACCGGGTACGACCCCGTGGCCCTGCTCTGCGCGCTGGGGGCGGCCGTGTCCTGCTCCCTCTTTGTCACCCTCTCCGGCAAGGTCGAGGCCCCGTGCTCGTCCGAGCAGCGTGGCGTCATCGTATGCGCGGGCTCCGTGGTCATGTCGCTCACGGTATGCCCGGACTACGTCGTCTCGGGCGTCCTCGCCCAGGGCATCCTGCCCTTTGCCGTCATCGCCGGCTTCTTTGGCATGCTCTGCCCGGTCCTGCTCTTCGGCATGGGCTCTCCGCACCTGCCCGCAGGCCTCTCCACTGTCATGGCCGCCGCGGAACTCCCCGCCGGCCTGCTCATCGCCATGATCGTCCTCGGCGAGCCGCTCGGCGTCGTCGAGTGGCTGGGCGTCGCCATCATCCTCGCCGGCGTGTGCCTGGCACAGGTCCCCTCTCTGCTTGGAGGCCGGGAGGCACGTCGCGCCGCCGCAGGACAAGCCGTCAGCTAGTCACCCCTTCACAGGCGGCCCGCGCGCATCAGGGAAAGGGCCACGGGCCCGGCGCGTGAGGTCGCAAGGACGTTATAAAGCGTCCCCCGCAGAGATGGGGGTGCCAGAGAGAAGGAGGCACTATGCCATTTCCTAAAGGGTTCCTTTGGGGAGGAGCCACCGCTGCCAACCAATGCGAGGGAGGTTATGACGAGGGCGGCCGCGGCCTTGCCAATGTCGACGTCATCCCACACGGGTCGGAGCGCAACGACGTAAGTCGCGGCCTGAGGCGCATGCTCGACTTTGAGCCCGGGTACTACTACCCGGCCCAGACGGGCATCGACTTCTACCACCACTACCGCGAGGACATAGCCCTCTTCGCGGAGATGGGCTTTAAGGTCTTTCGCCTCTCCATCGCCTGGAGCCGTATCTTCCCCAACGGCGACGAGGAGGAGCCCAACGAGGCCGGGCTCGCCTTCTACGAGGACGTGTTCCGCTGCTGCCGCGAGCATGGGATCGAGCCCCTCGTGACCATCACGCACTTCGACTGCCCCATCCACCTCGTCAAGAAGTACGGCGCCTGGCGAAACCGCACCCTCATCGAGCTCTACAAGCGGCTCGTGAAGGTGCTCTTCAACCGCTACCGCGGCCTCGTGCGCTGGTGGATCACGTTCAACGAGATGAACATGATCTTGCACCGTCCCTTCATGGGTGCCGGCATCGTCCTCGAGCCCGGGGAGAATGCCCGCGAGGCCGAGTACCGCGCCGCGCACAACGAGCTCGTGGCGAGCGCCTGGGCCACCAAGATCGCCCACGAGGTCGATCCGGAGAACAGGGTGGGCTGCATGCTCGCCGCGGGAAGCTACTACCCCTACTCCTGTCGTCCCGAGGACGTTCGCGCGGCGCAGGTCAAGAACCAGGAGGACCTCTTCTTCGTGGACGTGCAGGCGCGCGGTCGCTACCCCGGCTACGCGCTCAAGATGCTCGAGCGCGAGGGCATCGACGTGGGCATGACCGCCGAGGACGAGCGCATCCTTGCGGAGAACACCGTCGACTTCATCTCGTTTAGCTACTACTCCTCGCGCTGCACCGCGGGCGACCCCGACTCCGTGGGCGGCGTCGCCGAGGGCAACGCCTTCGCCGGCGTGGAGAACCCCTACGTGCGCACGAGCGACTGGGGCTGGGTCATCGACCCGCTGGGATTCCGCATCACGATCAACGATCTCTGGGACCGCTACCAGAAGCCGCTCTTTGTGGTGGAGAACGGCCTCGGCGCCTATGACGAGGTGCTTCCCGACGGCACGATCGAGGACGACTACCGCATCGCCTACCTGCGCGAGCACATCGAGGCCATGCGCGACGCCATCGAGCAGGACGGCGTCGAGATGCTCGGCTACACCACCTGGGGGCCGATCGACCTCGTGAGCGCGGGCTCCGGCGAGATGGAGAAGCGCTACGGCTTCATCTACGTGGACCGCGACAACCTGGGCAACGGCACGCTCGAGCGCAGGCGCAAGAAGAGCTTCTACTGGTATCAACAGGCCATCGCCACCAACGGAGGCGACCTGGGCTAGCCGCCCGGGCAATATCACTAAGGAGATAATAATGGCTGAAAAATACGACGATCTGGCCAGATCCATACTCGAGAACGTAGGCGGCGCCGAGAACGTCGCCAGCGTCGCGCACTGCATCACGCGCGTGCGCTTCAAGCTCAAGGACGAGTCCCGCGCCAACACGGCCAAGATTGAGACCCTCAAGGGCGTCATCCAGGTCATCCAGGCCAACGGCCAGTACCAGGTGGTCGTGGGTAACATCGTCGAAGACGTCTACGACGCGGTCATGGAGGCCGGCAACTTCTCGGGCGGCGCAAGCGCCGACGACGAGCCCCAGGGCGATAAGACCGTTGCCTCCGTCATCATCGACCTCATCTCTGGCATCTTCCAGCCCATCCTGGGACCGCTTGCCGCCGCAGGCATCATGAAGGGACTGCTTGCCCTCATCACCTACTTCGTCCCGGCCTTTGCAAACGACGGCCTCTACACGCTGCTCTACACCGTGGCTGACGGCTTCTTCTACTTCCTTCCCGTCGCCCTGGCGTTCAGTGCCGCGCGCAAGTTCCGCATGAACGAGTTCACTGGCGTGGCAATCGGCGTGGCGCTCCTCTACCCGACGATGGTCGCCCTGACTTCGGGCGAGGCGCTCGGCAGCATCGACCTCGGCGTGGCCGGCACGTTCTCGTGGTACGCCACCGCCCTCGGGGTCCCCATCATCATGCCCGTGTCCGGCTACGTGAGCTCGGTGATCCCCGTCCTTCTCATGGTGTGGTTCGGCTCTATCCTTGAGCGCTGGCTCAAGAGCTGGATGCCGACTGCGCTCAAGATGTTCCTCGTACCGCTCGCCACGATGACGGTCTCCATCGTCTTGGGCTACCTCGTCATCGGCCCGGTGGCAACCCTCATCACCAACCTGCTGAGCGCGGCGTTCTCGTTCATCTTCCAGCTTCCCGTGGTTGGTTCCGTCCTGGGCAGCGCCCTGGTCGGCGGACTGTGGATGTGCCTCGTCAGCTTTGGCTTCCACTGGAGCCTCATCCCCATCTCCATCATGAACCTAAACACCCTCGGCCACGACAGCGTGCTCGCCGCCACCATCGGCCACGGGTTCGCGCTCGGAGCGGTCATCTTTGCCATGTACCTCAGAAACAAGGACGAGCGCTTCCGCGGCATCGCCCTTCTCGCGATGATCTCCGCCTTCTTCTTCGGCGTCACCGAGCCGGGCATCTACGGCATCGCCCTGCCCAACAAGCGCGCATTCGTCGTGGCATGCCTGAGTTCCGCCGTTGGCGGCGCCATCGTGGGAATGACGGGCGCCCTCATGTACATCTCGGGCGGCCTCGGCGTCTTCAACCTGCTCAACTTCATCGACGGGACCCCTGGTGGCGCCGGGATCTCTCACATGATCTTCGCGATCATCGCCTCGCTCGTCTCTGCCGTCCTGGCCTTTGTTATCGAGTTCATCACCTACCGGCCCAACGACGAAGAGGAAGGCGCCCGCTAGCTTGCGCCTCTTCTCGACCAGCTCCATGTAATTGAGGAGCAGTTGAGGTGGGTGAGGGCCGAGGGCGATCAAGGTGGCCGCCCTCGGCCCGGGACAACCTGCCAGAAGGCGTTTAGCTTTCTCGGGCGGCGCTGAAATGAACTGCGCCCCGATACTTGGACGGGTCAATTAGCGGCCTATACCGCACATGGGGACTGATTTCGGAACTCCTCCGGGGTCAGTCCCTTTTGCTTAACCCGCCTCCTCTTGTTCCAGTGAACGGTATAGGCTTCGAGGTCCCGCTTGAACTCCTCGAAGCTCCGCCACGTCCGGTTCCTGTAGAATTCGTCCTTCAGGCGCCCGGGCAGCAGCTCCGTCGCATGAGCTTGCCCTCGCACGCCGCCGGCCCCGGCCGGGTACGGACACCCTTCGGCCTCCCGCCGGCCTTCGGCGCGCTCGTACCCCCTGTCGCAAAGCTCTGCTGCAAGAGTCCTCAGCGTGGCATCGTGCCTGACTCTCCCGTTCATAAAGAAGCACCCATTTCTAATGTTCAAGAAATGAGGGGGCGGTTCAATTTCGGGGCGGGGATTAAATAATCATTCGGAGCAAATTTATTTTTATCCCCGTCTCAGAAAAATCATCGGGCGTGGTTTTGGGCAAACAGTCTAGTTGCGCTTGAGGTGGACGACGGTCTCGCAGTGGAAGGTTTGTGGGAACAGGTCGACTGGCGTGATCTTTACGGGGGAGAAGGTGCCTTCTTCGACAAAGCGTTTGAGATCGCGCGCCAGGGTGGCCGGGTCGCAGCTCACGTAGGCGACATCGTGGGCACTCGTGCTGGCGATAAGGTCGATCGCTTCGGGGGCGAGGCCTGCGCGCGGCGGGTCGACCACCAAGACGTCGGCATCCTGGTCGGGGAACTCGCGCACCGCGTCTCCGCCAATGACGTCGACGTTATCAAGCTTGTTGATTTCCAGGTTACGGCGTAGATCGCGCACGGCGGGGCCGTAGGCCTCGACGGCAGCGACAAAGTCGCAGCGGCGGGCGAGCGGCAGGGTAAAGGTGCCGGCACCGCAGTACAGGTCCACGGCAAGCTCGTCTTCCTGCGGATCGAGCGCCTCCATAACGAGCTCGATCAAAATCTCGGCGCCCTTGGTGTTGACTTGGAAAAACGATGGGGCGGACAGGCGCATCTGACCCTCGGCGATATTCTCGGTCCATGAGCCCTCTCCGGCGAGCATTTCGACCTTGGAAACACGGCGGGCCTTCTTTTCGCCCTTGCTCATCACGCGCACGATGCTCGTGGGATGAGCGGCGTCCGCCAGCACGCGGGAGACCTGCGAGCGCGGAAAAGAGCCTGTGGGCGTCCAAAGCGCGACCTCGAGTGCCTTGGTGCGACGCGAGGCACGAATGCCCACGCGCTCCAGACCCAGGTTGTGGCTGCCGCTCAGATAGTTGAGCGCGCCGACGACTGACTTGAGCGCCTTGGGAAAACGCTTATCGAACAGCGGGCACGAATCGACGGCCACGATCTTGCTGGGGTCGACGCCGTGCATGCCAAGGCGCACGCGACCGTTGACGACGGTCGGTTCGAGCTCGATTTTATTGCGGTAGCCCCAGTCGTCCTTGGTGTGGCAGATGGGCTGTACCAACTCATCGACCTGCTCAGGAGCGAACTTGCCGATGCGCTCGAGCGTGGAGCGCAGGTTTTGCTCCTTGGCGGCGAGCTGTGCCGTGCGCGAGAGATTGCCCCACGAGCAGCCGCCGCAGATGCCCACGAAGGGGCAGGGAGGCTGAATGCGATCGAGGCTTGGCTCCAGAATCTCGGTGGTGCGGGCGCGCATGAACGACTTGCCGTCCTGTACGACCTCGGCCTCGACGGTGTCGCCTGCCACGGCACCCTGCACAAAGACGGCCTTGCCGTTGTCGGCGTGCGCCAGCCCGTCGGCGCCGTAGGTCATCGATTCTATAGTGAGCTTCATATTCCTGCCTGTCATTCGCGTTGTTGCTCGCACCATGGTAGCAGGGAAAAGCGCCCCGCATCCGAGGCTTTCCTCAAATGCGGGGCGCTTCTACAAACTGCTTCTACAAACGACTATTTCGTCTTGCCGGTAATGAGCGTCTTAAGACCCAGGCCGATCAGGCCCAGGCCCATGCGCACGCGACCGGGGCGATGGCGCTCGATGGCCTTGGTCTTGCCGGCGGGCTTATCGCGACGGGTGCTCGTCTCGGATACGGGCTTGGTGACCTGCGGCTCGGGCTGAGGTGCAGGTGCGGGCTCGGGCTCAATGACAGTCGCCTGGACCTTCTGAACCTCGGGTGTGGTCGGCTGCGGCTTAGGAGCAGGGGTGGGCTTTGCCTCGGCGGCGGGCTCCGGAGTCGCGGTAGCGGGCTCGGGCGCTTTCTCCACGGCGGTCTCTGCGGCAGCCTCGGGCTCATTCACCGGGGGAGCTGCAACCGCTTCCGGTTTGGCAGCTGCCCCGTGTTCAACCTCGGCCTGAATGGCCTCCTCGGCCACACGTTCCTTCTCCTGCGCACGCTGCTGCGCGGCGGCCTCGGCGTTGCGATAGGCACGCTCCAGTAGAGCTTCCTGCGAGTTGAAGGGTTTCTCACCCTCTGCACGCTCCACAGGGACCCAGGTGCCGTCGCTCGTGAGGCTGCGGGCCTTCACGTTGTCCCGCAGCTGCATGCCCATGTACTCGTGTACCAGGGCGCGGCAGGTGGGGTCGAGCACAGGGAAGGCGATTTCCACGCGGTGCTCGGTGTTGCGTGTCATCATGTCTGCCGAGCTCAGGTAAATCATGTCCGAGTCCACGCCAAAAGCGTAAACACGGGCGTGCTCCAAAAAGCGCCCGACGATGGAGCGGACATGCACGTTCTCGGTCTTGCCCGGAACACCGGGCTTGAGGCACGAGATGCCGCGGATGATCATGTCTACGCGCACGCCGGCACACGATGCCTCGGCGATCTTGTCGATAACCTCGCGGTCGGTCAGCGAGTTGAGCTTAAAGAACACGCGGGCGGGCTCGCCGGCAAGGGCGCGCTGGATCTCGCGGTCAAGCCCGCGCATGATGAGCGGTTTCAGTCCGACGGGCGCCACACCCAGGAAGCGGTAGTCGCCGCGCAGGTTGCCCAGCGACAGATTGCGGAAGAACAGGTTGGCGTCCTCGCCGATGCCGGGATGGGCTGTCATGAGCATAAAGTCGCTGTAGAGTTTGGCCGTCTTCTCGTTAAAGTTGCCGGTGCCCAAAAGCGTGAGGCGCGTTAGCGCCATGCCCTCGCGATAGGTGAGCTGGCAGATCTTTGAGTGGCATTTAAAGCCCTCGGAACCATAGATGACGGTGCAGCCGGCCTCTTCCAGGCGCTCGGCCCACTCGATGTTGTTCTGCTCGTCAAAGCGGGCACGAAGTTCCATGAGCACCGTGACCTCTTTGCCGTTCTCGGCAGCATCGATCAGCGACTCGCACAGGCGGCTCTGCTTGGCCACGCGGTAGAGCGTGATGCGCAGCGAGATGCACTCGGGGTCGTAGGCGGCCTCGTGCACCAGATCCAGGAAGGGGTTCATGGCCTCGTAGGGATAAAAGAGCAGCTTGTCGTGCTGCAGCACCTGCTCGCGGATGGAGCGGGTCATGTCGATGGTGGGATTGGGCTGCGGCCTAAACGGCGTAAAGAGCAGCTCGTTGCGCAGGTGCTCGGGAATCTTGCCCTCAATGCCAAAGACGTAGCCCAGGTCGAGCGGGATATCGCAGGTAAAGACAGAGCGGCGCGAAAGCTCGAGCGCCTTGCGGATGGTCTTGAGCGTTGCCTTCTCGAGCGACCCCGAGACCGCGAGCACTACCGGCTGCAGACGCAGGCGCTTCTTGAGGATGCGCTTCATGTGCTGGCGGTAGTCCTCTTCCTCTTCGACGCCCTCGCCGTCCGGATCGATGTCGGCGTTGCGGGTGACGCGGATCAGCGCACGATCCAGCGGCTTATAGGAGCCAAAGCAGCTGTCCAGGCAGGCGAGGATGACGTCCTCGAGCAAGATGTAGGAGTAGGTGCCGGTGGGCGAGGGGATCTCGACCACGCGGTTCATCGAGGCGGGAATCTCGATAAGGCCCAGTAGGCTCTCCTCGTCGGTGGCGCCGTCCAGACCACAGGCCAGATAGAGCGCGCCGTTGCGCAGGTTGGGGAAGGGGTGGCGAGGATCGATGACCAGCGGCGAGATGACCGGCGACACGTAGGCCTGGAAGTAGCGGGTTACAAAGGTACGCTCCTCGGGCGTAAGCGAATCGATGTGGGCGCGGTGAACGCCCAAGGTGTCGAGCTTGCCCTCGATGCTCTTAAAGATGGACTCCCAACGGGTAAGGAGCCCGGGCATTTCGGCCATGACAGCATCGACCTGTTCGGAGGCGGTCATATTGCTCTTGTTGTCGACAGGTTGTTTTTTGAGCTCCGCCAGATCGGACAGGCCGCCCACGCGCACCATGAGGAACTCATCGAGGTTGGACTCGAAGATCGAGACGAACTTTAGTCGCTCGAATAACGGAACGGTTTCGTCGAAGGCTTCGTCGAGCACGCGGTTGTCAAAGCGTAGCCAGCTGAGCTCTCGGTTTTGCGTGTATGAGAAGTCGCGCGGCGGTTTGCGCAGCTTTGCGGCGGCTTGCTTCTTTTCGATTTTGCTCGGCATATGCATCTGTCCGTTCAGTCCCCACAGGGGACGGTAGCCTAACACTATTCACTATTGTCTCAATTTAGTCGACCTGTGGCACGGACGTATTGCGTGAACGGTATCTTTACCTACTTCTTACGCTGCCAAGGCATGCAACTAACTGCCCAACTCGTTTAGAAACAATCTATATCCATACTCAATTGGTGAGGATGTATGAATAAGAATGATTGCGAGCTGAATATAATCGAATCCAAATTGAATCATGAACAAACGACATATATATGCAGAAAACCGTTTTAGCTATGCAATTCCTAAACATGAAAATATTTGTGCAATCTAGCTTAATTCCTTAGAAAAAAGAACATTTACCTTTGAAAACCTGCTTTAGAGAACCGAAGTGCATCATGGGGGAATCATATGAGATATACCGTTCATCGCACTTTGCTGACCGTTCGGGGGCGAGGTGGAATTGCAGGTGGTTTTTGGATATAACTAGAGCTGTCAGCAAGCAGCGTCCCATACGGAGGGGCGCTGATACATTCGGCCAGTAAGGCCCGAAAGAAAGGTAGGAGGCCATGACGAAAGGTCTGCACGTGCCTTCCGAGATCGGCAAGCTCAGGAAGGTCTGCCTGCACCGTCCCGGCGACGAGCTCCTCAACCTGCCGCCCGACGAGCTCGAGCGACTCCTGTTCGACGACGTCCCGTTCCTGGAGGTCGCGCAGCAGGAGCACGACACCTTCGCCCAGATCCTGAGGGACCAGGGCGTGGAGGTCCTCTACCTCGAGAACCTCGTCGCCGAGGTGTTCGACCAGGTCCCCGGCGCCCGCGCCGAGTTCACCGACCAGTACATCGCCGAGGCCGGCATCCGCGGCCAGCACATGCCGCAGATCGTCCGCGAGAAGCTGGACTCCATCGAGGACAACCTCGAGTTCGTCAAGAAGACCATGGCCGGCATGACCAAGTCCGAGATCGACATGCCCCTCACGGCGTCCACGACCCTCGACTCCCTGGTCAACTCCGAGTCCGAGTCCGACCTGATCATCGACCCGATGCCCAACCTCTACTTCACCCGCGACCCGTTCGCGGTCGTCGGCGAGGGCGTCAACCTCAACCGCATGTACTCGGTCACCCGCAACCGCGAGACCCTGTACGGCAAGTACGTCTTCAAGTACCACCCCGACTACAAGGACGTCTCCCTGTACTTCCGCCGCGACTGCCAGTTCCACACCGAGGGCGGCGACGTGCTGAACATCAACGAGAAGACCCTCGCCGTCGGCATCTCCCAGCGCACCCAGGCCGCCGCGATCGACGTCATGGCCCAGAACATCTTCTGGAACTCCGACTCCAAGGTCGAGCGCATCCTGGCCTTCGACATCCCGGTCTCGCGCGCCTTCATGCACCTCGACACGGTCTTCACCCAGATCGACGTCGATAAGTTCACGATCCACCCCGCCATCATGGGCACCCTGCGCGTCTACGAGCTGACCGCCGGCAAGAACCCGGGCGACGTGAACATCCGCCTGATCGAGGACACCCTCGAGCACGTCCTGGAGGACGCCACCGGCGTCGACCAGGTCAAGCTGATCCCCTGCGGCGGCGGCGACCCGATCGCGGCCTCCCGCGAGCAGTGGAACGACGGCTCCAACACCCTGTGCGTCGAGCCCGGCAAGATCTGCGTCTACGCCCGCAACACCGTCACCAACGACGTGCTGTACAAGGAGGGCCTGGACCTTCTCGTCGTGCCCTCCGCCGAGCTCTCCCGCGGCCGCGGCGGCCCGCGCTGCATGAGCATGCCCTTCTGGCGCGAGGACCTCTAAGGTCTTTCAGGACCCGTACAGGTCATAATACATACATCTAGCTGCCATTAGATGTCTCCCATTGGGGCGGTGCGGGTTTTCGCACCGCCCCAATCTTGTATGAGGGACGTCAACACGATTGGATGACTGCTTTTGTAAGGAGCTTGGCCATGGACATCAAGACGATTGGCGTTGAGGAATGGCTCAACGTTTGGGAGAAAAGTGCCACGTGGGACATCGCCCAGTCGACGATCTCGTCGCTCACCATGGGCGAGCTGCGCGCGCTCGATGAGCAGGACGGCGCCACGTTCTACGAGCGCTTGGACCGCGAGAAGATGAACTACGGCTGGATCGAGGGCTCGCCGGAGTTTAAGGCCGTGGTTGCCAAGCTGTATCGTCGGGAGGTCAATCCCGACCACATTCTGCAGACCAATGGCTGCACGGGTGCGAACCTCAACGCCATCATGGCCGTGGTCGAGCCCGGCGACCACGTTATCGCCGAGTGGCCCACCTACGCGCCGCTCTACGAGATTCCGCGCACGCTGGGCGCCGAGGTCGAGTATTGGGAGCTTTGCGAGGAACTCGGCTGGAAGCCCGATATCGAGGAACTCAAGCGCTTGGTGCGCCCCAACACCAAGCTTATCTGCATAAACAACGCATCGAACCCCATCGGTACGGTGCTCGATACCGATATGCTCGGCCAGATTGCCGAGATCGCCCGTTCGGTGGGCGCCTACGTGCTGTGCGACGAGGTGTATCTGCCGCTCGAAAACACTGAGTCCTTTATGTCGATGGTCGACGTGTACGAGAGGGCCATTGTCACCAACTCGTTGTCGAAGACCTATTCGACGCCTGCGGCCCGCGTGGGCTGGGTCGTGGCCGACGAAGAGGTGTCCAACCGCATCCGTACCTATCGCGATTACACCATGATCTGCGGCGGCGTGTTCAACGATGCTCTGGCGACCTATGTGCTTGAGCACAAGGATAAGATTCTCGAGCGCAATCGCAAGATCGTGTTTGGCAACCGCGATATCGCGCAGGCTTGGATCGATACGCAGCATCGCGTTTCCTGGACGGCCCCGCAGGGCGTGTCCACCTCGTTTATCCAGCTGGATATTCCCGAGGATGACGAGGAGTTCTGCAGGCGCCTGCTGTCCGAGAGGGGAGTGCTGCTGGTCCCCGGTAGCCGTTTTGAGCTTCCCTGCGGCGCACGCCTGGGCTACTGCGCGAGCGAGGACGTTCTGCGCGAGGGCCTGAGGCTTTTGGGCGAGGCACTGGCGGAGTTCGATCGCTAGGATTCCGATGGTCTTCGGGGGCCTTATCCAAATTAGCCGAAGATAATCGAAAACGGACCCGTTTCCCTAGGGGAAGCGGGTCCGTTTTTCTATACCGAGAAGTCAAGTTGTTACAAATGGGGCCGTAAAGCGAGGCGGTATCCGCTGGGCCTTATACTGAGTTTCCGGTGAACGGTATCAAGCGTCTGGTAAACGGTAATTTATTTATCAGAAATGAATAGGACAAACTTTTTTCTGAATAAAAATGAAAATGGTTGAGACGCGGTGTGAACCGCTAATTCTATTCATAGCTTTATTGGAAATATGCAATTTGAGGATGGTTTAACAAAGTTTAGTTCCATTTGATTTTAGGATTAAAACGCGTTTAAGCACGTAAATACGCTTTATTAAGATGAAGTGTGCCATGCGTGAAGTATATGTGTATGCCGTTCACCCCCTATAAAAAACCGTTCGGGGGCAAGGTGGAAGTATGAGCTGATTTTGGATATAAATATGTCGTCAGCAATAACGCCTCACACGGAGGGGCGCTAACGAATCGGCCCTGACAAGGGCCCGAAAGAAAGGTAGGAGGCCATGACGAAAGGTCTGCACGTGCCTTCCGAGATCGGCAAGCTCAGGAAGGTCTGCCTGCACCGTCCCGGCGACGAGCTCCTCAACCTGCCGCCCGACGAGCTCGAGCGACTCCTGTTCGACGACGTCCCGTTCCTGGAGGTCGCACAGCAGGAGCACGACACCTTCGCCCAGATCCTGAGGGACCAGGGCGTGGAGGTCCTCTACCTCGAGAACCTCGTCGCCGAGGTGTTCGACCAGGTCCCCGGCGCCCGCGCCGAGTTCACCGACCAGTACATCGCCGAGGCCGGCATCCGCGGCCAGCACATGCCGCAGATCGTCCGCGAGAAGCTGGACTCCATCGAGGACAACCTCGAGTTCGTCAAGAAGACCATGGCCGGCATGACCAAGTCCGAGATCGACATGCCCCTCACGGCGTCCACGACCCTCGACTCCCTGGTCAACTCCGAGTCCGAGTCCGACCTGATCATCGACCCGATGCCCAACCTCTACTTCACCCGCGACCCGTTCGCGGTCGTCGGCGAGGGCGTCAACCTCAACCGCATGTACTCGGTCACCCGCAACCGCGAGACCCTGTACGGCAAGTACGTCTTCAAGTACCACCCCGACTACAAGGACGTCTCCCTGTACTTCCGCCGCGACTGCCAGTTCCACACCGAGGGCGGCGACGTGCTGAACATCAACGAGAAGACCCTCGCCGTCGGCATCTCCCAGCGCACCCAGGCCGCCGCGATCGACGTCATGGCCCAGAACATCTTCTGGAACTCCGACTCCAAGGTCGAGCGCATCCTGGCCTTCGACATCCCGGTCTCGCGCGCCTTCATGCACCTCGACACGGTCTTCACCCAGATCGACGTCGATAAGTTCACGATCCACCCCGCCATCATGGGCACCCTGCGCGTCTACGAGCTGACCGCCGGCAAGAACCCGGGCGACGTGAACATCCGCCTGATCGAGGACACCCTCGAGCACGTCCTGGAGGACGCCACCGGCGTCGACCAGGTCAAGCTGATCCCCTGCGGCGGCGGCGACCCGATCGCGGCCTCCCGCGAGCAGTGGAACGACGGCTCCAACACCCTGTGCGTCGAGCCCGGCAAGATCTGCGTCTACGCCCGCAACACCGTCACCAACGACGTGCTGTACAAGGAGGGCCTGGACCTTCTCGTCGTGCCCTCCGCCGAGCTCTCCCGCGGCCGCGGCGGCCCGCGCTGCATGAGCATGCCCTTCTGGCGCGAGGACCTCTAAGTCTTTCCGTTTCCGGTGCGGTCCCCCTACAACCGCACCGGCTTCGCCCGTTAAACGGGCACCACTAATACTTACGTAATTCATTTCTTCGAAAGGAATCAAACCATGGGTGTTAACCTTTCCGGCCGTAGCTTCCTCAAGCTTCTCGACCTCACCACCGAGGAGATCGAGTACCTGCTCAAGCTCTCCAAGAACTTCAAGGATATGAAGCGCGCTGGCGTTCCGCACCGCTATCTCGAGGGCAAGAACATCGTTCTGCTCTTCCAGAAGACCTCTACTCGTACCCGCTGCGCCTTCGAGGTCGGCGGCATGGATCTGGGCATGGGCGTCACCTACCTCGATCCGGGTTCGTCGCAGATGGGCAAGAAGGAGTCCATCGAGGACACTGCCCGCGTTCTCGGCCGCATGTATGACGGCATCGAGTTCCGTGGCTTTGCTCAGGACGACGTCGAGGAGCTCGCTGCTAAGTCCGGCGTGCCCGTGTGGAACGGCCTGACCACCGAGTGGCACCCCACCCAGATGCTCGCCGACATCCTGACCGTCCAGGAGAACTTCAACTACGACATCAAGGGCAAGACCCTCGTCTTCATGGGCGACTGCAAGAACAATGTCGCTCGCTCCCTCATGGTCGTCTGCTCCAAGCTCGGCATGAACTTCGTGGCCTGCGGCCCCGAGGAGTGCATGCCCGCTGACGACGTCATCGAGGCCTGCAAGCCCATCGCCGAGGCTAACGGCTGCACCATCAAGCTGACCACAGACGTCAAGGACGGCGTCACCGGTGCCGACGTTATCTACACCGACGTGTGGGTCTCCATGGGCGAGCCCGACGAGGTCTGGGCCGAGCGCATCGCTCAGCTCACCCCGTATCGTGTCACCTCCGAGGTCATGGCTATGGCCAACCCGGGTGCCATCTTCCTGCACTGCCTGCCCAGCTTCCACGACACCAACACCACCATTGGCGCCGAGAAGTGCGAGCAGTTCGGCATCACCGAGCAGGAGGTCACCGACGAGGTCTTCGAGAGCCCCGCTTCCAAGGTCTTCGACGAGGCCGAGAACCGCATGCACACCATCAAGGCTGTCATGTACGCCACGCTCAAGTAAGAGCATCTAGCATCTCGCTCGGGGTGTATTGCTGCACACCCCGAGCGGTTTTATCTGGTAATAATCTCGCATCAAGCGGCAGGCACGGCACGGAAGAGCCGCTTCTGGCGAGATCAGTAAATGATTTATGAAGGGGGGATGAGAACTATGACTGAGACCGCTAAGAAAAAGCGCGGTATGCCTTCATCGTTCACCATTCTTCTTGCTCTGCTGGCAATTGTCGCAGTGATTACCGTTATCGTCTCCGGCACGTCCGGCGGCGCGGTTACTGCCGCCCGTCTGAGCGATTTCTGCACCGCCCCGATTAAGGGCTTCGCTGACGCTCTGCCCGTCTGCCTCTTCGTTATGATCCTGGGCGGCTTCCTCGGTATGATGACCGAGACCGGCGCCCTGGACAACGGCATCGCCGTTCTGGTGCAGAAGCTTAAGGGCAACGAGATTATGCTCATTCCCGTGCTGATGCTCATCTTCTCCCTCGGTGGTACCACCTATGGTATGTGCGAGGAGACCGTTCCCTTCTACGCCCTGCTCGCCGCTACCATGATGGCTGCTGGCTTCGACCCCATGGTCGGTGCCGCTACCGTCCTGCTCGGCGCTGGCTGCGGCTGCCTGGGCTCCACGGTTAACCCGTTCGCCGTCGGCGCTGCCGTCGACGCTCTGACCGGCGTTGGCATTGAGGTCAACCAGTCCATCATCATCGGCCTCGGTGCCGTCCTGTGGATTGTCACTACCGCTATGTCCATCTTCTTCGTGATGAACTATGCCAAGAAGGTCAAGGCTGACAAGGGTTCCACCATCCTGTCGATGCAGGAGCTCAAGGACGCCGAAGAGGCTCACGGCAAGGCTGCTTCCGAGGTCCACAAGGAGGTCAAGCTCACCGGTCGTCAGAAGGGTGTTCTGATCGCCTTCGCCTTCACCTTCGTCGTCATGATCGTCGGCTTCATTCCGCTGGCCGACCTCAACGAGGGCGTCGCCAACTTCTTCGACGCTGGCGCTGTCTACGACGCCGACGGTAACGCCGTCGTCCAGGGCTGGTCTGCCCTGATCACCGGCCTGCCCATTGGCCAGTGGTACTTCGACGAGGCTTCCACCTGGTTCTTCCTCATGGCCGTCCTGATCGGTATCATCGGTGGCCTGTCCGAGAAGCAGATCGTTAACACCTTCATCACCGGCGCTGCCGACATGATGTCCGTTGTTCTCGTCATCGCCCTCGCCCGTGGTATCTCCGTCCTCATGGCTAACACCGGCCTCGATGTCTTCGTCCTCGACGCTGCCGCCAATGCCCTGGCTGGCCTGTCCGGCGTGATCTTCGCTCCCATGAGCTTCCTGGTCTACTTCGGCCTGTCCTTCCTGATCCCCTCGACCTCCGGTATGGCCACCGTCTCCATGCCCATCATGGGACCGCTGGCTGTTAAGCTCGGCTTCTCGCCTGAGGTCATGGTCATGATCTTCTCCGCCGCCATCGGTGTCGTGAACCTATTCACCCCGACCTCCGGCGCCATCATGGGCGGTCTCGCCCTGGCCAAGATCGAGTGGACGACCTGGCTCAAGTTTGCCCTTAAGCTCATCGTCGCGCTCTCCGTCGTCTGCGCCATCATCCTGACCGTCGCCTGCGTGTTGATCTAAGTACCCAACGGGTACCCCACGGAAACCTTGACGATCCTGTAGAGGATCACCTGGTCATCGTCTGTCCGGCGGGGTAAACCCACCGGTAGACTCCTACCTTTAGCCCCCTTCCGTTCCGTGCGCGGGAGGGGGCGACTTTTTGTTCCGCGGTTTTACCAAGCCGCGGAACCGGTCGACGCTACGCGCCGTCCAGAACGACAATTTGTCATTCAAAAGGCAAGGCATGACCAAAAGGTCTATGCCTCGCCTTTTTCATGCCAACTTGTACGTTCTGGACGGCGCTCGCTGTCCGTCCTCTGCCTGCGGCGCTTTCCATTGTTGGTGCAGAGGGCGCTTTGCCTACTCTGGCGGGCTTTCGCTGGCTTATGCTCAACCTGCGACGTATCCATTATTGATACAAAGGCCAGGTTTGTTTGAACCAAAAAGGGGAAGTTGCGGTGGAATAGTTCCTGTTTGGCCGTCTTGAGGGGTTAAACGGGAACTATTTCACCGCAACTTATCGATGGCGTGTTTGGTTGGTGCCAGTTGATTGCTTGGGCGTTGGGGAGGGTCTGCTCCGTTATAATCGCCTAGAACATTAATTGGAAACGGGACGGGAGCCATATATGCGCCAGGGTTTCGACAACGCGAAGTATATCGAGCTGCAGGCTGCTCACATTAAGGAGCGCATCTCGCAGTTTGGCGGCAAGCTCTATTTGGAGTTTGGCGGTAAGCTATTCGATGACTATCATGCGAGCCGCGTGCTACCGGGTTTTGAACCGGACAGCAAGTTCCGCATGCTCAAGAGCATCGCCGACGATGTCGAGGTTATCATCGCGATCAACGCGAACCACATCGAGAAAAACAAGGCTCGTGGTGACCTGGGCATTACCTATGACGAGGATGTGCTGCGCCTGGTTGACCTGTTCCGCGGCAACGGCTTTGCCGTCGCGGCTGTGGTCATCACCCAGTACGCTGGCCAGCCTGCTGCTGATGTGTTCCGCAACCGCCTGAACGCGCTCGGTATTCCCGCCAAGCTGCACTATCCCATCGAGGGGTATCCGCACGATGTCGATCTGATCGTGTCCGACGATGGCTACGGCAAGAACGAGTTTGTCGAGACCACGCGTCCGCTCGTCGTGGTCACCGCTCCCGGCCCCGGCTCAGGCAAGCTCGCCACTTGCCTCTCGCAGCTCTATCACGAGCACAAGCACGGCACCGCCGCCGGCTACGCCAAGTTCGAGACTTTCCCGGTCTGGAATCTGCCCCTCACGCATCCGGTCAACATCGCCTATGAGGCAGCAACGGCCGATCTCGACGATGCCAATATCATCGACTCCTTCCACTTGGAGGCCTACAACAAGACCACGGTCAACTACAACCGCGACGTCGAGGCCTTCCCGGTGGTCCGTGCTCTGATGGAAAAGATCCTGGGCAAGAGCCCCTATCAGAGTCCTACGGACATGGGCGTCAATATGGTCGGCTTTGCCATCACCGATGACGATGCCTGCCGCGACGCTTCCAAGATGGAGATCGTCCGCCGCTACTTTACCGCGGTCGAAAATGTGCGCCGTACCGGCGTGGGCGATGAGCAAGTCGACCGTCTCAAGATTATTATGAAGAAAGCCGGCATCGATAAGAACTACTCACCGGCGCGCTCGGCGGCCCTCACCAGGGAGCAGCTGACGGGTGGTCCCGTGGGTGCCATGGTCATGCCCGATGGCTCCGTGGTGACCGGTAAGACCTCCACGCGCCTGGGCGCCGCAAGTTCGCTCATTATGAACGCCCTCAAGCATGTCTCGGGCGTCGACCTTGAGCTCGAGGTCATTAGCGATGAGGCGATCGAGCCCATCAGCAAGCTCAAGACGCATTTCCTGGGCAGCAAAAACCCTCGCCTCCACACCGACGAGACGCTTATGGCGCTGTCGATCACCTCGGCCACGAGTGAGACGGCCGCTCGCGTCCTTTCGGGCCTGGAGCAGCTGCGCGGTTGCGATGCCTTCTTTAGCGTGATTATCTCGCCGACGGACGAGACGGTACTGCGCAAACTGGGTATCAACGTGTGCTGCGAGCCCAAGTTTGAGCGCCGCGGTTTCTTCCACCGCTAAGTTTGAAGCACCGCGGTAATTGCATTGCATTTTGGCCGTATCGGGTTGGCGCCCGGTACGGCTTTTTGATCAATAAAGCGCCTATTTCGGCGAAAAATAGCCGTTTACCTGCCTAGAAACAATTTGAGCGGTATACAATAACCGTAACTGTTTCATCCTTAGCGGGATGCCGCATGATGGATATTACCTGCCATCGTGAGGTGTGTCGGTCGCGCACGGCGCGTTAGATGCTCGTGCTCGGTTTGAGGAGGCTGCTATGGCGGGCAAGGGTCGTGCGAGTGTCAACGATATGAAGCGTGTTGAGGTGCTGGTGTTGATGGAAATCGACCAGCAAACCGAAGACAATGGCGGGCCGTATGGTTTCTCGCGCAAAACGCTTGCCGAGCGCGTGGGGGTTTCGCCGTATCGTGCCCGCGCCGCAATCGATCGCTTGGATTCCGAAGGCATGATTGATGTCGTCTCGCGTTATAGCGACGACGGCGGTCAGCTTGCAAATGGCATTTGCCTCACCGAACGTGGCGAGTGGTATCTTGAGGGCGTCCGTACCGGCATGCTCGTTCAAGAAATGCTTGAGGACGAGGTTGCTGATCGATAGCAGCATGTAACCCTTGCCATAGCGACGCCGCCTGGGAAACCGGGCGGCGTTTTGTTTCAAGATTGAGAAATGCAATCGCACGCGAGAAAAATTGCGAACGGTCCGCGGCGCGAGTATTACAATGAAGACCCGTAAGATGTGGATAAACAACTTCTACGGGAAGCGCAGGTAACTCAATATGACCAAGCATGTGTTCGTAACCGGTGGCGTGGTTTCGTCCCTGGGCAAGGGTATCACCGCGGCCTCGCTGGGCCGTCTGCTCAAGTCGCGTGGCTACAAAGTAACGATGCAGAAGGCCGACCCGTATCTGAACGTCGACCCCGGTACCATGAGCCCGTTCCAGCATGGTGAGGTCTTCGTTACCGAGGATGGTTACGAGTCCGACCTGGACCTGGGTCATTACGAGCGCTTTATTGATGAGAACCTGACCCGCGATTCCAACTTTACGACCGGTGCCATCTACAAAAGCCTAATCGCCCGCGAGCGTCGCGGCGACTTTTTGGGCGGTACCGTGCAGGTGATTCCCCACGTCACCAATGCCATTAAGGACAAGTTCCGCCGCATCGAGGAGCAGACCGGCTCCGATGTAGTCATCACCGAGCTGGGCGGCACGATTGGCGACATCGAGTCCCAGCCGTTTGTCGAGGCCATCCGTCAGTACCGCAAGGAGGCCGGCCCCGAGAACGTCTGCTACATCCACGTGTCGCTCGTTCCCTATATCGCCGCCGCCCACGAGGTCAAGACCAAGCCCACACAGCATTCCGTCAAGGAGCTCCGCAGCTTTGGCATCCAGCCCGATATTATCGTGCTGCGCTCCGACCACCATATCGATGACGCTATCCGCGGAAAGATCGCAAGCTTCTGCGACGTCGACACCGATTGCGTCTTTACCAACGAGGACTGCGCGAGCATTTACGATGTTCCGCAGCTGCTTGCCGAGCAGGACTTTGACCTGCGCATTTGCGAGCGCCTGGGTCTGGACCCGCGTGAGCGCGACATGAGCGAGTGGAACGAGTTCCTGCGCAAACAGAATCACGCCAACCATCACGCCGACAAGGTGAAGATCGCCGTCGTGGGCAAGTACACGCAGCTGCCCGATGCGTACCTGTCGGTTATCGAGGCCCTGCACCATGCGGGCGTCTTCTACGATCGCCATGTGGACGTCCAGCTGGTCGACGGCGAGAGCCTCGACGAGCAGAATGTCTCCGAGGTTCTGGGCGACGCCTCGGGCATCCTGGTCCCCGGCGGCTTTGGCAAGCGCGCCCTGGAGGGCAAGATCCTCGCGGCCGAGTTTGCCCGTGAGCACAAGATTCCGTATCTGGGCATTTGCCTGGGTATGCAGGTGGCCGTGTGCGAATTTGCGCGCAATGTCGTCGGCCTTGCCGGCGCCAGCTCCTCTGAGTTCGATCCGGATGGCCCGTATAGTGTCATCGATCTGATGAGCTCGCAGGAGGACGTGACCGAGAAGGGCGGCACCATGCGCCTGGGCGCCTATCCGTGCAAGCTCGCCGCCGATACCCTTGCTCGCGAGGCATATGGCGAGGAACTCGTCTACGAGCGTCACCGTCACCGCTTTGAGTTCAACAACGCCTTCCGCGACCAGCTCGAGGACGCCGGTTTGGTTATCTCGGGTCTGTCGCCTGACGAGCGCCTGGTCGAGATGGTCGAGCTGCCGCGCGACGTGCATCCGTGGTATGTGGCAACCCAGGCTCATCCCGAGTTCAAGAGCCGCCCGACCAACCCGCAGCCGCTGTTCCGCGAGTTCGTACGCGCTTCGATCGGCCAGCACGAGGGTGTCGACCGTCTGCAGGTGACGCCCATGAACCTCGCTACGGACTAAGGGTGCCGGCGAATAAGGAACATACCGAAGCTACTCCCTCGTCGCTCGCCGTGGCGGCGGGGGAGTATCTCGATTACCTCGCGGTCGAGCGGGGTTTGGCGCGCAACACGATTGCGGCCTATCGTCGTGACCTGACGACGTACTGCGCCTATCTGGAGCGGGCGGGTATTGTGTCTTTTGAAGAGGTGACTCGTCAGGTCGTGGAGGGCTTTGTCGCCGACCGTCGCGATGGGGGCTATTCCGATGCCTCGGTGGAGCGTGCGCTTGCAGCCGTGAAGGGCCTGCATGCCTTTTTGGTGCGCGATGGGGCTGTAGCCCAAAATCCAACGGCGGCGTTGCGCCTGCCTAAAAAGGCTGAGCGTTTGCCGGAGTATCTATCGGTGGAGGATGTCTCGGCTCTGCTCGATCAAGACTTCCCCGAGGGCGAGATGGGCTTGCGCGACCATGCCATCTTGGAAGTGCTCTACGGATGCGGTTTGCGTGTGAGCGAGTTGGTGGGGCTCGATGTGGGCGATATCCATATTGACGATGGCTTTGTACTCGTTCGCGGTAAGGGCTCAAAGGAACGCCTGTCCCCGCTGGTGGGAAGCGCGGCGCGAGCTCTGATGCTCTATGTAACTGAGGGACGTTCTCGCTTGGCGGCCCATGCCCGCGGAACCGAGACCTCGGCGGTCTTTTTAAATAAGAACGGACGTCGCCTGTCGCGCCAGGCCGTGCATGCGATATGCGAGCGGTATGGGCGTCAGGTGGGGCTGGTGGGGCTCCATCCCCATACCTTGCGCCACTCCTTTGCCACCCACATGCTCGCGGGCGGTGCCGACCTGCGTGTGCTGCAGGAGATTTTGGGCCATGCCGATATTTCGACCACGCAGGTCTACACGCATGTCGACCGCACGCAACTGACCGAGGTCTATCTGGCGGCGCATCCGCTGGCGCATCGTTAACACATCGCTGGCCTGCATATTTATAGGTATTTGGGGACGGGCCCCAGATTGCTGCGGCGTGCTTTTGCGCGCGCATGGGCAATCTGGGGCCCGTCCCATTTTTCGCCACTTGTCGTCGCGGTGGTGGGCCGCACGTGCCTTGGGTGGGGGAGTTTGGGGGCGATGTGAACGCCATGTAAAAGGACGCAAAAATCGCCTCAAGGTCAACTTGAAGGTTGAGGTTGAAAGGCGGGGTGCCACAGGTGGCATCCCGCCTTTGCTGTAAACACAACATATTGTGTTTTCGAACATATGCTCGGGGGTGTTTTACAACATATTGGGGGTGGAATGGTGGGGCTGGGTGGGGGAAGGGGTGGGGAAAGGTGTTGAAAAATGGGGCGGTTCCCCATATTATTGATGACGTCGACAGGCGGGGTGGTTCCCCGCGTACGTGCCATCTGAGTAACCGAGGGGAGGGCGCACATGGGAATGACTGGTGCATACGAGCGCAATCTCGATGCAAAAGGTCGTCTATCCCTGCCTGCACCCCTTCGCGAGGAGCTTGGAGAGCACGTTCGCGTGTTTAAAGCCCTGGATGTCGATGCTCTGTACGTGTTCTCTGCCGAGGCCTTCGATAAGTGGGTCGAAGGACTCTTCGCGGGTCGTGAGGGCCACGAGGGTTTTAACCCGCGTGACATTAATGACCAGAAGCTCATGAGGGCGATCAACAAGCGCACCACGTCGATGGACGTGGACAGCGCCGGTCGTATCGGTCTTTCCGAGTCTCTCCGCAAGCAGGCGAACCTCGACCGCGAGGTCACGGTTGTGGGCAACTACGACCACCTTGAGGTTTGGGATCGCGCCGCGGCCGATGAGGACGATGACGATGAGGCCCTGCTGGACCTCTTCTTCTCGTAAGGGCAAGGCACGGGTAACGGATGGAGCGTGGGATCTTGACACAAGAATATCGGCATGAACCTGTCATGCTCGGCGAAGTGCTTGAGTCGCTGCGGCTAAAGAGCGGCTCCGTTGTCTGCGATTGCACCCTTGGCGGTGCCGGCCATTCGGTAAAGATGGCCGCGCAGGTGGGGGAGACGGGCCTTTTGCTCGGCGTCGATCAGGACGACATGGCCCTCGAGGCCGCTGGCGCCCGTCTGGACCGCGAGGTTCCCGGAGTTCCGCACCAGCTGCTGAAGGGCAACTTCGGCGACTTGGACGAGCTGCTTTGCTCGGCCGAGGTGCCCGGGGTCGATGGCTTCCTGTTCGATTTGGGCGTTTCGTCACCGCAACTCGATATCCCTGGCAGGGGCTTTTCGTATAACGAGGACGCCCCATTGGACATGCGGATGGATCCGGGTAATAACACCTTAAACGCAGCTGAGGTCATCAACACCTATAACGAACACGACCTCGCCCGGATTCTACGCGTCTACGGCGAAGAGAAGTTTGCCTCGCAGATCGCGCGCGAGATCGTGCGCCGCCGCGAGCAAGAACCGATCGAAACCACCGGCCAATTTGTCGAGATCATCAAGGCGGGTATCCCGGCTGCCGCTCGTCGGCATGGCGGACACCCGGCCAAGAAAAGTTTCCAGGCCATTCGCATCGAGGTCAATCACGAGCTCGATGTGCTCGAACGAGGGCTTGATGCCGCCACCAGGTGGCTCAACCCGGGCGGACGTATCTGCGTCATCTCGTATCACTCGCTCGAGGACCGTATCGTAAAGAACCACTTTAAGGAGATGAGCCAGGGGTGCACGTGTCCGCCGGAGATTCCGGTGTGCGTGTGCGGCAACGTGCCGATACTCAAGGTCATCACCCGCAAACCCTTGGTTGCCCAGCCTGATGAGGTTGAGCGCAACCCTCGGGCGAGATCAGCCAAAATCCGCGTGGCGCAGCGTCTGTAGGCGCGACCGCGCGATATTGGACCTCCCGCTCGCACCATAAACGAAGCTTAAACACACTACCAACGTACTCGGGATGGGAGGCGGCATATCATGGGCTACAACACTTCAAGCGCAGCACTTGCCTATGATATGAACGCCATGCCCGCCTATCGTGAGACGCCGCAGGCCCCCGTTGCTCCCCGTGAGCAGCGCACGCCGCGCTTTGATGTCTACACGGGCGCGGGCCGTCAGGCAAACCAGGCGGTAAGCCCGGTTTTCATGAGCGTTCTTAAAACGTTTTGCATCATTGCGGCTATCTTCATGACGATCGGCATCGCCCGCGTGGCACTCGCCGGCGTTACGGCCCAGGTGCTCAACAGCAACGCCGAGCTTACCAACACGCTCGAAAAGGCGACCGATGAGAGCTCCGACCTGGAGGTCATGCATTCGGTCTATGGCGCCGACACGCGCATTCGCGACCTTGCGGGCGCTTATGGCATGGTGGAGCCCAGCGAGAGCGTTACACTTGACTTTTCGCAGGATGCAGCCGCGGGCGCCAACGCGACCGCGACCGCTCAGTAGCAAGACGGTAGCTGAGTATGACAAATGACTATCGCCGCGGTTCCGATGGGGGCCGCGGTTCTGGACGTCCCTCGTCGCGGGGACGTTCTGGTTATCAAGGAACGGGTCGGCAATCTTACAACGCCGGGCAGTCCCGTGGCAACGACCCGGCGTCGCGACTTCGCGGCTCGGACGGCCCTCAAATGCATAACACCAGGTCGCGCAAGAGTTCGTCGACCGAATGGCTCACAGGCACGCCTCTGCCTCGCCGCAAAGCCATCATGGGCTTCATCGGGCTTGGTTTGGGCTTGGGCGTCTTTCGCCTTGCCGACTATCAAATTGTCGAAGCCGATAAACTGCGCGAGCGTGCCGATGCGCGCCGCCTGCTTGCACAGACCCTCTATGCCAAACGCGGCACCATCTACGACCGCAACGGTAACGTGCTGGCGTCGTCGGTCGAATGTCGCAACATCGCCGTGAACCCGCAGCTTGTCGAGGATGTTGACAAGACGGTGTCGGCGCTGGTCAAGGCAACTGGAATCGATAAAAAGACCTGCCGCAAGCTCGTCGAGTCCGATGGCACCTGGGTGTATATCAAGCGCCAGGTGGACGAAGACGATGCTGCGGCGCTGGAGAAGAAAAACCTGCCCGGCGTGCTTTTTGAGCAGGCCATGAAGCGCGTATATCCATACGGCAATCTGGCATCGCAGGTGCTGGGTGTAGTGAATGTAGACAACGACGGCTTGACGGGTCTCGAAAAGCAATACAACAAGCTTCTGACCGGCACGAATGGTACCCTCGTGCGCGAGCGCGCGAGGGACGGCAGCTATATCGCGGGCGGTGCCTATAAAAAGGTGGCTGCGGTCGACGGCGTTGACATCGTGACGACGCTCGACGTCAATATGCAGCGAGCGGCTGAGGATGCTTTGGCGGAGGCTGTCGAGAAGACAAAGGCCAAGAACGGCTCGGCTTTGGTCACCGACCCCACGACTGGTGAAATTCTCGCCGCCTGCTCGTACCCGACCTACGACCAGACCGATCTGGAAAACGCCAAGACCGAGGATATGAACTTGCGCCTGGTCACCGACGCCTACGAGCCCGGCTCGGTCTTTAAGACGCTCGTGGCGGGCGCCGGCTTCGACTTGGGCGTCGTGCGATCGAGTACGTCGTTTGAGGTGCCGGCGAGCATCAAGGTGGGTGACGATACCGTCACCGATGCCGACAAGCGCGACTATGCCATGACCATGGATGTGCGCGAGATGATGCGCCGTTCGTCCAACGTGGGCTTTGTCCTGGTGGGGCGCAAGATCGGTGCGGATGACTTTGCCGCCTATGTGGACAAGTGGGGCATAGGTCACAGCTCCGGTGTCGATTTTCCGGGCGAGAGCCTGGGCATCGTCAAGGAGCGTGACCAGTATGACGGCGCCACGCTGGGTTCGATGAGCTTTGGACAGGCGCTGTCCGTCTCGCCGATTGAGATCGCACGTGCCGTGGGCGGCATCGCCAACGGCGGCGTGATGATGACCCCGCACTTCTATAAGTCCAGCAAAGGCGACGAGAAGGACTGGGGCGAAGGCGAGCGCGCGATTTCGGAGGACGCCGCATCCCAGGTGACATCGTGCATGCAGACGGTCGTGTCCGAGGGAACGGGCGTTGGCGGCGCGGTTGACGGCTATGACGTGGCGGGTAAGACCGGTACGGCCGAACGAGCCGACGAGAACGGCGGCTACCTCAAGGAGAACTACATGTCGTCCTTTATGGGCTTTGCACCGGCACAATCGCCCAAGGTGCTGTGCTATATCACGCTCGACGGAACGCCGAGCGGCTCAGATGCCGCTGCGGTGCCGTTCCAGTCCATTATGGCCAACGCGCTCGACGTGCTGGGTATCCCGCACACGAAGTAGGGGGTTACAATCTTTGGGGCGTGGTTTGTTGTCCCATATGAGGGGTGTTCACATGCCCTGCACCACGCATGCGCGGCGCTGGGATACAATACGCCGATAGCATTATTAGGTTTACAGGGGAGCTGCAATGATAGAGATCGCCGTCAACAACCTCGCGGCCGCAACAGGGGCCCGAACCGTGACGGGAGAAGCCGATCAGGTATGCCGCGGGTGCGTTATCGACTCGCGCCAGGTCGAGGAAGGGACGATTTTCGTCGCCTTTCCCGGTGAAAACGTCGACGGCAATGATTTTGCTTCCCGTGCCGTCCAGTCGGGTGCCGGCGCCGTAGTGATGACGCGTGAGCCCGAGGCCGAGCTGGTCTCGCTGGCGCAGGACAAGGGCTGTGCCATCTTGCTGACCGATGATCCCGAGGAGTTTCTGCTGCGTTTGGCGCACACGTACCGTCTGGAGCTTGGCTGCCTGGTCGTTGGTATTACCGGTTCCATCGGCAAGACGACGACCAAGGACGTGCTCGCCGCTGTGCTCGCCAAGCGCTATCGTGTCTGGGCCACCAAGGGCAATTTCAATAACCTGATCGGCATGCCACTCACGGTGCTTTCCGCTCCGGCCGATACCGAGGTCCTGGTGCTCGAGATGGGCATGAACCATTTCCACGAGATCGAGCGCCTGTCCCAGTCCGCCAATCCCAACCTTGCCATCGTGAGCAAGATTGGTACCTCTCATATCGGCATTTTGGGTAGCCGCGAGAACATCGCCCGCGCTAAGGCCGAGATTGTCCAGGGTATGTGCGCCGCTGGCGACTTCTTGCCGCTGCTGGTTTTGGGCGGCGAGGACGACTTTACGCCGTTCATTCGCGATACGTTCGCCCAGCCTGCTGGTATCGACGTGATGCTGGCCGGCGTCTCGGACGATGATGAGGTCCGTGCCCGCGACGTTCGAGTTGATGACGAGGGCCGTCCGGTCTTTACGCTCGATTTTGGTCAGGGCGAGACAATCGATACCATGCTTGCCATCCCCGGCGTGCAGTCCGTCCCAAATGCCGTTAAGGCCGCCGCGGTTGCCTATCGCCTGGGCGTGACGCCCGAGCAGATCGATGCTGCCTTTAGGGGCCTCACGATCACCGGTCACCGCCAAGAGATCAAGCGCGCCAAGAGCGGTGCCCGCGTCATCGACGATTCCTATAACGCCAGTGCCGAATCCATGGCTGCTGGCCTCGATCTGCTGTGCTCGCTTTCGTGCACGGGGTCTCGCATGGCGATCCTGGGCGAGATGGGCGAGATGGGCGATGAGGCTCCTCGCATGCATGAGCTCGTGGGCGCCTATGCCGCCGCCAAGAAGCTCGACATGCTGGCGTGCGTGGGTGGTGAGCTGGCCCAGCTTATGGCCGATGCCGCGCGCATGATGGGCATGGACGAGGACCGCATCCAGGTGTTCTCCGATTATCAGCAGGTGCTCGACCGCATGGGCGGCGCGCTTGAAAAACATGATGTTGCACTGGTCAAGGGTTCCCGTTTTGTTGAGCTCGACCGCTTTGTGGAAGGTGTGTGCTAGCCCATGTTCGGCAATCCCTCGTATCCAACGTATCAGGCTTTTTTGGGGCTTGGCATCGCCGCTGCCATTGCGCTGCTGCTCATGCCGTGGTGGATCAAGCTGCTCAAGGTCGAGGGTATCGGTCAGCAGGTTCGTGCCGACGGCCCCAAGCGTCATTTGGTTAAGCAGGGAACGCCCACCATGGGTGGCGTTGTCATTCTCGTCGCGATTTCGCTGACCTGCCTGCTGATGGGCAAGCTCACCACCGAGCTCGTGCTCGTGCTGCTCGCCACGCTGGCGACCGGCGTGCTGGGCCTGATCGACGACCTGACCTCCGTTACGCATGGGCGCTCGCTCGGTCTGACGCCTCATGCCAAGATGATCGGCCTAACCATTATCTGTGTCACCTTTACGGTACTTGCCGTTAACTGGTGCGGCGTCGCCCCCGAGATTCGTTTTCCCGGCGGCCTGACGATTGACCTTGGCGTGCTTTCGACCACCATCTGCGGCCTTTCGTTCCCGTGGCTCTACATTGTCTTTTGCTGGCTGATGATCGCCGGTCTTTCTAATGCCGTGAACCTGACCGATGGCCTTGACGGTCTTGCTGGCGGCACCTCCATGATTGCCATGCTCGCCATGGCTGCCATGGCGTTTTTGCACGGAGACGTGAACCTGTCCATCTTCTGCACCGCGTGTGCCGGTGCCTGCTTGGGCTTTCTGTGGTTCAACTGCTATCCGGCGAGCATCTTTATGGGCGATACCGGCTCGCTTGCCCTGGGCGCCGCGTTTGCCTGCACGTCCATCATGACCAACACCGAGGTCGTCTCCCTCATCATCGGCGGCCTGTTTATCGTTGAGACCCTGTCGGTCATGATTCAGGTTGTCTACTTCCACTTTACGCACAAGCGCGTCTTCCTTATGGCGCCCATCCATCATCATTTCGAAAAGAAGGGCTGGGCCGAGACCAAGGTCGTCATCCGTTTTTGGATTATCGCTGCGGCCTTTGGTGCCGTTGGCCTTGCCCTGTTCTTCCAGTTGGGATAGTGGTCTTTCATGCCTCTTGCTGATGTCTTTAGCCTGCTCGTTTTGGGTCAGGGCAAATCCGGTCTCGATGTCGCCCGCTGGGCGCTGGCACATCCCGAGCGCGTAAGCGCCGTTACCGTGTATGGCGGCGGCACCTCTGAGCCCAATGACGCCACGCGTGCGCTCGAGGCTGCTGGTGCGTCGTTTGTCTATGGGACCGAACAGGTCGAGGGCGCCTATGACGTATGCGTGACGTGCCCGGGCATCTCGGAGTTCTCGGGCTTCTTTAAGGCCGGGCGCGAGCATGCCGCCCAGATTATGGGTGAGCCCGAGTTTGCCTATCGCCTGTCGCCCGATAACTGGATTGCCATCACGGGCACCAACGGCAAGACGACCACCACGTCGCTGACTGATTTTCTGCTTAAGGCTGCCGGCGAGGCCAGCGTTGCTGTCGGCAACATCGGCGAGCCGCCGGTCAACGAGATTGACGGCCGAGCCCACAACGAGTGGTTTGTGGCTGAGCTCTCGAGCTATCAGATTGCTACGACAACCGAGCTCCACCCCCGCGTGGCGGTGCTGCTCAACATCACTCCCGACCACTTGGGCTGGCATAAGAGCCATAAGAACTATGCGCTTGCCAAGATCAAACTGTTTGACAATATGGTCGATGACGATCTGGTGGTTGTCGACGTCGAAGACGCCGGCATTCACGAGTTCGATGAGTACATCTACACGCCGGGTCGTCGCATCTGCAAGGTTGCCTTTGACGAGCCTGAGGGCGAGGATGCCGCCTTTGTGCGCGATGGCAAGATGATCGTGCGTCTGAAGGGTGTCGAGACCCCGCTCATCGCTACATCCGAGCTCAAGATCTCGGGCCATCACAATGTTATCAATGCCCTGTGCGCTGCCACGGCTGCCTTGGCAGTCGGTGCCGATGTCGATGGTGTCTGCCGCGGTCTTGCCTCGTTCCAGCCGCTCGAGCACCGCGTGGAGCCGTGTGGCGAGATTGACGGCGTGCGCTACGTCAACGATTCCAAGGCGACCAACACCGATGCGGTCGAGAAGGCACTGACGGCATTTCCCGATGACGACGTGATCTTGCTGCTCGGCGGCCACGATAAGGGCACGCCGCTCACGGACTTCGCGCGCGTCGTTATGGACAACGTGCGCTCGGTCGTCTGCTTTGGCGATGCGCGCGAGCGCTTCACCGCCGCTATGGACGAGGCCGATGTCGATGGCGATGTGGATATCGCCCAGGCGGATGACCTGCGCGACGCCGTGGACGTTGCCCGTTCGCTTTCGAGCCGTGGTGACGTGATCTTACTTTCTCCTGCCTGCTCTTCGTTCGATGAGTTCTCGGGCTATGAGGAGCGCGGCCGCGTGTTTAAGGACTACGTGGCTCAGCTTGCCGCTACAGCGAAATCACAAATGGAATAGGGGTTGCGGTGAGAGAGGAGAGCCCCCGACAAGGTATGAGGAGGCCCGACTCGGACCGTGCTTCCTCACGTCGCACCACACCGCGTTCCAGCCGCGGCGGGCAGTCGTTTAGCGAACGCTATATTGCCGGCGTTCCCGCCCGTATCATGCGCCCCCGTTTGATATTCATGGCCTGCTTGTTTACCTTGGTATGCTTTGGCCTGCTGATGGTGTACTCGGCGTCTTCGGTCGAGGCGCTGCACGAGAATGGCTCGGCGACGTTTTTTCTGGGTCGACAGGCCGCGTTTGCCGTGGTCGGTGTTCTGGCGCTGATTGCCATCGTGCGCGTTTTGCCGGACAGCTGGTTTGGGGAGGATGTGCTCAGGATCTTCCTTATCGGCATGATAGGGCTACTGCTTCTGGTGTTCTTGGTGGGCAGCGGCAGCCGCGGCGCCACGCGCTGGCTCAACATCGCCGGTATTCAGTTCCAGCCTTCCGAGTTTTTAAAGCCATTTGCCATTGCGTATTCGGCCATCATGCTTGATCGCTTCTTTTCGCCCGGTGGCAACATCAACGAATTCCTTCGCAAGATGGGCATCTACCTGGGCATTTCGCTCTTTCTGATTTTTATCCAGCCCGATTTCGGTACTGTCCTGATCATCCTGTTGACCCTCATGTGCATGGCGTTGTTTGCGGGTCTCGACCCCAGATTTATCATCGGCGTGCTAATCTTCGGCATTCTCGTGATCGTGATTGCGCTTGTCGCAGAGCCGTACCGTATGGTGCGTATTCAGGTTGCCTTGAACCCTTGGGCCGACGAGTATGGTGACGGCTATCAGGCCACGCTTGCCATCATGGCCTTTGCCTCGGGCGGTCTGTTCGGCCGTGGCATCGGCAACTCAACCATGAAGTACTCGTATCTGCCCGAGGCACACAACGACTACATCTTGGCCATCATTGGCGAGGAAGTCGGTTTTGTCGGAACCGTGCTGTTCTTCTTGGTGTTTGCGATGCTGATCTACTCGGCGTTTCGCATTGCCGAGCAGGCGACCGATCGTCGGGGCGCGCTCATGGCGTCTGGCTCCGCGGTCATTCTCGCGGTGCAGTTTTTGATTAACGCGCTGGGCATCCTCAACGTGTTTCCCATGACGGGCAAACCGTTGCCGTTTATTAGCTACGGCGGTTCGTCGATTATTGTGTCGCTCATGCTTGCCGGGTTGATCCTGCGCGTTTCGTACGAGAGCGCCCGCCGCGATGAGTATGACCGCCGCCGTGAGAGCTTTGCCGTTATGGATGAGAGTACCGCCGGCTTGCCCCACGTGCGCGGCGAGCGATCTTCGCGTAACGGTTTTACCGTCCTGGATGGCTCTGCGACCGAGCCGGCAGCCCGCCCGCGTCAGCGAACGGTGCCGCAAGGTCGTCCTCAGCGCCCCACTCCTCGCAATGCGGGCGGCGGATATAATCGAATCGATTTGAACTCGGACCCGTCGGCGCGTCTGCGTACCGACGACCAGGGACCGCGTGTACGAAGGGACTACCATGACCGATAAAATGACCGTTGCTATTGCAGCCGGCGGCACGGCAGGACACATCAACCCCGCGCTCGCCTTGGCCGAAGAGCTGCGTGACCGTGGCCACCACGTTGTGTTCGTGGGCCAGTCGCGCAAGCTCGAGGGTCGTCTGGTCCCCGAGGCTGGGTTTGATTTTGTGCCCATTACGGTCACGGGCTTCGACCGCTCCCGTCCTTGGACGGCGCTGACCTCGCTGTGGCGTGTCAACAAGGCCAAGCGTGCGCTCGCCAGTCATTTCTCAAAGGTCGGCAAGCCCGATGCCGCCATCGGTTTTGGTGCCTATGTCGAGGTTCCACTGCTGGGGTGGTGCAAGGGCGCAGGCGTCCCGTATCTGCTGCATGAGCAGAACTCTGTTCCGGGCCTGGCCAACAAGATGATGAACTCCCACGCCGCCCGCGTGTGCATCTCGGTGCCGGCAGCGCGTTCGGTCTTTGAGCGCGAAGGTGACCCTGGCCACGTGCTCATGACCGGCAACCCCGTACGTCGCTCGGTAATCGAGGGCGATCGCGCTCGCGGCCGCAAGGCACTTGGCGTTCCCGAGGACGCTACGCTGCTGCTCGTCTTTGGCGGTTCACTTGGCGCCCAGCACCTCAACGAGCGCGTGGCTTCGCTCAAAAACGAGCTGCTTTCGCGCAAGAACCTCTATGTGTTGCATTCGACGGGTGCCGACGGCTTTGAGGAGACCGAGCGCGCTTTGGCGCTGACGCCCGAGGAGGCGAAGCGTTACCGCGTCCAGCCTTACATCGACAACATGGGCGATATGCTGGCTGCTGCCGATTTGGTGCTCTCGCGTTCGGGCGCATCGAGCGTGGCCGAGATCGCTGCACTCGCCGTGCCTTCGGTGCTCGTGCCGTACCCGCACGCCACGGCCGATCACCAAACCACCAATGCCCGTTATCTGGTCGACGCCGGGGCCGGCGTGCTCTGCGCCGATGCCGATATCGACGGTTCTGCCTTTGCCGATGAGCTGCTGCACCTGGTCGATGACGCGGCGGCGCGCGACGCCATGCGTCAGGCGGCGCGTGGTCTGGCTCAGGATAGGGCCGCCGCTCTTCTGGCGGATGCGGTAGAGGGTTTGCGTTAGTTAGACGGGATATCGTCGGTCGCCCTCGCGCTGATGCGGTTGGTGCGGTACAGTTAACGGGTTACAGGCAGTGTTTACGCAAGGAGTACACGAGCACATGGCTGATTCCCAGACTGCAACCTCCGCGCCCGAGTTTAAGAGCGCCCACTTTATCGGTATCGGCGGCGCCGGCATGAGCGGCATCGCCCTCGTTCTGCACGAGCGCGGTTATGCCGTTACCGGCTCCGACCTTAAGACGTCACGTTATATCCGCCAGCTTACCCGCGCTGGTGTGAAGGTGCATGTGGGCCATGAGGCCGCCACGATCGACGAGGTCAAGCCCGACGTGGTTGTTGTCTCTACCGCTATTCCGGAGTCCAACCCTGAACTCGTGCGCGCTCGCGAGCTTGGTATTCCCGTGTGGCCCCGTGCCAAGATGCTCTCTGCTTTGGGCCACGGCTACACCACCGTCGCTGTTGCCGGCACGCATGGCAAGACCACCACGTCTTCGATGTGCGCCACCATGCTCGACCGCATGGGCCTGGATCCGAGCTTCTTGATCGGCGGCATTGTCGAGGGCTATGACACGAACGGCAAGAACGGCTCGGGCGACTACTTTGTCGCCGAGGCCGACGAGTCCGACAGCTCCTTCCTGTTCCTGAACCCCAACGTGGTCATCGTGACCAACGTCGAGGCCGACCACCTCGATCACTACTCGGGTATCGAGGAGATCGAGGCAACTTTCGCCAAATTCATGAGCCTGGTGGGCGAGGACGGCACCGTCATCGTCTGCGGTGAGGACCCGCATCTGGTCGAGCTCGCCAAGTCGACGGGCCGTCACGTGCTTTCCTACGGCTTTGCCGAGAGTAACGACATCGTCTGCATGCACCCGGATGTCAAGGGCATCCAGAGTGACTTTATCGTTCGCTTTGAGGACGGCACTGAGCATGCTGTGGAGATCAAGAGCAATCCCGGTCGCCACAACATGCTCAACGCCACGGCGGTGCTCACCGTCGCCCATGTCCTGGGCTTTGACATCGACTCCGCCGCCAAGGCGCTCTCGAGCTTTGAGGGCGTCCGCCGTCGCTTTACCCACGTGGGCGATATCGATGGCATCACCGTGGTCGATGATTACGGCCATCACCCCACCGAGATCAAGGCGACGCTTGCTGCCGCTTCGTCGCTGGGCTACAAGCATGTCGACGTCGTGTTCCAGCCGCACCGCTATTCGCGCCTGCAGGCCCTGTGCGACGACTTTGCCGATGCATTTGCCAATGCCGATAAACTGCTGTTGATTGATGTGTTCTCGGCTGGCGAGATGCCCATTCCGGGTGTCACCTCTAAGATGCTCGCCGATACCGTGCGCGCCAAGCATCCTGGCAAGGAGGTCGTGTACTGCTCCAGCCGTCTTGAGCTTAATCAGGAGCTCGAGCAGATGGTGGGCGAGGGCGACCTGCTGCTCACTATGGGTGCTGGTGACGTTACGACCGTCGGTCCCGAGTTCATTGAGTATCTGACTGCCAAGAAAGACGCTTAAGTCTAATGGGTCTGTTTAACGCCGTCATGGCGCTCTCGGGCATGATCGACACGGATGTGATCGAGGACGAGCGCCTTGCGCGTCATACGAGCTATCGTATCGGCGGCAAGGCCGACCTCTTTGTGACGTGCCATAGCTATCATGCCCTCCGCCGTGCCGTGGCGGTGCTCGATCGCGAGCAGGTGCCGTGGGTCATCATCGGCAAGGGCTCCAATCTGCTGGTTGCCGATGGCGGTTATCGCGGTGCCGTCATTTCGCTCGGACGTGAGTTTCAGCGCACGGTTGTTGCCGATGACGGTTGTACGCTGACGGTCGGTGCGGGCGTGATGTTTGCGCGCTTGGTCAACGATGCCCTGTCGCGTAGCCTCTCGGGCCTTGAGTTTGCCGTTGGCATCCCTGGTTCGGTCGGCGGTGCGATATCTATGAATGCCGGCACACGGACCGAGTGGATTGGCTCGCTGGTTGAGGATGTCGTAACGTTTGACCCGGCATCCGGTATCAAGCATTATGCGGGGTCCGAGATCACTTGGGGCTACCGCGAATGTAGCCTTCCCCGCAATGAGATCATCCTCGAGTGCGTGCTCAAGCTTAAACCGGCGCCCAAGGCCGACATTCGCGAGCGCATGGAGCGGTACCTTACGAGGCGCAAGCGTACACAGCCCATGGGTCGCGCATCCTGCGGGTCGGTCTTTCGCAATCCGCCCGATGCGAGCGTGGGCAAGCTTATCGAGGATTGTGGATTAAAGGGTTTTTCGATTGGCGGCGCGGAAGTTTCGCCCGTTCACGCTAATTTTATCGTTAATAACGGAACTGCCTCGGCCGATGACGTTGCCGCGGTTATCAGACATGTGCACGGAAAGGTGAGGGAGGCGTATGGCATCGAGCTCAGACCGGAAGTTAAATTCCTCGGCTTCTAGAGCATCGAAACCCACCTTCCGCCGCGCCGGAGGGCGTTCCGGCGCGCCTGCCAAACCTCAACGCAATACCGTCGCGCACTCTAAGTCTGTCGGGCATGCTCGACAGACCAGTCGTCCGGTTGTCGGCTCGCAGCTCGGTAATCGTCCGGCCGCAAAAAAGTCCTCGCGTCCCTCGGTGACGTCAAAGCCTGTTATGGGCGCCAAACCTGCCCGTCCCATGGCAACTCCTAAGCCCTCGACGGGAACTAAGGCGGCGCGTCCGGGTCGCACGCTGGGCGCATCGAAACCGCGCTCGCTGACATCGGTGCCGGCTACCGCCAAAAAGCCTTCGGGTAAAAAAGGCGTCAACCCGTTGTCTTCACTTGGGGCGATGGCAAATAAAACGTCAGACGCCGCTTCTCTCGTTACAGGCAAAGGCAAAATCGTGGGCGGCGTTCTGGCCGTCTTGGCCGTGCTCGTCGTCGTTGCCGTCGTGGTGATCAACTCTGGATTGTTTACCGCCACTGATATTCAGATTCAAGGCAGCGAGCATGTGACGAAGCACGATGCTATCCAGCTGATCGATTTGCCCGAGGGAACGTCGCTTTTTAACGTCGATCCTGACCAGATTACCGAGGACCTCAAGCAGAACCCGTGGGTGTCGGGCGTGGATGTCCAGCGTCAGTTCCCGCATACGCTCATCATTACGCCGATGGAGCGCAAGGTCATCGCAATTGCCTATATCAGCTCCGATGACCTTGCCTGGGCCATCGGGGATGATGACACCTGGATCGCCCCGCTGTCGACGTCGGTCGAAGTGGATGACCAGGGCAACGTCATCACGACGGGGCAGGGCTCAAATACCCTGACCGGCATTGATGCCGCGCTGGCGCTCGCTAAGCACTATGGCGCGGTGTTGTTGACTGATGTCTCGGCGGATGTCGCTCCGGTTTCCGGCCAGGCGGTGAGCTCCAAGGCCGTTAAGGCTGGCTTGGATTATGTGCGTGGTTTTTCGAGCGAGTTCTTGGGACAAGTCAAGGATATTTCCACGCCTTCGGTCGAAGCCATCTCGGCAAACCTCAATAACGGCATTGAGGTGTCGCTGGGTGATTCGAACGATATCGTCAAGAAGGAGCGCGTAGTCACCAAGCTGCTTTCGCAGGTAGAGGGCGTAACGTATATCAATGTGCGCTCTCCGGGTAACTATACATTTAGGAACGCTCCGACCTCGTAGCGCTGGTTGATGCTTTGTTGAGGGGTCATACCACGCCGTTTATCTGGTTTGTTTGGTTTTCACGGTCAATTATTTGACTGATACGTTCATAATGTGCAACCATAATACGGTTTACCTTTGCATTTACTTTCAACCTGAAGGTTAATGTGCGCGGGGTCGACCCATGCTATGGCTATAACCTTTGTTCGGAGGACCGACATGCACGAGACAGAGATCAACAACTACCTTGCCGTCATTAAGGTGGTCGGCGTCGGCGGCGGCGGTACCAACGCGGTCAATCGAATGATCGAAGAGGGCATCCGCGGCGTCGAGTTTGTTGCCATCAACACCGATGCTCAGGCACTCGCGATCTCTGATGCCGATATCAAGGTGCACATCGGCACCGACCTTACCCGCGGCCTGGGCGCCGGCGCCAACCCCGAGGTTGGCCGCAAGGCTGCCGATGAGTCCCGCGACGACATTGCCGAGGCGCTCGCTGGCGCTGACATGGTGTTCATCACCTGCGGCGAGGGCGGTGGCACCGGTACCGGCGCTGCTCCCATCGTTGCCGATATCGCGATGAACGAGGTCGGTGCGCTGACCGTCGCCGTCGTGACCAAGCCCTTCACCTTCGAGGGCCGCAAGCGCAAGAAGAGCGCCGAGGAGGGCATTAAGACCCTCTCCGATTGCGTCGACACCATGATCGTCATCCCTAACGATAAGCTGCTCGACATCGCCGAGAAGAAGACCACCATGCTCGAGGCCTTCGCGATTGCCGATGGCGTCCTTTCCCAGGGCACCCAGGGCATCACCGACCTCATCACCGTCCCCGGTATCATCAACTTGGACTTCGCCGATGTTAAGACCATCATGAAGCAGGCCGGTACCGCCATGATGGGTATCGGTACCTTTTCTGGGGATACCCGTGCCGTCGACGCTGCCCAGCAGGCCATCTCCAGCCCGCTGCTCGAGAGCTCCATCGATGGCGCCACGCGCGTGCTGCTCTCCATCGCCGGTTCCAAGGACCTGGGCATCCAGGAGATCAGCGACGCCGCCGACGTTGTCGCCAACGCCGTCGACCCCGAGGCCAACATCATCTTCGGTACCGTTGTCGACGAGTCCCTGGGCGATCAGGTGCGTATCACCGTCATCGCTACGGGCTTCTCCGACTCCAACGTCAACCGTCAGGACGAGCTCTTTGCTGCTCAGCAGTCTCAGAGCAAGGCCGCTGCCTCCGCTGAGCCGCAGCGCACCGCTCCTGCCACGAGCCCGGCTCAGGCCGCTCCGACCCGCAACGTCGGTGGCACCGAGCTTCCTAACTTCGGCAACGATCAGTTCGAGCTTCCCGACTTCCTGAAGCGCGGCAGCTTCTAGTTCGTTTTTCTCAACGACTTGCAAGGGGGTGCGTCCGATTGGGCGCGCCCCTTTTTTTGTTGTGTTTCGCCTTTGTAAACGAAAGCCTCCAATCTCCTTACGTTCCCTTTACGTTTGCTCCTTACCGCTGCGGGTATCCTTTTTGATGAAGTGTGCAGCCGTATGGCACGGACTGCTGCGGCGTCGCCGCAATACTGGTGTTATTAGGAGGCTTTAGTATGGCAGCACGTGCGGACAACGTTTCGCGTGTCGACCATGATGGAGTTACGTTGGTGGAGGGCGCGACATCCGATGTTCGCTTTGCCTTCACCGAACGCGCCGGTGGTGTTTCCGAAGATGCGTACTCCTCACTCAACTTGGGCTCGCATGTTGGCGATGACCCCTTTGCTGTTCAAGAAAATCGTCGTCGCGCGCTCGAGGCTATGGGTGCCGCCGAGTGCGAGCACAACCTGCTCGTTCCCAATCAGGTCCATGGTGACCATATCGTTGCGGTGACCTCGAACGGCGCCGATGACCTTGAGGACGTTCGCGAGCAGATTGCCGAGGGCTGCGATGCCATCGTCTGCACGGCGCATAACGTACCCGTGCTACTCTGCTTTGCCGACTGCGTTCCCGTGGTGCTGGTGGCCCCTGGCGGATTTGCCGTGGTGCACTCCGGCTGGAAGGGCACGATTGCACGTATTTCCGCCAAGGCGTGCCAGGCGCTTTGCGATGCTGCCGGCTGCGATGCAAGTGACATCTCGGCCTATATCGGCCCCCATATCTTGGGTGACGAATATGAGGTATCCCAGGAACTCATGGATCGCTTTGCCGCCGAGTTCTCGTGCATCGATGCGAGCACCTCTCGCATGCTCAATCTTTCCGCTGCCATTTGCGAGGCGCTGGTAGATGTCGGTGTCGACGCGGATAATATCGTGGATACCCAGCTTTCGACCGTGCGTCAGAACGACCGCTTTTATTCCTACCGTAACGAGGGCGGCACCTGTGGGCGCCATGCTGCGATCGGCGTGATGCTATGAGAAAGATCGTATCGGTCCTGAGCGCCGCTGTGCTTACGCTTACGCTGTGCGCCTGTTCTTCGGGATCTTCTACCTCTTCCATTACCGTCGCTGGCTCCACGACCTGCCTTCCTATCGCCGAGATTGCGGCCGAGGGCTTTAAGGAGGAGACCGGCATCGACGTGCTCGTTTCCGGTTTGGGTTCTTCTGCTGGCATCGAGGCCGTCAGCGCCGGCACGGCCGATATCGCCAGCTCCTCCCGTGGACTCAATGCCGACGAACAGGATCTGGGCCTGACTCCCATCGTCATTGCCCACGACGGTATTGCGGTCATCGTGAACGACGACAACCCCGTCGATAACCTCTCGACCGAGCAGCTCCGCGATATCTACGCCGGCAAGATTACCAATTGGAAAGAGGTCGGTGGCGAGGACCTGAGGATTCAGGTCATCAACCGAGACGAGGCGTCCGGTACGCGCGAGGCCTTCCGTACCATCGTGATGGATGGCACGCCGTTCGATCGCCGCTCGGCTGTTCTTTCGGGTACGGGCCAGGTGCGCGACGTGGTATCTCGTTCGCGTGGGGCCATCGGCTACATTTCGCTGGGCTTCGTCGAGAGCCTCAACGCCAAGACCTCGGTCAAGGCCGTCTCGGTCAATCATGTTGAGGCGTCCGAGAAGACGGTCGCGAGTGGCGGCTATCCCATCTCGCGCGACCTTTACTTCTTTGTGAAGGGTGTGCCTTCGCAGCAGGCGCAGGATTACATCGACTATGTGACGTCCGAAAAGATGGACAAGCAGATTCGCGAGGCGGGCTTTATTCCCGTCACCAACGACGAGAAGGGGAGTGAGTAGCATGGAAGCACAGGAAAACTCCCAGACTGAGCAGAATGTTCAGACGCCCAAGAAGCGCGAGCTGGCGCTCGTATCGCGCAGTACCTATATCAAGGAGAAGGCGCTGCAGTGGATCTTCTTTGCCTGCGCGTTCTTGGCGGTCGTTACCGTCATCCTGATTTTTGTCTTTACCACGTACTCGGCGCTGCCCGTCTTTACTGACATCGGTCTGGCTGACTTCTTTAGCTTTACGTGGGCGCCTTCCGAGGGCCACTACGGCATCTTGTCGCTGCTTGCCGGCTCGGGTCTGGTGACCGTCGGTGCGCTCGCCATGGGCGTGCCGCTGGGCGTGGGTACGGCCGTTTACCTGGTCGAGATTGCCAGCAAGCGCGTGCGCAAGCTCATCAGCCCCGCCGTTGACCTGCTGGCGGGCATACCCTCCATCATCTACGGCTTCTTTGGCATGATCATCATCCGCCCGTTTATCGCACAACTGACCGGCGGCCTTGGTTTTGGTGCGCTGACGGCGTGGTTTGTGCTCGCCATCATGATCGTCCCTACCATCACCACGCTCACCATCGATGCTCTCAATTCCATTCCCATGGGCATTCGCGAGGCATCGTATGCCATGGGCGCCACAAAGTGGCAGACCATCTATAAGGTCGTGCTACCTGCCGCGAAGCTGGGTATCGTTGATGCCATCGTGCTGGGTATGGGCCGTGCCATCGGCGAGACCATGGCCGTGCTCATGGTCGTAGGTAACGCCCCGGTTATTCCCGACAGCATTGCGAGCCCCATCTCGACGCTCACGAGCCAGATTGCGCTCGACATGAGCTATTCCTCGGGTCTGCACCGCTCGGCGCTGTTCGGCATGGGTGTGGTCCTGTTTATCATCTCCGCCACGCTGGTGGGTATCGTCCGTCTGATTTCCAAGAAGAAGAGGGGGTAGGCTATGTCCGATTCCGTTGACACGACGGTCGATACGACCTCGTCGCGCGAGCGCATCAAGCGTGCCCTTTCCCACGGCAAGAAGGGCCGCATCAACAAGGACCTGTCCAACAAGATCATGCTTGGCGTGTTTCGTGCCGCTGCCTACATCACCACGCTGGTGCTGGTCGCTATCATCGCCTACGTGGTCATCAACGGCCTGCCACACATCTCGCTCGACTTTATCTTCGGTTGGCCCCAGGGCGTCAACGCCGAGGGCGGAATTTGGCCCACGATCGTCTCGACCGTCTACGTGACGGCGCTCGCCATGCTTATCTGCACGCCGATCGCTGTGCTGGCAGCCGTCTATCTGGCCGAGTACGCCAAGCAGGGCAAGGTCGTCGAGCTCATTCGCTACGCTGCTGACGCTTTGGCCTCGGTGCCCTCCATCGTTATGGGCCTGTTTGGCTACGCCTTGTTTGTCGAGGCTATGGGCCTGGGCCTTTCGATGGTCTCGGCCGCTCTGGCGCTCGCGCTCTTGATGCTTCCCATCGTCATGCGCACCACCGAAGAAGCCATTCGCGCCGTTCCGCGCTATATCCGTTGGGGCGCGTACGGCCTGGGCGCTACCAAGTGGCAGGTCGTCTCCAAGATCGTGCTTCCTTCGGCCTTTGGCCGCATTGCCACGGGCATCGTCCTTGCCATCGGCCGTGCCATCGGCGAGACCGCCGTGGTGCTCTACACCATGGGCCAGGCCATCAATCTACCTATTTCGCCGCTCGATTCCGGTCGTCCCATGACCGTTCACCTGTACCTGCTTGCCAACGACGGCATCAACATGAACGCAGCCTACGGCACCGCGCTCTTGCTGATGGTGATCATTTTGGCCTTCAACCTGTTTGCGCGCTTCCTGTCGCGCAAGCGTCGCTAGTTAAGGAGTCCCATGTCCGTTTATCAGTCCGCTCCCGCGTTGGAGCAAGCGGCCATTACGGCCAAGGATTTCAACTTTTGGTACGGTGACTTTCATGCGCTGACGGGGCTTGACCTCAACATCGCCAAAAACGCCATCACCTCCTTCATTGGCCCTTCGGGCTGCGGCAAGTCGACGTTTTTGCGCTGCATCAACCGCATGAATGACCTGATCGAGGGCACGCGCGTCGAGGGCACCATGACGCTCGACGGCAACGATATCTATGCCGAGGGTGTCGATCCGGTCGATCTCCGTCGTCGCGTGGGCATGATCTTTCAGCAGCCCAACCCGTTTCCCAAATCCATCTACGAGAATGTCGCCTTTGGCCCTCGTCTGCAGGGCGTGACTAGCAAAAGCGACCTCGATGACATCGTGGAAGAATCGCTCAAGCGCGCCAACCTCTGGAAAGAGGTATCCAATCAGCTCAACAAGGATGGTTTGGCGCTCTCGGGCGGTCAGCAGCAGCGTCTGTGCATCGCGCGCGTGCTTGCGGTGCAACCCGATGTCCTTCTGATGGACGAGCCCTGCTCCGCCATCGACCCCACGTCCGTCTCTAAGGTCGAGGATCTGATGGCCGAGCTGGCGCCCGAGATGACGATCATCATCGTCACGCATTCAATGCAGCAGGCAGCTCGCATTAGCGACTACACCGCATTCTTCTTGCAGGAAGTTGCCGGCGAGCCCGCTACGCTCATCGAGTATGGTCAAACCGACGCGATCTTCACCAGCCCGGTGGATTCGCGGACGGAAGACTATATCACCGGCCGCTTTGGCTGATCGGTGCGACTAGTCCCAAGCCGATCGGATCTGGTCCGGTGCGTATTCACTGTGCGGGCGGCATGACCGCACCCAACTGATTGGAGTGAACCATGCGCAAACTGTTTTCCCGTCAGCTCATCGAGGCCCGTCACGAGATGCTGAGCATCTACGAGGCCGTCGATCTGGCCCTCCACGATGCCGTGAAGGCCTATGTGACCGACGACCGCAAGCTCGCCACCAAGACCAAGAAGCGCACGCTTTCGATTGACGCACGCTGCGCCAACCTGGAGGCCGTCTGCTACAACCTGATTGCCACGCAGTCACCGGTCGCCTCCGACTTCCGCTTGCTGCAGACGATCATCTACGTCGACTTTAACCTGCAGCGCATGACCGATAAGGTTCGCCAGATTTGCCGCGCCACGCGTCATATGATCAAGGCCGACATCTCGCTGCCCAAGGAGCTTGTCGGCACGGTCGAGGCCGAGGCTGAGGCCGTCTACCAGGTGCTGGGCTCTTCGCTTTCTGCGCTCGTCACCAACGACATGTCCATCATCTGCAACTTGGCCGTCGAGGACGAGCCAGTGCACGCCGCCTACGAGAAGTTCTTCCGCACCTTTAACCGCATGGACACGGGCGATTTTATGGACGACGACAGCAACTATGACGACCTGCGCCGCGCCATCATGGTATCGCGCTATCTCGATCGCATCGCCTCGATTTCCATCGATGCCGCCTGCCGTCTGACCTTCCTGTTGACCGGACAGCGTATGACTGCCGGTGATATCGCCTGCACTGATGAGGATGAGCTCGAGAGCATGCGCGTGCCTTCGGGCGAGGGTGTTATCATGAGGCCCGCCGTCGATGCACGCTACGTTGCCAAGGTGCCCGTTAACGAGGTCAGCGAGGGTCTTCGCTACCTGCTCGATCATCTTGAGGATGAGGACGATGGCGAGGACGACGAGGAGTAAGTAACCCCGTTCGTCGAAAGATTGTAAATACCTAAGTGAGCGCGGCCTTGCACATGCGGGGCCGCGCTCTTGCGTTAGCATGGGACTACTTGTTTGGCTGTCAGCGGAGGCGATTGGCAATGGATAACTATTTGGACTTGATGCGCGCTCGCCGCGAGCAGATTCTGGAACGTTTTTATGCGGCGCTCGATCGCGCGGGCCGTCCCCACGACGCCGCGAGCCTCATTGCCGTGTCCAAGACCGTTGGTGTCGATGAGACCGTTGCCGCCATCCAGGCGGGGTATCGCCATTTTGCCGAGAACCGCCCGCAGGAGCTGGTTCGCAAGCTCACGGGTCTGGCGGAGCATCCGGAGCTGCCCGAGGTGCGCTTCGATATGATCGGCAACCTGCAGACCAATAAGATCAATGCGGTGCTGGGCTCAGCCGAGCTGATTCACTCGGTGGGTTCGCTGCATCTGGCGCAGGCGATCTCGAGCCGTGCTGTTCGCAAGATTGAGGCAGGCGAGCTCGTCGGCCCCCAGCGTGTGCTCATTGAGGTCAATGTGAGTGGTGAGGAGTCGAAGAGAGGCTTTTCACCCGATGAGATTCGCGCCGCCGCGGGTGAGCTTGCAGAACTTGAGGGAATTTGCGTACAGGGGCTTATGACTATGGCGCCCCGGGGGAATAAGGATGTGGCACGCCGCACCTTTGCGGGGCTTCGTGAGCTGAGGGATGAGCTGGAGGCGGCGCATCCCGATTTGAACCTGCCTGAGCTTTCCTGCGGTATGAGCGAGGACTTTGAGTCTGCCCTTGAGGAGGGCTCTACGCTCGTTCGCCTGGGCAGGGTAGTATTTAGCCCGGAGTTTGCAGTAAAATAAGGCTCTGAAGTGCGCACTGATTATCGGGGCGCCTGCACTAAACCGCGAGAGGACACAACCATGGGCTTCCTTGACGAGATTAAAAATAAGATGCACCTGGGCGGCCAACAGGGTTACGACCAGGGTTATGGCCAGGACGACGACTACGGCTACGATGACGGCTACGACGATGGCTATCAGAACAACGGCTACAGCGGTGCTTCGGGCGAGGGCTTCTACACCCAAGACGAGCCGAGCAACGGCCTGCTTGGTCAGACGCGCCGCGGTGAAGCTGAGTCGGTTGCCGTGTATACGCGCTCCGGTCAGCTGGTCGGCGATGACTCCCGCCATGCCACGACGTATAACCCGCCTTCGCGCTCGCAGGACAGTGTTGCGAGCGGTTATCGTCCCGGTGCCTATGACACGCCGTCGAGCTACGCCGAGAATACCCGCGCCCGTGCCGCCGCTGCACCCGCGCCTGCACCGAGCGATGCCTCGGCCTATGCGAGCAATATCATCAACGCCACGCCGCAGCTGCCGGCCTATGTCCTGCGCCCCGAGAGCTATGACGACGTGGAGACTGTGGTGCGCCGCGTTCGCACCAAGCAGCCTGTCGCACTGATTTTTGTGGGCGTACGCACCGAAGTTGCCAAGCGCGTCTTGGACTTCTCTTACGGCTTTGCCTGCGGTCTGGGTGCCACGGTCAAGGAGGTGGGCGACCGCGTGTTCATGGTGCTGCCCGCCGGTTGCGAGGTCAAAGATTCCGATCTCAAGAAGCTTCGTGCCGACGGCTACCTTAAGTAAAGACAAGACGAGGAGATTCCCATCAACATCTACACTATCGTCCAGCTGGTCAACACGCTGTTCAACTTCTATTCCACGCTCATTGTCGTCTACTGCTTTATGACGTGGATTCCCATGAAGCAGGGTGGTTTGCTTCAGGATATTGCTGCGGTGCTTGATAGCGTGTGCGGTCCGTGGCTCAACCTGTTCCGTCGTTTCATCCCGCCGATGGGCGGTATCGATTTTTCGCCGGTCGTTGCGATTATTGCGTTGCAGTTGGTGCAGAGGCTGGTTCTGCAGCTTCTTATAGGTATACTCGTGTAGAACTGTCTTAGTAACTTACGTCGGGCGTGTAGCGCCGAGGCGATGAAAAAGGAGACTTGTTATGGCTATTACCCCTGCAGACATCCAGGCTCAGACTTTCTCTGAGGCCAAGCGTGGCTACGATCCTGCCGAGGTCGACGTCTTCTTGGAGACGCTGTCCTCCGAGGTTGACGCTATGCTCGCTAAGATCGTCGACCTTAAGGGTCGTCTGACTGCTACCGAGCAGCAGCTTGCCGATGCGCAGGCTCAGCTTGCCCAGGCTCAGGATGCCACCGCCCAGGCCGTTCCTGCCGCCCCCGTGGCTGCTCCCGCCCCTGACTTCTCCGCTCAGGAGCGCCAGATTTCCGCTGCCCTGATCGCTGCCCAGCAGACCGCTGAGACCATCGTCAACGATGCCAACGAGAACGCTGAGCGTATCCGCAACGAGGCTGACGCCAAGGCCCGCGAGGTTATCCGCCAGGCTCTGACCGAGAAGCAGGCCGAGCTCGAGGAGATCGATCGTCTCAAGGCTTCCCGTGAGGAGTTCAAGGCAGAGTATCTCAAGCTCATCCAGCACTTCATGGACGATGCCCAGAATTCCTTCCCGGCCGATCTGATGGCCTCCACGCCGGTCGGTTCTGCCGCTTCTCCTGCAGTGACTGTTCCCGCCGAGCCGCTGCCCGTCGCTGACCCGGTTGTCCCCGTGGCCGATCCCTTCGCCCCGATCGACAACTTTGCTGCCGACGACCTGGACTAACATTCGGCCTACAATTTAGTGCCTAGAAAGGACCCGCAGCTTGCGGGTCCTTTTTTATGACTGTGCCGGAGTGCGTAACATAAAAAACCGAGCCCTGCACATAATGGCGCAGAACTCGGCGAACGGGTGAGCGGTGATCGCGTCGAAAATGTTGGTGTAAGGGTGACGCCCCAGCGGCCGCTTAACGAAGAGCGGCCCTCGTCCTAGAATCTGAAATCACCACAACAACAGGTTCTAGGAAAGGACGAAGACCGCTATGGAAATCTTATCAGACCCGACGCCGGACATGCTCGCCATGCCCCGTTTCGACGACGGCGCCATCGACATGCAGGAGCTGCTCAGGCGTCTCGCCGAGCAGGTCGTGAACGCCGTGATGGACGCCGAGGCCGACCAGCTCTGCGGTGGCGGGGGGAACAGCCGAAACGGCTACCGCGAGAGGTCGCTCGCCACCTGCGTCGGCACGCTGACGCTGCGCATCCCCAAGCTGCGCTCCGGCAGCTTCTTCCCCGAGGACGTGCTCGAGCGCTACCAGCGCGTCGACCGCGCCCTCGTGGCCGCCGTGGCCGAGATGTACGCCACGGGCACCAGCACCCGCAAGGTGCAGAGGGTGGCCGAGAAGATGGGCGTCTCCAGACTCTCGAAGGACCAGGTGAGCGCCATCGCCTCGAGCCTGGACGCAGACATCGAGGACCTGTGCGCAAGGCCGCTCGGCGGCTCGCCGGTGCCCTACGTCTGGCTCGACGCGACCTACGTCAAGTGCCGCCGCGAGGGGCGCGTCGCCTCCACCGCCGTGGTCACCGCCATCGGCTGCGATGCGGGCGGCTGGAGGCGCGTCCTGGGCGTCGACGTGGTCGACACCGAGTCCTACGACTCGTGGCTCGCCTTCCTGCGGGCTATCCGCTCGCGCGGGGCGGCGGGCGTGCGGCTCGTCGTCTCGGACGCCCACCCGGGGCTCGTCCGGGCGCTCGGCGAGGTCTTCCAGGGCGCCGCGTGGCAGCGCTGCGCGGTCCACCTCATGCGCGACTGCATGCGCGAGGCCGGCTCCTGGCAGCTCAGGCGCCGCGTGGGCAGGATCGTGTCGCAGGTGTTCCGCGGGCGCGACGCCGCCACCGTGACGGCCATGTACCACGCGGCGTGCGACATGCTGGAGGGGTGCTGCCCCAGGGCGGCGGCGGTGCTGGAGGAGGCCGAGCCTGACGCGCTGGCCTACCTCGACTTCCCGCCGACCCACTGGAAGCGCCTGCGCACCAACAACGTGCAGGAGAGGACCAACCGGGAGATAAAGCGCAGGTCGCGCGTCGTGCAGGTGTTCCCCTCCACGGGCTCGCTGGTGCGGCTCGCGGGCGCGGTCATGTGCGAGCAGGACGAGATATGGCAGGAGTCCAGGTACTTCTCGGAGGTGAGGATGAACGAGCTCTACGATGACGGTCGCACTCGGGGAATCGACGGTCCCGTCGATTGGGCGCGGCTTGAGGCGGAGGCCAGGAAGATGCTCGAGTCCGGCCTCGAGCTTGCGGACAGGGTCGAGGCGGCATAGGATATCAACCGTATTCCAGATTCCAGGACGCCGGGCCGACTCGCTTCGGATGGGGCTCTACACCAACTTTCTCGACACTACCTGAGCGCAAGGATAGGTTTTAGGGCATGTCCCAAAATCTACTTGAGGAGGAAGTCGGAGAGGGGAATGGTACGGGCCTCGCGATGCTCGGAATCGGCGATGTGGTCGGCAGGATATCCGCAGACGAGCATGTGATAGGGATAGACGCCCTCGGGCAGGTTGAACTGCTCCTGTGCCACCTCGGGCTTAAAATGGCATACCCAACACGTTCCCAGGCCCTGCTCGGTGGCCTCCATCATCATCTGATCGCACACTATGGACGTATCGATTTCACTGGAATTCATCTGGTCATATGGGCGCACCCAAGCGTCTTCGGTAACGCTACAAATAAGGAAGATGAGCGGAGCGCCAAAGATAGATCCATCACGAGCAAACCGAGGCTGACAAGCAGCAGCCTTCTCCAGAAGCTCAGGCGTATCCAGCACCATCACACGAGAAGGATGATTATTACAAGCAGAAGGAGCAATCCGCCCAGCCTCAACAATGGCATCCACCACAGCCTGCTCAACAGAACGGTCCTCAAACGAACGACAAGAATACCGACCACGAGCCAGATCCAAATAACTCACAACCAAGACCTCCAAATTCAACGAATCAATCCAAAGTAAAACAAAGGGTACCCAAAGCCCCATCCACCCAAACGTTTAAGGCGGTCCCAAAGTTCCCAATCGGGTCCAAAGGCCCCGCCAACAAAAGCCCCATCGCTTTCAAAGTATCAGCCAAAGTTCCCAATGGTGGTACGTAAGGCGAAGGGCCGGCACCTGTTTACTTTCGAACGACTCTGCCATGCAGCCGGAGTGAGAAAGCAAACAGGTGCCGGCCCTTCGCCGCCGGGACACGTACCCCCAATTAACTGTTCTTCATGACAATCGAATCCACAACATCGGCCACATTCTCGCAGCAGTCGGCGCAGTACTCCAGGAAGGCGTAGACGTCACGCCAAGCGATGACCTCGAGCGGATCCTTGCCGTTAACGTGCAGGTTGCGCATGGCGTTGATGTAGAGCTCGTCGGCCTCGGACTCGATGGTGTTGATCTGGATGACCAGCTCGCGCAGCGTTTTGGACTTGCGGTAGTTGGGAAGCTCGACCATCAGGTCTTTCATGGCGCGGCAGGCGTCAGTCACCTTGTGGGCGATGACGATGGCGTCGGGATGGATGCTCTGAATGTTGGTGAAGTAGACGCGCTGCACGACGCCCTCAATACGGTCGAGCACGGTGTCGAGTGAGCAGCTCATCAGATCCAGATCCTCGCGCTCGAGCGGGGTGATAAAGGCGGTGAGCAAGGCGTCCTCAAGCTCATGGTGCTTCTTGTCGGCCGCATGCTCGATCGCGTGCATCTTGTTGAGCATATCGTGAATCTTTGCGGGATCGAAGTTCTCGAAAATCTTGGTGAGCAGCTCGGCGGCCTGGACGGCAAGGTCGGCGCAGGCGACGTAGTTGTCGAAGTAGAACGAATCGGGTTTCTTTGCCATGGGTGGGTCCTTTCGAGGCGAAGACGGGTGGGCGAGGTAATGCAGTCCGGATGGACGTTCGGTTTGACTAGAGGAACATCATGAACAGCTTGGCCATGACAAAGCTGATGAGTCCGCAGGCGGGGAAGGTGAAGAACCAGGTGAACATCATGTCTTTGACGACGCCGAAGTTGATGGCTGAGAGGCGCTTGACGGCACCGACGCCCATGATGGCGCAGGTCTTGATGTGTGTGGAGGACACGGGGATGCCGGTAAGGGTGGCAAGCAGCAGGTTTGCGGCGCCTGCGAGGTCGGCGGAGAAGCCCTGATACTTTTCGAGCTTGACCATGCTCTGGCCGACGGACTTGATGATGCGCTCGCCGCCCACGCTGGTGCCGATACCCATAGTGGCCGAGCACAGCAGCATAATCCAGATGGGGATGCCTGCATCGCCGACGCTCGTCTGGCCGCTGGCAAAGGCCACGCCTAAAAAGAGCACGCCGATGAACTTCTGTCCATCCTGCGCGCCGTGCATGAAGCTCATGGCCGCAGCGCTCGCGATCTGAGCGTATTTAAAGAAGACATTGGCACGTCGCCTGTTGGCGGCGGCGAAAAGAATCGAGACGAGTTTGCACAGGACCCAGCCCATGACAAAGCCCAGACCGATGGAGAGCGCCAGGCCGTAGATGACCTTCATCCATTCGTGGACGTTGACGCTGCTCGCGCCGCCGAGGGCGATAGCAGCACCGGTCAGGCCGGCGATAAGGCTGTGGCTTTGCGAGGTGGGGATACCAAAACGCGACGCTGTGGCGCCGTAGACGACGATGGAGAACAGCGCCGCGCATAGGCAGGCGAGCGCCATGGTGCTATTTCCGCCAAAGTCGACGATATGCGAGATGGTGTTGGCGACGCTCGCGTTAAAGTGCGTCATGATGAGCACGCCGAGGAAGTTGAATGCGGCGCTCATGAGAATGGCGGCGCGGGCGGGCATGCAACGCGTAGTGACGCAGGTCGCGATGGCGTTGGGCGCGTCGGTCCATCCATTGACGAAGATGGCGCCCAACGCGAGGATCACGGTGACGGCAAGGACTGGGTTCGACACAATTTGGCCGAGGAAGGTTGAGAACGTTACGTCCATATATGGGCTTTCTCGAAGTTTGCAGACACGTTACAAAAACATGATAAATCGTATCACCTCCTGTGGGTTTCTTTACCGAGTTCTGATGGGAGAAGTGAACTTTTTGGCACTAAAATTGAATATTAGCCCTGTTGACCGCGGGTGTTCTTTTTGCTAACACGCCATGCGGACACGTGCGATTACTACGACACTCCAAAACCACAGTCTGTTCGCTTTACAACATGCAAACATGCGTTCGATAATAGGAGGCATGGAATATCGACAGACAGATGGCAAAACTCGACGCGTGCACAAGCAGTATGTGGACGTTGTAGCTCGCATCCTCGCGGGCGGACAAGTCGTGCCGGTTACCGTCTGCTGGGTCGACGGTCGCTGCTTTACGATTGACGAGATTGTCTCGACCACTGGGTTTGGCCTGACGGTCCACGGCATTCGTACGGCAACCTATAAGGTGCGTTTTGGCGGGCACGCGACCGAGTTGTATCTGGAGGACCAGACGCGCGAACGACCAGATGGTTCGCAGGCCCATCTGATGCGTTGGTGGGTGTGGGCATTCGACCGTACGCTCGAGGGCGAGCGCCGTGGGTAAGGACGTACGGCATTCGGGTACAATGACAGGAATCTTGTCACCTGCTGCGCCGTCTTTCACGGCACTTTTTGAAAGGACGAACCTATGAACGATATCCAGGGCTATCAGAACGGCCCCGTCGAGAGCGGCGCAAGCCGCGCCAAGGAGATGTCGCCGCGCGCGTACAACCTTGTCATGTCTGCCCTGATCTTTTTGGGCTTTTGCGCCATGGGCGTCGGTGCTTACTTTACGAGCACCATGTCGTTTGCGCGCATGATGATGAGCGGCGCCGCTTTGCCGCTGGTCTTTGGCTCATTTATTCTGACCATCGTCGGCATGGTCATGATGTCGGCCGCCGCCAGCAAGCAGTCCGTGGGCCTGTCCCTTGTGGGCTACGTAATCTTTGCGAGCACCTTTGGCCTGACCGCGTCGTTTGGCCTTGCCAACTACGACCTGCCCACCATCAACACTGCCTTTATCGCCACGGCCGCCATCACCTTTGTCTTTGGCGCCTTGGGCGTGACGTTCCCCAAGTTTTTCCAGCGCGTATATGGCATCGGTTTTGGCATTCTGCTCGCTACTATTCTGGTTGAGATCGTGCTGATGTTCATGGGCGTCTCACAGACCATCACCGACCTGATCGTGATCGTGGTGTTCGCCGGCTTTATTGGCTACGACACCTATGTTGCCACGACGGTGCCGCCTACGCTGCCCAACGCCGTGCTTATGGCCTCTAACCTGTTCGTGGATATTATCAACGTGTTCCTGCGCATTCTGAACATCCTCGGCCGTCGCGACTAGTGGCGAATTGCGGCGGTGCTTGCCGTGCGTGTAAATCGATGCGAAAGGCGGTCCTTCGGGGCCGTCTTTTTTGTACTCGGCGGGGTATCATGGATGGGAAAAGCCGATAGCGGCAGCGACAGGAAAGGTGACCACTTATGGCAGACGTCGACAACAGGAACCGTAACCGCAGGTCCAACCGAGCGGGTCAGCCCAATCCCAAGCGCGAGGCCCGTGCCAAGGCCGCCGAGCGTCACGTGGCAACTGTGTCCGAAGCGTGCGCCAAGGATATCGAGCGTTCGCTTGCCGGCGTGTGCGAGTTCGATGGTATGCCTGCCGGTTTTGTCGCGGCGATGAAGGCCAAGGTTCAGAGTGCTGTGGCCGCCGAAGAACAGGTTGCCGAGGACGTCGAGGGCGCGGAGGCTGCCGAGACCGAGACGGCGCCCGAGACCGAGGCAGCGCCTGAGCCTGCCGAGGAAATCGCCGAAGCTGAGTCCGCGCCTGCTGAGGAGCCCGCTCCGGTTCTGCCTGAGGTCACCGTGCTCGATGCCTCCGCCACGCAGGCCATCCTGGACAACGGTCGTGGCTATGCGCAGTTCTGCGACATGGCCGTGCTCGCCTTTGCCTCGTTCACCAACCCGGGCGGTGGCTACATCCAGGGCTATCTGGGCCAGGAGGCCACGCTGTGCGCCGATTCGTATCTGTACAACGTTCTCGATAAGCAGCGCAAATGGTACGGCGAGAACCGTCGCCGCAACATCAACTGCGAGCTTTACCGCAACCGTGCGCTGGTGGTGCCTGCGGTGCGCTTCGACCGCAACCACGTGCATGCATACGCCGACGTGATCGTGGCCGCCGCGCCCAACGTTAAGCGCGCCCGCCAGGAGTATCGCGTGAGCGACGATGCTCTGCTGGACGCCCTGCGCGACCGCATTCGCTTTGTGCTTGCCATCTGCGACGAGCTAGGTCGCGAGAAGCTCGTGCTGGGCGCTTGGGGCTGCGACAACAACGGCTTTGACGCAGAGGCCGTGGCCGAGCTCTTCCGCAAGGAGCTCGCGTCGGGCGACTTTAAGGTCAAGCAAGTCTTCTTTGCCGTGCCTTCTACGCGCTGGGATGAGGATTTTGCCAAGTTCGAGCACGTGCTGGCAAACTTCCCCGAGCGCAACGAGGAGTCCTATGCCCAGGTTGCCGCTCGCGCTGCGGCAGCTCGCGCCGCCGAGCAGACCCAGGCTGCTACCGAGGATGATGAGGACGAGGACGATTGGCGCAAGTACCTGTAATCGGTACGTGCTGACAGATAGGTCGAGCCGGCGGGAGAGGCTGCTTCCGTCGGCTTTTTACTGAGCGAGGGGCTTACGATGAAAAACGTTCTATGCTTTGGCGACAGCAACACCTATGGTTACGATCCGGCGGGCATGCGCGACGGCACCGCGGTGCGCTATGCGCAGGATGTGCGCTGGTGCGGCGTGGCCCAACGTGACTTAGGCGAGGGCTGGCATGTAATTGAAGAAGGCCTCAACGGCCGCACGACGGTACGCGACGACATGTGCCATCTGGACACCAATCTTAACGGCATCCGCGCACTTCCGATGCTGCTCGAGGCCCATAAGCCGCTGGACGCCATTGTGATCATGCTGGGCACCAACGACTGTAAGACGGTCTTTAACGTGACAGCTTCCGATATCGCCCGTGGCGCCATGGCGCTGATTCGCGCCGTCCGCGCGTTTCCGTGGACCGACGCTGCGCCTTGTCCGCGCATTCTGCTGATGGCGCCTATCAAGATTAAGCCGCAGATCGCCGACGTATATATGACCGATTTTGACGAGCATTCCGTAGAAGCCTCGGAACATTTTGGTGAGTACTACGCGCACGTAGCCGAGCAGTTTGGCTGCGACTTTTTGAATGCAGCGGAGTTTGCCGAGCCGGGCGATATCGACTATCTGCATATGATGCCCGAAAGCCACGAGAGCCTGGGCCACGCCGTGGCAGCCAAGCTCCAAGAGATGCTCGGAGAGTAGCGCGACCCCAAGCCACCGCAAAGGGGACGGGCGCCTTTGCGGTGGCTTGGGCTGCGAATCTTAATACTGCCACAACTAACGGCGTGCCATCTACCTGCGGCTTTGCGGGGGAATATCCTAACTTATCCCAAGCGCGTCGAAGGCGGCGCGGACGACCTGCTCGGCGGTGGGGCGGATATAGTGCCGTCCCGATACGCCGGGGAGGGCGTGGCCCATCAGCATCTCTATGAGGTCCCACGGCAGGCGAAGCTCGACCTCCGCTATCGTACGCCATGAGTTGCGGAGGTTCGACCACGGGATGTGCTCGATGCCGCGGGCGGCGCAGAGTTTCCGCCAGCGGTTGTTGCATATGCTCCGGTTCATGGGCAGCCCGTCGCCTCGGTCGCACAGCCACTCGCGGCCCTCGGCGGCACGGGCGGCCGCTATCTCGACGAGGCGGTCGGCGGCCTGCGGCAGGATCACGACGGTGCGCGCGGACTTGGCGGTCTTGAGGGCGCCCACCGGCTCGGTGCCGGACTGCTGCATCTGACGGCAGATGTCGGCGGAGGCGAGGACGGTGCCGCTACGCTCCCAGCGCAGCACCTCCTCGGTGCGCACGCCCAGCGACTCGCCCGAGCGGCAGGAGCCGAAGCACGCGAGGATGAACGCGGGCTCCAGGGGGTTGCCGCGCAGTGCGTCGAGGACGCCCAGGGCCTCGTCGAGGGTGTAGACGCGCTTTGAGCGCTCGCGGGTCTTGCGGGTGGGCATGGTGTACCTGACGCTGGCGGCGAACGGGTCGAGCGGCAGGCGGATGAAGGTCGAGACGCAGGCGTAGACCTTGCGCAGGGTGAGCAGGGCGGTATCTGCTGTGGCGGCGGGCAGTGTCAGCAGCCAGTCCTGCAGCTCGACGGCGCGCAGCTGGTCGACGGGCATTGCGCCCCAGCGGGGCCCGACGTAGTTCTTCCACGAGCGCAGCACGAGGTCGCGGGTGTTGGGGGCGAGCGTCCCCGCCTCGACCTGCGCGGCCATCTTGGGGACGAGCCACGTCTCGTAGGCCTTGGCTATGGTGGGCACGGGGGCGTCGTCGGCGTGCTCGACGTGGATGCGGTCGAGCTCCGCGCACGCCTCGCGGTAGGTGCCGTACACGGTCTTGGTCTTGCGCCTGCGGCCCTGCGGCGTGTTCTGCATCCAGCGCAGGACGTACTTCTTGCCGCGCCTCATCTCGGTCACGGAACCCCAGACGCGGCGGCGCTGCTTCTTTGTCATATAATCAGATCCGTTCAGATCGCGGGCTTATTCTCCGTTTCGCCCGGTTCTGACCCCGGCCCCGTCTCACGTTCCAAAGTGCAGGGGCCGTCTCCTTAGTCTCGGGACCGCGGCATCAGCCTGCGGTCCCGAGATTTTTTGCTTTCATGGGCATCACCTCCCTAGATGTAGATGCATGGAATCTCGCCCCTTGCGGTCGATTTGAGCCTGAACGGGGTGGCTTTTCCGTTTTTCAAAGGCTATGCCGGCCCCTCGCCCGCGACGGCGAGCTCGCCGTCGACGGTCCTGATCTTGTACGAGTAGCGCTCGCCGGCCGTCCATATGTGGACGTCTGCCGTGTAGGGCCGCGCGTCCGCCGTGTAGCCCATGTGGACTATCACGCTGTCTCCGTTCGGCCGGTCCCAGACGGCGGTGGCGCGGGCCACGCACTTCGGGAGCTTGCCGGTCTTCGTGAGCGGCCTCCAGTCGATGAGCGGCTCGCACGGCTTCGCGGCATCCCCGATGCGGGCGCGGCACAGGCCGTCGGCTATGTCGCGGGCGTCCGCCAGCACGCGGGCCGCGTCGATGGCCTCGACGTTGGCACCGGCGTCCGCGAGCGCCCTGCGCGTCTCCACCTGCTCGCGCATATATGCGGCCTCCTGCTCGTCGTGCGCCCGGCGCCGCCTCTCCATCTCGGCGTTGCTGACCTCGCGGCCGTTCTCGTATATCCCCGAGCCGCCGCTCCACCCGTTCTCCCAGCCCTCGATGAAGGCGTCGCGGAACTCCTTCTTCATGTCCTTGCCGTCGAACTCCTCGTGCCACGCCGTCACGAAGGCGTTGCGGGCCTCTTTGAAGAACCCCATACCGTTACCTCTCGTCCCGCTCGCCCATGTACCAGACGACGCGGCCGCGGCAGACCACGGGCTCGTCGCCCGGCCCGGCGAGGATGTCGTCGTACTCGCCGCTGTGGCTGTCAGCCGTGAGCATGACCGTGGAGCGGCCCCGGGTGTAGTTGCGCACCACGGCGCCGTAGTCGGCCGTCTCGGCGAGCACCGGCTGGCCGTTGAGCGGCTCCATGTCGGGGTCGACCAGCAGCAGGGCGTCGTGGGGGAAACGGTTGTCCATGCAGCCTCCCTGCGCGTGGACCATGAAGCCGCGCGGGTGCGCGTCGGCGATGGAGGCGGGGACCTCGACCTCGTCGGCGAGGTTTCCCTCGTCCTCGAAGTCGCCCATGTGGGCGAAGCCCAGCAGGGGGACCATGCGCGAGGTGCCGCTGATCGCGGCCTCGGCGGCGTCCTCTCCCATGAGGTCGGCAACCGTGGTGTCGAACAGAACTGCAAGTTCCTTCATTTTGTCGAGGCGCGGCTTTGATCTGCCGCTTTCCCAGGCACCTACAGCCCTGTTTGTTATTCCGAGCTTGTCGGCAAGTTCTGCCTGAGTAAGGCCTGAATCTAAGCGTATCCGCTTCAATCTGGTAGAGAACTCCATAACCATCTACCTCCTTATTTTTCTATGCTATAGAAAAAAGATTTCCCTTTCTAGAGAAAAGATATTGCGCTTAAAGGGAAAAGAAAGTACTATAGTCTCAACGAAAGGGAAGGAGGTCAGATGCAAGAGCTTAAGTCAATCCGAGAAGCACGCCAGAAGCCTTTTCTAAAGAAGGCTTCTCGATTCAATCAGGAGGCGGTAGCTGCGGAATTGGGGGTTACAGTCCAGACTTACCGGTCGTATGAGAAGGACCCCTCGCTGATGAAGCTCCCGACCGCCACGAAGCTGGCGAGCATCTTGGGCTGCAAGGTCAGTGATTTTTATTTGCCGATGAAGGGAAATTAAAGTTCCCTAAAACGAAACGGAGAGAACCATGAACGAGAACTACGTCGACATCGAGCTGGGCGGCTGGAACATCACCGAGGCCATCACGGTCGAGGCCGAGCCCGTCGAGGCCCGCGACTTTTCCGACTTCGAGCTGTAGGGGAGGGCGTCATGGGAGACGAACTGCTAGGGCTGCGGCCAGATGTAGGGGGCGAGGACGGCGGCGATCGCGAAGACCAGCGAGAGCGCCGCGATAGCGAGGCTGAGGATGTTCACCTTCCTCGACTGCTCCGCCTGCACGGCGGCATTCCGTCGCTGTTCCGCGAGCTCGTCGTCGTACCTGCGGGAGTACTCGCGGAAGGCCTCCAGCTGGGCGCGGTTCAGCTCTATCGCCTCTCGCAGGAGCCTGAGCGGCTCGGCCTCGACGGTCCCGGCGCCCACGGCGCGCCGCGTTGCCGAGGGGGTGTCCTCGATGTCCTCTAGGAGGCCGCTCGCCCGTTCTATCAGGGCGCTGAGGCGCTCCGATGCGTTCTCGAAGGGGTTGCTCATCGCATCCGTCCTCTCTCTCGGTGTCGTTGTAGCGGGTATCGCCATGCGTTCGAGGATAACGCTTCTGCTCGGTGCCGGGGCGGCGTTACCGGTGGCCGTGCTGAGTGCCGAGGAGATGTATCTGAACGGCTGGAAGGCCGGGAAAAGGAGAAAGACATGATTCAACTGATTATCGGAGCGGGTCTGGGACTCGGCGGCGTGGCCGCCGCCGTCGCCATCAAGCGGTATAACGAGGCCGAGTGCGAGAGGGCCGCCGGGCCCGCGGACCATTGGGGCAACAAGTACGAGGCCCGCATCCTCTCGCCCGCGTGCGCCCTGCCCCTCGTCCTGGTAGGCGCCATCATCGCCGCCACCGCCTGCTTCTACACGCAGGACACCGGCGAGGTCTGCGTCATCCGCAACCTCGGCGGCTCGCTCGCCGGCTCGACCTCCGAGGCCGGTTTCCACGCCAAGGCCCCCTGGCAGGACGTCGTGACCTACGACGTCCGCAACAACCTCATCAACTTCTACGGGGACACCGACTACGAGGTGGACGGCGGCTCCTACGAGGGCAAGCAGGTCTCCATTAACGACAAGTCGGGCGCCAGCGCCAACATCGACATCCAAGTCAACTACTCCCTGAACCCCGACGCCGCACTCAGCCTCTACAGCGAGTACGGCACGCAGGAGAGCTTCGTGGAGAAGTACATCTCCAACGACGTCCGCGCCGTCACCCGCGAGGTCTCGGGCGGCTTCGACACGGTGACGATGCTCACCGACCGCTCCCAGTTCACCAAGGCCGTCCAGAAGGCCCTCACCGAGAAGTGGAAGGGCATTGGCCTCACGGTGGAGCAGGTGAGCGTGCAGGACGTCCGCTACCCGAAGAACATCACCAAGAGCTACAGCGAGGCGCAGGCCGCCGAGGTCGCCAAGCAGAAGGCCCAGAACGAGCAGGAGACTGCCAAGGTCGAGGCCGAGACCAAGAAGATCGAGGCCCAGGGCGAGGCGGACGCGAACGCGGTCCTCGCGAACTCGCTCAACGACCAGGTCCTCCAGCAGCACTACATCGACGCGCTCAAGAGCATCGGAAAGGACGGCAACCTCGTCGTCGTGCCCGAGGGCTCCCAGCCGATCGTGGGCACGAAGTAGGGGCGGCGGCGATGTTGAACCTTATCCATGCGGCCGTCCGGGTCTTCCTCGACGTTCTCGCGGTCGCGTTCGTGCTAGAGCACACCCGCGAGCTTCATGAGAAACATCGCGAGATCAACGACGCGACCAAGCAGGTCACAGGCGTCGTTGATGAACCCGGCGAGGACGATCGCGGCGCTGATGCGAGGGTGCCGCTCGACCCAGTCGACGAGCCGCACGAGTAGGGGGCCCGCTGGTCGGACGTGCTTCGGGCGATATGTCTGCTGTCTACGAATCATGGCCCGAAGCCTAACGCGTGTGTAACGCGTTAACGCGGGTATTGCCGCTCAGGCAATACCCGCGGGCCCCATCCCCGGGGCGGCACCGTTGCCCCGCGGCTCTCCAATAACCATCCGCGGGGACGTTCCCTACCGGTGCCGTGCCGGGGGCGAGGCCCCGAAAGCAAGCAACAAAAAAGAGCCGCCCGGTGTGGAAAGCGGGGACGGCTCCAGACCTGAAAGGAGGTCACTCATGGATTCTAGCAGAGCCAAAACGTTCCAGCAGATGGCCGACGAGCTAGGCATCCGCCACAAGCTGATGTACACGCTGCGCGAGGCGTCGAGGGTGACGGGGGTGCCATACGACACGCTGCGCATCGAGTGCAAGGCGGGCCGCCTGCGCTCGCAGCTGCCCGAGGGGCGCAAGGTGGGGCGCATGGTGCGCCCGGAATGGGTGGAGCAGTGGATCGAGGAGGGAACGCATGGCATCGAGGCTGCTTAGGTGCGCTGCGTACATCGCGCTCCTGTTCGCGGTGTACGCGCTCATGCCGTACGTCCTGCGGGCGATGCTGCTCGCGGCGGACGGCATCCGCGTGGCGCTCGGGATGGGGTCGGTACTGTGATCGGCAGGCGATTCGCGTTCACCGTCCCGTTCGTGGCGGGCAAGCAGCGCCATAGGCTCGACCGCAGGCACGCCCGGATGTACACGCCCGACGAGACCATCCGCAACGAGGCCGCCATCCGCGACGCGGCACTCGATGCCATGCGGGAGGCGTACCCGGAGCTCGAGGGGCTGCTGTTCCCGTTCAGGGTACCTGTCGCGGTGCGCATTGACGTGTACGAGCCGCTGCCCAAATCGAGGCCGAAGCGTACCGTGTCGGAGCCGAACACGTTCAAGCCGGACGCGGACAACATCGCAAAGCTGGTGATGGACGGGATGAACGGGGTGGTCTGGGGCGACGACAGCCAGGTGGCCGAGGTCCACGTGGTCAAGTGGCCCCGTCGGCGCGGCATCGAACCGCACATGGACATACAGGTATATCGCGGCTGGGCAGACCCAGCCGAAGAGAAAAAGTAGAAACGGAGACATGAAATGAAGCGAAAGGCACTCAAGGAGCTCATGAGGCAGGCCGTGGGCAACGTCCTCATCAACACGGAGCTCAACGCCGAGGCGCTCGAGCGCGACGTCGACCCCGCGGTGCTCCGCGGCGTCGCCTACGGCATGGCGGTCGCGCCCATACTGATGGACGAGGAGTCCATCGAGTTCGACCGCGACTTCTTGGCCGTCATCATCGCGTACGGCAAGGAGTGCGATGACGTCTACGCCGAGAACGGCGCCATCGCCACGATCTCCAAGATCTACGGATGCGAGGTGAGCGTCGATGAGTAACGAGGTCATCGAGTTCAAGGACGATGCTGGCATGCCCGTCAAGTTCACCTCGCAGGACATCCGCGAGCGCCTGTGCCCCAACGCGACCGACAGCGAGCTGGCGCTGTGCGTGGAGCTTTGCAACCGCCAGCACCTGAACCCCTTCACCAAGGAGGTCTACCTGGTGAAGTACAGGGACGCCCCGGCGAGCATCATCACTAGCTATCAGGTGTTCAACCGCCGTGCCAACCGCCAGGAGAGCTACGGCGGCATCAAGAGCGGCGTCGTGGTGATGCGCGAGGGGCAGATCGTCAAGAAGCGCGGCAGCGCCGTCTACAAGCAGGTGGGCGAGCAGCTGCTCGGCGGCTGGGCCGAGGTCCAGTTCAAGGACGGCAAGGAGCCGGCCTACGTTGAGTTGGCGCTCACCGACTACAGCACCGGCAAGAGCAACTGGGCGAAGATGCCGGGCGTCATGATCGAGAAGTGCGCCAAGGCCGGCGCGTGGCGTCTGGCCTACCCCGGCGAGTTCGGCGGGATGTACACGGGCGAGGAGATGGACCAGAAGGTCGAGCGCGACATGCGCGCAGGCTCTCAGACCGTCGAGGCCGAGAGCGTCGAGCCCGTGGCCGACCTGCAGCCCGTGCGCGACCTGTTCAAGCCGTTCATGGCGGCGACCGCGCTCGACAGCGCCGGGGCCATGGCGGCCATCTGCGCCGCCGTGGGCTGCTCGTCGGGCAACATGCACGACATGACGCTCATGCAGGCGCGCCGCGCGGCCTCGTGGATGGAGGAGGAGATCGCGGCCCGCTCGGCGCATTCCGAGCCCGCCGCACCCGAGCCGGAGCCCGTGCCCGTCTATGAGCCCGCGCCCGCCGAGCACGCGACCGACGACGACCTTCTGGGAGGCTTCTAATGGCAGACGAGGTTTTGGCGGTCGAGGCCGTGCCGCTCGATGAGGACTTCGACACGCTGGTGGCGTCGCTCGCCATCGACGACACACTCGAGGACAAGCTGGCGAAGCTCAAGAAGAACGTGGACGAGAAGCTGGCGGACTACGTGGACGTCAAGCACATCGAGAAGGACGAGGACTTCAAGGCGGCGAAGAAGTACCGCGCGGTGGTCAACGACGTTAAGAAGCCCATCGAGGCGCAGCGCAAGGCCGCGAAGAAGAAGTACAGCGACCTGCTCAAGACGTTCGACAAGACCATCGGCGAGATAACGGCGCCCATCGACAAGCTATCCGATGAGTACAAGGCCGAGATCGACCGATACGACGGCGAGTGCAGGAAACGCCGCCTCACCGCGCTCAAGGGCCACTACTACGACCTCGCGGGCGAGATGGGTCCGCTGGTGCCCTACGAGCGCATCGCCGACGACAGGTGGCTCAACGCGAGCTTCGGCGAGGTCAAGGCCAAAAACATCATCGAGCGCCGCGTGGGCGAGCTGCTGCACCAGTTCAAGTTCGTCAACGGGCTGGACTACGCGGACGAGTCCGAGAAGGCGTGGGCCGTGGCGTGGTGGACGAGGACGCTGCCGGCGGACTCGGGCGAGGTGGCGGCGGCGGTCGCCGCGCACCGCGAGGAGGTCGCCAAGGCCGCCGCGCTCGTGTCGACCTACGAACAGGCGACGGCGCCCGCACCGGAGCCCGACCCCGAGCCTCTGCCCGACGAGCAGCCCGAGCCTGAGCCGCCCTTGGGCGTGCCGAGGTGCGTGCGGGTGGTGCCGTCGCGCCCCGAGCCGGATGTGGCCGAGGATGCGGCCCCAGCACCGCAGAGGGGCTACCGCGTGGTCATCGAGTGCGCCACGGCAGACGAGCTGCGTCGCGTGAGGGCCGTCATGGTCGACAACGGCATCCACGGACACGTAGAGAGGATGTAGGACATGGAGGAGAAGAACCTTCCGCCGACCCGAACGCCGGAGCAGCGCAGGGAGGCGATGGCGAAGGCCATCCACACGCGCCGCGAGCGCGCCGCGTTCAAGGCGGCGTGCAAGGCGGGGAACATCCCGCCGGAGACGGCCATCGAGGCGCCCATCGCGGCGAGGCTCAGGGTCGAGGAGTTCGCCCGCTCGTTCCCGGGCATCGGCCCGGTCACGGCGCAGAAGATCGTCGAGGCGTGCCATGTCCGCGACGGCCGCCGCGTGAGCAGCCTGGGCTACATGCAGGGGCCGCGCCTCGTCGATGCCATCAAGGGCTGCATGACCACAAAGGAGGACGGGCAGTGAGCATCAATCGAGTGAACATCAGCGGCAACCTCACCCGCGACCCTGAGCTGCGCGCCACGGCGGGCGGGACGCAGGTCCTGTCCTTCGGCGTCGCGGTCAACGACCGCCGACGCAACGCGCAGACCGGCGAATGGGAGGACTACCCCAACTTCGTCGACTGCACCATGTTCGGCAACCGCGCCGAGGCCGTGGGGCGATTCCTCGCCAAGGGCATGAAGGTCGCCATCGAGGGCAAGCTGCGCTACAGCTCATGGGAGCGCGACGGCCAGAAGCGCTCGAAGCTCGAGGTTATCGTCGACGAGATCGAGGTCATGGTGCGCCGTGAGGGGCAGACGCAGGCCCAGCCGCAGCAGAGCCTCGCGAACACGGTGCCCGTGCAGCCACAGGCGCAGGCCGCGCCGCAGTGGAGCGCCCAGCAGGCCTACGCCGCGGTCCCGCAGTCTGAGTTCTACGACGAGGACGTGCCGTTCTGATGAGGCACGTACCCGAGATCATCCGCGACCACTGGGAGGCGGCCCTGTTCGCCGCCTCCTTCTCCGCGGGTTTCCTGTTCTTCTCTTCGCTTCTATGGGGGTGGTTCTGATGGCCTTCACCGTGTTCGACAGCTTCGCCGAGGTCTACGACGACTTCGACGCGAGCGACCCCGAGGACCTGCGCGACCGCGCGATGCTCGCCGACGCGATCATGATGTACGGGCTGCACGGCGTCGAGGCCGACCTTCCGAAGCACCTCCGCCGCGTTTTCAAGGCGATGAAGAACGCCATCGACAACTCCAAGGATGCGCGCGGCAGGGGCGGCAAGGGCGGACGCCCGCGCAAGAAACCAGTTTCCGACAAACCCGAAACGCAGGTTTCCGAAAGTGAAAACCTAGGTTTTTCAAACGGGAAACCAGTTTCCGACAAACCCGAAACGCAGGTTTCCGAAAGTGAAAACCCTAACCTAACCTGTCCTGTCCTGTCCTGTCCTGAACTGGATTGTGCTGAGCTGTCCTGTGATGGGGGCGATGCCCCCGCCGCGCCGCCCGAGTTCGAGCCGCCGACCCTCGATGAGGCCCGCGGTTACTTCGGCGCCAACTGCCTGAGCGGCGACCCGGACGCCTTCTGGGCCTACTTCGAGTCTCAGGGCTGGGTCAAGGGCAACGGCCAGCCGGTGAGCAACTGGGGCGCCCTCGCGCTCGACTGGTCCAGGCGCCAGAAGCGCATCGACGCCGACGACCGGGCGAGGGGCAAGCCCACCGCCTCGGAGGTCGAGGCCGCCACGTTCAAGCCGACGAGGACGCCCGAGCAGACGAGGGCGGAGCTCGAGCGCAGGTGGCGCGAGGAACACCCGGGCATCGACCCGGCGAGGGTGAAGGCCCCGAGGGGGACGACCGCCGACCCGGTGGCGCTCAAGGCGTACCGGGACGCGCGGCGTCTGCTTGATGCGAGGGCCGCATGCGAGAGGAGAGCGTCATGAGCTTGGACGCCGAGAGAAACGAGAACATGGGCAGACCGAAGGGGTCTGTGAGCATCTACGACGACGGGCCGCGCAGCGCCCGCTGCGAGACGTGCGGGTTCTGCGCCGTGAGCGAGGCGGTCATGACGGCGTCTGGCGAGGGCCGCAAACGGTACACGTGCATGCGCTGCCCCGACTTCGTGCACACCACGCAGGGGCTCGCGAGGTGCAACTACTGGGAGGCGCGACATGAGGGCTGAGTCGCTGGACAGGCGCGGGGGCTACGTGCTCGTGTGCGGGCAGTGCGGCAGGCGGTTCCGCACGGCGTACAGGAACCAGAGGTACTGCTGCGGGTGGTGCGAGAACGTGGCGCGAAGGGACGCGAGCAAGCGGCCCGTGGACGTGTACCTCGGAACGAGGAGTGAGTCGGGCCGAGAGGTCAACGCCATGCGCGCGGCGCTGGCGGAAGGGAGGCGCATCTGATGCGCGACGGATACAGGTTCGAGTTCGGGGCGTTCGACAAGCCGGACGAACCCAAGGTGCAGGCGCTCAAGCCGCTCGAGGAGGCGGCCGAGGTGTTCGGCGCGTGGCAGGACTGCGACGACATGCGGTACAGCCCGATCATGACGGCGCGCAGGGTGTACCGCGAGAGCCTTATCGACGAGTGCATGGACGTGGTCCAGGCGGTCGTCAACCTGCTCGATGCCGAGGGGTTCACGCAGGAGGACGTGGACGCGGCAATCGAGCGCTGCAACGAGAGGAACCGAGAGAGGGGACGTCTGTGATGGAGACTTTGGATCAGATCAAGGCAGACGCGGTCGAGGTGTTCCATTTCGACCGCGAGTGCAGGCCGCAGGACAGGGCGCACGCCTATCTGGGGAAGTACCGCGTCAGGCGCGGCTACAACGACACGGCGATGCAGGTCGCGGTGACCGACATGATCGAGCGCGCCTACGAGGCGGGAAGGGCGGAGGTCGCCGACGCGAACCTCGTGCAGAACCTGCGCCGCCAGCTGACGAGCATCGAGGCGACCGTCGGGGATGCCATCGACCTGCTCGACGAGAGCGTAGGGGGTGTTCCTATAGTTTTGTCAACTGGGCAATGCTGTTTTCGAGATTGAATCGCGACATGCTAACGCCAGGCCTTTCGGCCGATGGGCTCCAATCTGTTCGGAGCGCTTCGACTAGGCGGCGTAGGGCACCCTGTCCCGCATGATCGCGTAGATGACCTTCAGCCTCTTTCGTGCCAGCGCCTTGAGCGCCTTGCCGTGCGGCATGCCCCGCTCTCGGCACCTAGCGTAGTAATCGCCCCATCTTCCCTCTGTCCGGGTAAGGCAGTTGCACGAGAATATGAGCAGGTTCTTCAGCCTCTTGTTGCCTTGGCGCGATGCCGTCACCGAGGAGATCGAGGTCCCCGACTGGCGGTTGCGCGGCGCCAGGCCGCAGTACGACGCGAGCCTGTCGTGGCTTGGGAAGTCTTCGATATCTATGGAGATCGCGAGCTCGGAAGCGGTTTTGGGGCCGATCCCCGGCACCGTCAGGAGGCATCGGTAGGTATCGTCGCCCTCGAGGAGGGCGGATATCTCCGCCGTGATCACATCGATCTCCGCCGAGTTCTCGGAGATCCTGCGCGCGAGCAGCCTCACCGCCCGGTCCTCGGCGGCGATGGCCGCCGCGTCCGGCCTTGTCGAGGAGGCCGTCGAGCGGACGAGGGCCTCGATCTTGCCGCGCGCCGCCCCGCGCGTGAGCGCCGCCGCCCTGCGGGGCCCGGCGTCGGCCACCGACCAGGCCCCGCCGAGGGATGCCATGAGCCTCAGCTGGGGACCGTCGGACAGGTCGACCAACGCCTCGAAGGCGGGGCACGATTCCAGCAGGATGCTGCGCAGCCGGTTCTTGCTCCTGGTGTTTTCGCAGGTCAGGAAGTTTCTCTGGGCGGCCAGCGCCCTCGCCGCCGCGACCGTCGGGCCCGGATCCCCGACCGGCAGGAGTGCGTCGGGGATGCCCAGCGCCGTCTTCGCGATGACCATTGCGTCCCGCTCGTCGGTCTTGGCGTCGCCGGCGAAGAGCCTGGCGGCCCCGTGTGCCGCGAGTCCCGGCAGGTACGCCGCCGACATCCCGGCCGCCTTGGCGCGGGCGAGCGCGAGGGCGCCTATGTTGCGCGACTGGTCGACGACCACGAGCGCGTCGGGGAAGCGGCCGAACAGCGAGTCCAGATCGCCCTCCCTGTTCGCGACGGGGGCGCTCAGCAGTATCTCGCCGTCCCGGGTCGCGACGCATGCCCAATGGGACAATTTCCCGACATCGAGCCCGATGACGGCTTCCGGCATTCTAGGTGGTGCCACGGTGTTATCCTCCAATCGGTAGGCCGATCGGAACCCCTCCCTGCGACACCCACATTACCTGGCCGTGGCGCTTGCGCCCGGCAGTTTCCTATCAGTCGTCCGGAGCGGCGAGCGCCCCCGGTGGCAACACCCCCCGGGCCCTCTACGGGGCAGGGGCAGACGGCCATCCGGAGGCGCCCGATCGGCGGCCCCTCGGGGCTTGCCCGTATCGTAGGCAATGCGCCGAATGCTCGCCATCGAAATTTATCGGTGGCCCACTTCAGACTGTAATGGGCGGACTGCGATGAGTGACTCGAGGGTCGGCGGCTACCCGATGGGGGTGACCGACGCCACGATAGAACGCTGCTACGGCGGGGCCTGCGAGCCTAGGATGTGCGGGAACTGCAGGCATTTCTGCGGCAGCGACATCCACGTCGACTACGGCTACTGCCACCTCGGGTTCGAGCGCGCCTACGACGCGGAGGCGCCTGACCGCAAGGAAGGGTTCTGGCGCCTGGCGAAGTGGGCCGTGGCGTGGCTCATGGGGAACCTGCTGTACTGCGAGGACGAGTGCGGCGAGTGCCGCGACTACGAGGAGGTTGAGTGATGAATATCGACATCAAGACCGCCGACGGCGAGGAGATCGAGTTTGGCGGCTCGTATTACGACGGACGCGGAACCGAGCACAGGGTGGTCGGTATCAGGCTGACTGACTATCGCCATATCACCAAGGTGTCCCTCTCGTGCCTTGTCGGCAAAGTAGAGAATCTCTGCTGCGTCTCGATGCGACCGAACGAGCTTTACTCCACCCCGCCCGACAGCTGGGAGAAGTTGGAAGAGGACTTGGACAGGGGCGCGGACGCGCTTAATTACGAAGCCTGCGCCTATTTTGGCATGAGCGCGTGCGACTGCTCATCGTGCATCGCCGACAAAGGCGGAACCTGCGAAAGGGTTGCCATGCGCGACATTCTCACCCGCATCCGCATGCTGAGGGGTGAGGTCAAATGACGACACACCGACTCAAGGTCCTTATCAAATACGCCGACGCAATCATGAACGGCACCAAGACGTTTGAGGTCCGCAAGAATGACCGCAACTTCAAGGTCGGCGACAAGATCGTATTCGACGTCGTCACGAACGAAGGCTACGCCGTCGGGGCGGCGGCAAGGCATCCGCTCAACGGGGCGACCTACCGAATCGACTACATCCTCGACGACTTCGAGGGCCTCGCCCAGAAGTACGTGGCGCTGGCCATATCCAAGGAGGACTGATGGACGAAATCGAGCTGAAGCCCTGCCCATTCTGCGGCAGGCAGGGTACCACGATTAGGAGCGAGCGCGTGTCGAGCTCAGGCGTAACACTCTACGCAGCCCGGTGCTACCGATGCGGTGCCGAGGGCCCGATGGTCTACGGGTACGAGGACTCGCGTGCGGCGATGGAGGCCGCCGCGAGCTTTTGGAACGGAAGGGTGAGCTATGAGGGCGACAACTGACTACGTGCTCAACAGGAAGGCCATCCAGCGCTATCTGATTGACCACGATCTCACGCAAGGCGATTTCGCCAAGACGCTCGGCATCTCGGCTTCATATTTCAGCCAGCTGCTGAACAATCGTAAGAGCATTTCGCTAAACAAGCTGTTCTCCATTGCCGGAGAGATGGGCATCGACCCGCGCGACCTCATTGTGGAGGTGGACGAATGATTACCGATGAAGAGCGCCGCAAGATAGCCGAGAAATTGCGCGATCAGGCCGAGGCTTGGCGTTGCATGATGCCGGACATCCGCATGTCGGACCGCCGCCTCACCGATAGCATCCACATGGCTTTCGGCCTAGACGATGTGGATACCACGGTGCACGAGGCACTCGACGCGCTCGCCGACCTGATAGGCCGCGGCGAGTGCAAGAACGTCTACGACGGGAGCGTCCAGGACTCATGCGACAACGGCTTCCTGTGCTCGGTCTGCGGCTGCAAGGTCGAGGACGAGGAGCACTACCGCGTGAGCGGCACGTGGAACTATTGCCCGGGGTGCGGGAGGGTGGTCCTCGATGGGACGCAGAATTAAGTTCGCGAGGCCATGCGACTGCCCGACATGCGGGGCGCGTCCGTCACACCAAAAGTGGAAGCCACGCAAGTTGGTAGACATCGGTGAGATGGTCGCGATAGAGGACGTCGACCCAGTCGACGCCGTCCATTGCCCTAGGTGCGACCTCGTCTTCGGCGTCGTGCATTACGAGCATGACGACACGTACATCACGAGCTGGACCGAGTTCGAGACGATCCCACGGTATTGCCCGTGGTGCGGGGAGGATTTGACGAATGCCTAACTATGAAATGAAGCCGATACTGTCGCCATCCGTCGAGCTGTTGAGGCCCGACGGCCCAGCCGCGAAGGCCGCTGCTGCCATCATGGCTAACGTAGCGGCGGGTTTCAACAGTTCACTCACACCCGTGTTGCGAGGCGCGGCGCATGAGGTGAGGGCACTCTGCAAGGGGCTCGACCCGAAATGGCAACGCGCCAGGACCCGCGCGCTCATGCGCTCGCGCCGCAACGTCGAGATGCTCAAGCGCGATGGGAGGTGCAGGTGATGGCGACCGGTGAGCTATAGGCGAGGCGTCTGGGAGAGGATGATGCGCGAGCGCGCCGAGGAGCTGGCGCTCAAGCGCAACCTCACGCCGGCGCAGGTTTCGGCGAGGACCGGCCTGCGGATAGAGGCCTGCCGCCACATCTTCAGGCGGCTCGGCATACCGTACTGACGGACTGGGGAGGGCACCCGAGCGGCGCCCTCCCCTCAGAGCGTTTGGGGGACCCTTTGAGGGGTACTTGGAAGATGGGAGATGGGCCAAAAGGCCCATCTACAAAGTCAACACATCCGTTGAGGGACGAGTGGGCGCTCCGGAAGGGGCGCTCCTCTTACGTCCTGTGGACGGACGAGATGATAAGGCGGATGCAGGCGTACCCGGAGCGGACGGCGGCGGAGATCGCGGCGGAGCTGAGGGTGACGCCGAGCGCCGTGAGGCACGCGCGGCAGCGGTACGGGCGCTTCTCGACCGGAACGGATGGGCTGTGCATCGTGTGCGACGCGCGGCCCGTGTTCGACACGTCGGCGCAGGCGAAGAAGTGGAGGCTGTGCAAGGGGTGCTATCTGGCGGAGCGGAAGAGGCGGCTCGAGGAAGAGGCGGAGAGCAACCGCATACGACAGGCCGCGCACAGACGGCAGAAGCTAGACGGAGACGTTTGAGAGGCTGGCCGAGGTGATCAGAATCAAGTCGACCAAGGTCGAGTAGCCGAAAGGCCCCGGGAAACCGGGGCCTTTTCTTTAAACGTTACCCCCTTTTTACGCTCGTGGGCAAACGCACACGCTTGTCCACGTGCGTAAAAAGGTGGGAACGTTCGCGTTTCCACATGGCTATTTACCAGCGGAAATGTGATTTTGTGGCGGGAAAAGGGCGTGAAAAACTGACCAAGGAGGGCATCGAGGATGCCGTCCGCCTGTGCCGTGCCGGAATGACCGACAGGGACATCGCCGCGTATCTCGGGGTCGCACGTGAGACATACAGCCGCTGGATCAACCACCCCAGAACAGACAATCAGCGTCAACTGTGTCACGTTCTAAAAAAGGCCGAGGTCGAGCGCAAGGCGACGCTCGTGGGCCGCATCATGGACGCGAGCGGCGACAGCTGGCAGGCGGCGGCGTGGCTTTTGGAGCGCAAGTACCCGCAGGAGTACGCCAAGGCGCAGCGCATCATGGATACCACCGACACGGCGGTGCTCAAGGCCGCCAAGGAGCTGGTGCTGTCCGTGCCGTCCTCAATCGGCGGGGACGAGTAGCCGATGCCGCTCACGAGGATGCAGCGCGAGTACCTCGCCAACTGCACGCACCGCTACAACGTGAAGTGCGGGGCGACGGGCTCGGGCAAGAGCTACGTCGACATAGCCGTGACCATACCGCAGAGGCTTCTCGCCATGAGGGGCGAGGGGCTGGCGGTGATGATCGGGAACACCCGCTCGACGCTCGAGCGCAACATCCTCGAGCCGATGCGCTCACTCTACAGCGAAGACGTCGTCAGCCAGATCGGGCGGGACAACACGGCTCAGATTTTCGGGCGCAAGGTCTACTGCCTCGGGGCGGATAAGAAGACAAGCGTATCCAAGATTCAGGGCGCCACGTTCGAGTGGGTCTACGGCGACGAGGTCGCCACGTGGAGCGAAGACGTGTTCCAGATGCTCAAGAGCCGCCTGCGCTGCGAGCACAGCCACTTCGACGGCACCTGCAACCCCGACAGCCCGAACCACTGGTTCAAGCGGTTCCTCGACGGCGACAGCGACATCTACAGGCAGGACTACACGATCTGGGACGGTGCGCTGGCACCGGATGTCATCGAAGCCCTCATCAAGGACTACGGCAGCGGCGTGTACTACGACCGCTACATCTTGGGCAAGTGGACGCTGGCCGAGGGCCTGGTCTACCCCGAGTGGGAGGGTGCCCTCGAGAGTCGATATACGGGCAGCGCCGCCAAGTACGCGGTGTCTTGCGACTACGGAACGCAGAACGCCTTCGCGGCGCTTCTGTGGGCATTTGACGGCAAGGTGTGGCACGCGGTGGACGAGTACCGCTACTCGGGCCGCGACACGGGGCACCAGAAGACGGACGCCGACTACGTGGCCGACATGGCCGACTTCGTGCGCGGGTTGGGCAAGCCGCCCACGTTCATCATCGACCCGAGCGCCACGAGCTTCATCGCCGCGATGCGGCAGGCCGGGTTCAAGACCAAGAAGGGGCGCAACGACGTCGCGGACGGCATACGAGAGACGGGGGTGTGCCTGGGCAACGGCACGGTGCGCATCTCCGACGCCTGCGCAGGGCTGATAGGCGAGCTCGGCGGCTACTGCTGGGACGCCAAGGCGGACGGCGACAGGCCCGTCAAGGTCGAGGACCACAGCTGCGACGCGCTCCGTTACGGCGTGGCAACACTGCGCATGTACAAGCCTGCGAAACGGCAGGTAAACCCATTTTTTGAAGGGAGGTAGCGGCTTTGTCTAAAGGTCCTTTGGTGACCGATGGCGACCTCAAGGCGGCGGCGTCGGCGACGGCATTCGCGGCAGATGCCATCGAGCGGCACATGTCGAGCGAGATGTACCGCAACGCCGTCACCGCGAACGAGTACTACCGCCAGCACAACGTCACGATCAACCGTTTCGTGCAGAAGATCTACTCGTGCTCCGGTGCCGAGGCCGAGGACTTCACGGCCTCGAAGCTAAGGCTGGCGAGTAACCTGTTCAAGCGCCTAAACGTTCAGCGCTGCACGTACTCGCTCGGTAAGGGCGTGAGCTTCGTGGACGTCTCGGCGGGCGGCAAGGACACGACCAAGGAGGGGCTTGGCGACCGCTTCGACGACGACGTCATGGAGATGGGGCTCAAGGCGCTCATCCACGGTGTGTCATTCCCGTTTTGGAACCTCGACCACATCGACGTGTTCACCGCCGATGAGTTCTGTCCGGTGTGGGACGAGTACTCGGGGGCGCTATACGCCGGCGTGAGGTTCTGGCGGCTCGACTCCGACCACCCGTGGCATGCGACCCTCTACGAGCAGGACGGCTACACGGAGATGGTGTCGGGCGGCAGCGGCTTCGACTTCGAGGTGGCCGAGGCCAAGCGCGCCTACAAGGTCACGTATCAGGAGATACCGGCGGACGGGATGAAGCTGGCCGTCGATGCGGAGAACTACTCCCGTCTGCCAATCGTGGCGGTCTGGGGCAGCGACGCGCACCAGAGCACGCTTGTCGGCATGCGCGAGAGCATCGACGCCTACGACCTGATCAAGAGCGGACTGGTGAACGACACGCGCGACTGCGCGCAGATCTACTGGCTCATCAACGGAGCCGGCGGCATGGACGACAGGGACCTCGACCTGTGGAGGGCGAAGCTCAAGCTGACGCACGTGGCCGAGGTCGACGCCGAGCAGGGGCAGTCCGTGACGCCGTACACGCAGGAGGTGCCCGTCGAGGGCCGCAAGGAGACGCTGGCGCAGATCAAGGCCGACATCTACGAGGACTTCGGCGCGCTGGACGTCCACACCATCGCGGCGGGTGCGACCAACGACCATATCGACGCGGCATACCAGCCGATGGACGAGGAGGCCGCCGAGTTTGAGCGCCACATCCGCGAGGGTATCATGGACATCCTCGCCCTCCAGGGCATCGAGGACACGCCCGTGTTCACGCGCACTCGCATCAGCAACACCAAGGAGCAGGTCGAGACCGTGTGCTTGGAGGCCGAGTGGCTGGACGAGGAGACGATCCTGCGAAAGCTGCCGAACATCACGCCCGACGAGAGGGCGAAGATTTTGGAGCGCAAGCAGCGGGAGCAGGAGGAGCGCATGGCAGCGCTGCCGCCCGCCCTGGCGGCGAACGCGAAGGGTGCCCAGGAGGGCGACGAGGATGAGGAAGGTGATGAGTGATGGCGGCATTGCAGGTGCTTGACGGCGAGCTGTGGCAGTGGGACACCGGGCGAGAGGTCGAGGTTGTCGGCTGCGAGCAGGTGCATTTCGCCAAGTCGACCACGGGGACGTGCTACACGGTTGCGGTGGCTAACGGCAAGGCGAAGATTCCCGACGAGCTGCTCCAGGCGGCTGGGCGCGTGTACGCATGGGCCTACATCACGGACGAGGCATACGGCGGTCGCACGCGTATCGAGGCGCTCTGGGACGTAAAGAGGCGAGCCAAGCCCGCCGAGTATATCTACGAGCCGAGCGACCAGCGCACCATCAAGGATGCGGAGACGGCGCGAGACGAGGCCAAGGCCGCGCAGAAGGCGGCGGAGGCCGCACGCGACAAGGCTGTCGCCGCCGAGGTCAAGGGGGCACGCGCCACGACTCTTGCCTCGGGCTCGGAGGCAACGGCGGCGATGGAGGGCAACGTGCTGGTCGTCGGCGTGCCGAAGGGCGACGCGCTGAGATACAGCGACCTCACCGCCGAGCAGATCGCGGAGCTCAAGAAGCCCGCGACGGACGCGGCGGCTGGCGTGAACAAGGTCAACAACGAGTTCAAGCAGCTCAAGGCTTCTGTCGAAACGGCGGAGAAGGACCGCGCCGACGCCGAGGCGGGGCGCAAGGAGAAAGAGACCGAGCGCGGGCGGAACGAGACGGAGCGCAAGAAGGCTGAGGCCGGACGCAAGACCGCCGAGCAGAAGCGCGAGCAGGATTCGACCAAAGCCCTCGCCGACGCGCAGGCGGCGCTCAAGGACGCCAAGACGGCAGCCCTGAACTACCAGTCGATTATCGACTCGGCGGCTGCCGTGACGGCGCTGGGACTCAAGAAGGTAAACGGCAAGATTTGCCAGATGCGAAAGGTAGGTGCCTAAATGGCCGATACGCAGGCAACCGAGCAGGCAACCGAGGGGTTCGAGTACGCGGACCCGCTGGCATCGGACAAGGCGGTGTGGGCGCTTGTCGGCGCGGTAAAGAATCTGGGCGACCAGAAGTCGCTCGAGCGCGACGCCTCGACGGGCCGCTACTCCAACGAGAGCGTCGCCGCGATGGTCGACAAGCACAAGACGGGGCTGGTGTACACGTTCCTCATCCCGGCGGGCAGCCCCACCGACATCCAGCCCATGAGCGCTGCCGCGAAGCGCGTGGCCTCCACCGAGTTCGTGCCCGCGACGGCGACGAGCGCGGCTGTCGACCCGTTCGACACCGAGGGCGGACCGTGGTTCCACGTGTCCGCCAACGCCGGTGCCGACGTCGACGGCGTGCCGTGGGTCGAGGCCATCGACGGCGTCGACTACGGATTCTCGCGCGTGGACAACGGACACGGCAACAACGTCTACGAGATCGCGCCGGTCGTTTGGCAGGCGGTCGAGGTGCTGACGAACGGCAACCTGCTCGTCTCGTGGTCCGACAGCCGATTCAGCGGCTCGCAGCCGAACCCCAAGGCATTGCTGCCGGACGGCACGCTGCGACCGTACATGCTGACGCCGACGTATCCCATGAGCATCGACGCCGACGGGCGCCCGCGCTCCGTCTCGGGCGCGAAGGCCGCCAACCGCACGACGTCGCACGACTCGCTCGTCGACCTTTGCAAGACCGCGACCACGGGCTACTCGGGCATGAGCGTCTATGACCAGTGGTATATCAACTTCCACCAGTTGACCAAGACGCTCTGCAAGTCCTCCCAGGTGGACTTCCCGGGTTGCACGGACTTCAACATCCAGATCCACCCCGCGCTCGCCGAGACGGGCGTCACGCGCGTGGTCGTCACCGCCGAGCAGGCGGCGAAGATTCCCGTGGGCGCGTCGATGATGTACGGCACCGACACGGGCACCACGTGCCCAGACCGAGGCGCCGCAGCCGCATACGACGTGTTCGACGGCGCGGTCGTCGGCGGCAAGGAGACGCTCGCAGACGGCAACGTGGCGCTTCTCATGGACGTCGCCAAGGCGTTCGACACGACCGTGAACACATGGCTCCAGAGTGCGCCGTGGAACACGGGCAACACCGATGCCCTCGTGGGCGACGGCCAGGTGGCGAAGGACGGCAAGCATCCGTTCAAGATCGGCGGCGTCGAGACGGGGCTGGGCCTGTGGGAGTTCATGGGCGATACGCTCTTCGTCTCCGACGGCACGGGCTTCGGCATCGCGGTCAACCCCGACACTCGCAATGAGAAGAAGAATGCCGTGGCGGACGGGGTGAGCCCGACGGCGGCGTGTATGCCGACGGCAGATGGCTACATGCTCGACATTCAGTTCGTCAACGGCCTTATCTTGGGAAAGGGGCTCGGCGGCTCGGCGACGACTGGTGTCGGCGACTACTTCTACTTCGACACATCTGGCGGTAAGGTCAAAGGCACAATCCGTCTGGTTCTGTTCCTCGGCAGCCTGTGGCTCGGCTCGCTTGCCGGTCTTCGTTACGCGTACTCGAGGTACGGGTCCGGTTGGGCCGCTTGGTACTTCGTCTCCCGGCTTTCTGCTACGGGCCGTAGCCGGGGGTGAATCAGGGCGTAGCCCTGAGAGGGGGCTGGCCCCCTCCTAACCCCAAACAGGGATTCACGGTGAGGGCGGCGCTGGTTTCTGGTTCAGTTCCTCGGCAACCTGAGGAACGGCTCGAATGCCGGTCTTCGTTACGCGAACTCGAGGAACAGGTCCGGTAGGGCCACTTGGAACTTCGTCTCCCGGCAATCTGTCTATAAATCTCTACTCGCACCGTGTCTACCGCGCCCGCCGCTTTCTGGCGGGACGCGGCTCAGCCTGACTCCTTTGAGTGAAATTTGTCCGCAAGGCTCACGGGCTGGTAGCCGCAAGGCGAACGCTCGTATGACAGACAGAAAGAGCTTTGATCTATGAAAACCTACTGCAAGGGCCTCGAGTTCACGCGCAAGAGCGTCGTCGAGGCCCTGCACCGATGGAAGAAAAGCGACTCAGGCAAGGAGAACGGCTGGCGCGTCGCCGACGAATACGGCGCCGAGACGGCGTTCGTCGACCGAATCTGGCTAGAGCTCTCGACCGAGACGCTTACGTTCGAGCCGATTCGAACCTACCTGAAGCACGACCCGAACAACGGCAAGCTGCGCGAGATAAGCGTCGAGAGCATCAAGCGGCAGGTGTGCAACTACCTGTGCGTTGGGGCACTCGAGCCGCTCCTTGCCGCCAAGGTCGGCTTCTGGCAGGTGTCGAGCGGCGTCAAGGGCAAGGGCGCGGCGCTGGGGATGCGCAAGCTCAGGCGTGAGGTTCACCGCTTCGCCTACCACGTACACGTCGACATCCGCAACTGCTACGGCTCGATGCAGACAGCGGTGGTGGAGGGTCTGGTGGCGCGCTACGTCAAGAACAGCCAGGTCCTCTACCTGCTCCATTCGCTGCTGTCGACGATGAACGGCGTCCTTATCCTCGGCAGCTACCTGTCGCTTCGGTTGGCGGCGTTCGTGATCTCGTTCGCGTACCACGCGGTCGAGGAGGCGGCGAAGGAGCGGCGCGGCAAGCGCGTGAGGCTCGCGGGATGCCAGGTGTGGTACGCCGACGACGGCTATTTTCTCGGCAACTCAAAGCGCTCGCTCAGGAAGGCCGCTGCCATCGCCGCGCGCGTTTTGGGGCGGCTAGGATTGTCGCTGAAACCGTGGAAGGTGAGGCGCAACGGCGCCGAGCCCATCGATTTCGCGGGCTATCGCATCTGGTGCGCTCGCGGGCGACGGGTCGACTTGCGAAAGAGGCTCTGGAAACGACTGCGACGCGCGTTCGCGCGCTACAGGCGCAGGCGCACCGAGCGCTTGGCGAGGCGCGTGTGCTCTTACTGGGGCTGGCTGAAAACGGCCGTCATGGAGCACCAGATGAACAGTAAGCGGTGCATATTCAACGCGGCGAGGGCCGTGGGTTAGGAGGAAAAATATGGTTGTGAAGTCGGAGCGAACGGGCGAGAGGCCCGAGACGGTCGAGATCGCGGGAGCCGACGTCTGGCTGCGCCGCGGCATCTCCGAGGGCGAGCGCGAGGAGCGGGGCGGCGAGGGCGGTTCCGTCAAGGTGAAGGTGTTCACCTATGAGGAGCTGCACTTCACCGACCCGACTGGCGAGCTGACGGTCGAGGGCGCAAAGGCCGACTTTGACACCGTCTGGACGGCACACGAGGCGGACGGCATGAGCATGGAGGAGCAGATCGCATCGCTCCAGCAGCAGGTCGCCGACTCGCAAGCGGCCCTTCTCGAGCTCGGCGACATCGTTGGAGGTGAGTAACTTGGCGAAGATCTACTACCGCGCCGTGAAAAGCGGCAAGCGCACGCTCGAGAGCGTTCCCGAGCGCTGGCGCGACGAGGTACGCCAGATGCTAGAGGCAGACGGCGAGTAGGGAAGGGCCCCGGCTTCGGTCGGGGCCCTTTTCCGTTATGCGCGGGCGACCATTCGTGCCGACGATTGGAGGCGGCGCATGGCGAAGGATAGCGCTCACGAGTTCTCAGACGCCGAGATTCGGGCGTTCGAGCGCGAGGTGGCGGGAGTGTACGGCGAGGCGAGCAAGACGGCCTACGCCAACCTCAAGCGCTATCTGGCGCAGTTCGAGGCCGACGACGAGAAGATGCGCGAGCGGCTTGAGGCCGGCGAGATCACCAAGGCGCAATACAGGTCTTGGCGAAGCGGGAAGATAGCGGCGGGCAGGCGCTACCGAATCGTCCTCAAGCAGTGCGCCGAGGCCATGACGCATGCGAACGTCGTCGCTGCCGCCGCCATCGAAGGCAGGCTGCCCGAGGTCTACGCCGAGAACTACAACTACGGCACGTGGCAGGTCGAGAGCGCAGTGGGCGTTGACACGGCCTACGCACTGCAGGACGCGTCGACCGTGCAGAGGCTGCTCACCGACCACGACAGCTGCCTGCCCAAGCCGTCCGTCAACGTCGTCAAGGACGTGGCGTGGAACCGCCGGCTCATCGCCAACCAGATCACGCAGGGCGTGCTGCTCGGCGAGTCGATACCAAAGATAGCCAAGCGCATGCAGGACGTGACGGGGGCGAACCGCGCGGCGGCGGTGCGTCTGGCGCGCACCTCGACGACTGCGGCGGAGAACGCCGGGCGCGTCGACAGCTACAAGAGGGCCAAGGGGCTCGGTATCAAGGTGCAGCAGGAATGGGTGGCGACGCTCGACCTGCGCACGCGCTCGAGCCACAGGAAGATTGACCGCGAGAAGGTCGAGGTCGGCGAGAAGTTCAGCAACGGGTGCCGCTATCCCGGCGACCCGGAGGCGCCGTATGCCGAGACGTGCAACTGCCGCTGCACGCTGGTGGCGTGCTGTGACGGACTCGACGTGCTCGACGGCGAGCGTTTCAGCCGCCTGCCCGAGGGCATGACCTACGAGGAATGGAAGGCGGGCAAGCCCGCCGTAAACGGCACCAAGCCCGCGAACCGCACCATCTCCGAGTTTATGGAAATGCCAGGAACCAAACGCAAGCTGGATGCGGCAGGCGTGTCCAAGACCGAGGCGCGAAAGCGGCTTTCGCGGCAGCTCGAGGACTACGGCATACCGTCCGGCTCGTTCCGCAAGATGAGTGCCGGCGACCAGCAGAAGGTGTTGGACACGGCGCTTGCGCCCGGTTCGACGCCCATTGTCAACGGTCGGCGCGTTTTCAAGGAGATCAAGGGCGAGCATTCCGCAGGCTCCGACCTTGCCAAGGTCAACCCGAACTTTAAGACAAAGAAGGACAAAGACGGCAGGTACTCGTACAACTGCCAAAGGTGCGTTCCGGCGTATGAGGCGAGACGGCGCGGGCTCGACGTCGTTGCGAAGCCGGTTAAGATGAACAAGTGGGGGAAAATATCGGCATATGACCCCTTCGCGCGCGCCGAGTCGTACAAAAAGGTGTTTCCGGGGGCCACTTGGAAACGTGGTGGCGATAAGCCGGAGAAAGAAATAACGTCATTCCTCCTTGCGGTAAACGGGGACGCGAGGGCCGAGGTCTCCGTTTCCTGGGACCACGCGCTTTGCGGCAAGAGCGGACGACACGTTTTCGTTGCGGAAAAGACGGGAAACGCTATCAAGTTCATAGACCCACAGAGCGGCGATGAGGACGTGAGCTGGTATTTTGGTATAATCAAGGCCGAGGAGACGGAGTTCGCGCGAGTTGACGACGCCGAGTTTGGCGATCTTATCGACGAGTGCCTGACGACAAGAGGTTGACATGCTCACATTGGAAGAGGCCATAAAGCCGATTCTGGAAGAGGAGGCCGTAGACGGATACGGCCCGGTGTGCGCATACGAGGGCAAATACCATTGGTTCGTCGGTTTCGGTTTCGATGGAAAGATGGCCCCGGGCGACACTCCGTATGCCATCGACAAGGAAACGGGGAAGATTGACTTCTTCCCGATTCCATTTTTCCTCAGAGGCGAGAGCCCGTCTGCTATCGAGCTTGAGATGGAAAAGGCCCACGAGGTAAAAATCCAATAGATCACAGCGGGCCCCGCCACGGCGGGGCTTTTTTCATGCCGCGTGACCGTGCCGTGACACTGCCCGCAGAGAGATTGGGGCAGGCATGAAAGAGCTATTCACTTGTGCGAACTGCGGCGACTGCGCCGTAAAGCTGGGCTTCGGCTTCACGTTCCCGGATACCTACATCTGCACGCAGCGCGGCGACGAGGTCGAGCCCGACGACGGCTGCACGCTCGGGTGCGAGGGCGTTCCGGTGCAAGCCATCGAGGCCATCGAGGCGGACGTCGACGGGCGCGTTGGCTACGGCTGCGAGGTGCCCGACTGATGGCTTACGGACTCGTCGGCGGCGTCGGCGACCACGGCCGGCACGGCACCCTCATCACCGAGGAGATCGTAAACGCCGCGAAGCTGGATACCGCCGAGTGCATTGAGATACGGCAGAACAACATCGAGCAGGTCGAGAAGGCCCTCCTGCGCGCCTACAAGACGGGCCTGGAGGAGATAGGCCTCGTCGCGGAGGGCTACGCCAAGGCGACGTGCCCGGTCGACACGGGCAGGTTGCGCAACTCCGTCACGCACCTCCTCAAAGGCTACGACTGCTTCATCGGTACCAACGTCGAGTATGCGCCGTACGTCGAGGAGGGGACCTCCCGCATGAAGGGCAAACACTTCCTGCGCAAGGCGGCGACTGGCCACGGCGACACGTACCGGGCGATTCTCGAGAAGCACCTGAGGGGCGGCGCATAGGGCCGCGTTACTCCGTTTGGATACTCACCCTTGCCGCGAGGTATTGCGGCGCGGGCCCCGCCGAGGCAACAGGTGGGAACCCGCCCATTCCGAAGCAAGGGAGATTCTGTTGGCACTTACGCGAAAGATGCTCAAGGCAATGGGCATCGAGGACGAGAAGATCGACCAGATCATCGACGAGCATGCCGAGAGCGTGAACGCGCTCAAGGCGCAGCGCGACGAGTTCAAGGAGGCCGCTGGCAAGGCGGACGGCTACAAGAAGGAGCTGGACGCACTCAAGGCCAAGGGCGAAGGCGCGGGCGAGTACGAGGAAAAGTACAAGGCCAAGTGCAAGGAACTCGACGACTACAAGGCCGAGGTCGCTGGGGAAAAGGCAGCAGCCGAGAAGCGCGGCCTGTACCGACAGCTGCTCGAGTCGGCGGGCGTCGACCCCAAGCGCATCGAGACCGTTCTCAAGGTCTCCGACCTCGAGAACGTGACCGTCAAGGACGGCGCTATCGAGGACGCGGACAAGCTCACCGAGGGCATCAAGGCCGACTGGGCCGACTTCATCGCAACCACGACCGTCAAGGGTGCCGACGTGGCCCACGCCCCCAAGGGCGAGGGCGGCAAGGACATCAACGAAATGAGCACCGCCGAGTACATGAAGTACAAGGCGGAGCAGAGAGGCTAAGGGGTATCTATGTCGAACACCATCCTTACACCCAACATCATCGCCAACGAGGCGCTGGACGTTCTGCGCACCAACGCCGTCATGGCCAACCTCGTCCACCGCGACTACTCCTCCGAGTTCGTCGCGGGCGTGGGCGACACCATCACCGTCCGCAAGCCCGCCACCTTCGAGGCCAAGGAGTTCACCACCGAGGTCGAGGTGCAGGACGCCACGGAGGGCAAGGTCCCCGTCAAGATGGACAAGCTGCTCGACGTGACGTTCGCCGTCACGTCCAAGGAGCTGACGATGGGCATCGTCGACTTCTCCGCGCAGTTCCTCGTCCCGGCGATGCAGGCCTTCGCCGACAAGATCGACGGCTACCTGCTCGCGCTCGAGAAGGACGTCACGAACCGCGTCGACCACGCCAAGGGCGCCATCGCCGTGGCGGACATCATCGCCGCCCGCAAGTTCCTCGTGGACGCCAAGGCGCCCTCCACGGAGCGCCGCTTCGTCTACGGCTCCCAGGCCGAGGCCGACCTGCTCAACACCGAGGCGTTCACCAACGCGTCCGCCGTCGGCGACAACGGCACCGCCCTCAAGGAGGCATCGCTTGGCCGCAAGTACGGCCTCGACTTCTACTGCGACCAGAACGTGCAGAAGACCACGGCGGAGACGGCCAACTACACGCCGTCCATCGCTTTCCACAAGAACGCCTTCGCGCTCGTGACCCGTCAGCTCGAGATGCCGCTTGGCGCCCCCAAGGCGTACTCCACCTCCTACGACGGCTTCGGCCTGCGCGTCGTGCAGGGCTACGACCAGAAGACCAAGACCGACACCGTCTCCATCGACATGCTTTGCGGCGTCAAGACCCTCAGCCCCGAGCTCGCCGCAGTCATCACCGATAAGCGATAGGCGCAGAGATGCTCGAGCAGGTGCTTCTGTCGTTGCGCAACTGGTTCGTCGCCGACAAGCGCACGGGGCGCGTCCGTATCGAGGACGGCCGCCTCGTGCCGCCCGCGGCCCTCGGCCTCAAGGAGGGCCAGTACGTCCGCATCACGGGCTCGACGTTCAACGACGGGCTGCATGCGTGGCCCTACGACGGACTCACGGACGAGGAGTTCGTCGGCACCGTCTGGGCGCTCGCCATCCCGCAGGCCGTGGTCGACCTCGCTGACGAGATCGCGGCGTGGCAGACAGAGCACGCCAAGGAGCTGGACAGCCCGTATGCATCCGAGAGCTTCGGCGGCTACAGCTACACGCGCGTCGGCGGCGACGGCTCGCCCATCACGTGGCGGCAGCAGTTCAAGGCGCGTCTCGACCCTTGGAGAAAGCTGTGAGCCGCCTGTACGAGCGCATGGCGGTAGCGTGCACGAGGCTCGTCGCAAAGACCGAGCCTGACGGCGAGGGCGGCTTCAAGACCGTCCTCACCGTCGGCGACGGCTTCACGGCGGCGATCGTGCGCGACAGCTCCACGGCCTCGCGCATCGCGGAGCACGACGGCGTGAGGAACGTCTACACCGTGACGACCGCCGAGCCGCTGCGCTACGGCGACCTCTTCCAGCGTGCGTTCGACGGGCAGGTATTCCGCTGCACGTCGAACGCGGACGACGGCGCCGCGCCGTGCTGCGCGTCGTTCGGCTTCGGCCAGTGCAGCGCGGAGGAGTGGGGGGTGCCGGATGGCGACTAAGGCGGCAGCGCTGCAGGCTTGGCTCGAGGGCTTCGGCCTTCCCGTGTACCGCGACTCGGCGGTGCCGGGCGAGGCGAAGATGCCCTACATCACCTACGACCTGCCGACCGCGGCATTCGGCACGCAGTGCAACTCCGAGGTGAACCTCTGGTTCCGTACATCGTCCGAGGCCGCGCCCAACTCCAAGGCCGAGGAGGTCGCCCGGGCGCTGGGGCTGTCGGGCGTGCTGCTGCCGTGCGACGGCGGCGGCATGTGGGTGATGCAGGGCGAGCCGTTCTGCAACGCCATGGCCGACGAGGACAACGCCGTGAAGCGCCGAATCATCAACCTGACCATTGAGTACATGACCAGCTACTAGGAGGTCATATGTCTAAGTTCACGCGCATCCCCGAGAACACGTTCAAGGAGATCGTCATCAACGCGGGCCTGCTCGCCACGAATTTCAACCCCAAGACCGCAGAGGTCGCGGAGTCCGAGCTGATGGGCGCGACGAGCGGCGGAACCAGCTTCGCCGCCACGCCCAGCTTCATCGACTACGGCGAGGACATCGACAACTGCCCCGCCAACACGATGGAGCTCAAGCGCATCGACAGCATCGAGGCCAAGCTGAGCGGCACCTTCGTGTCGCTGAACACCGCGCTCGGCAAGAAGCTCGCAGCCGCAGCCGACGAGACCGAGGGGAAGATCGTCCCGCGCTCCGCGCTCTCGGAGGAGGACTTCGCCGATATCTGGCTCATCGGCGATTACTCGGGCGAGAACGGCAACGGCTATATCGCCATCCGCCTCATCAACGCGCTCAACACGGGCGGTCTGCAAATCACGACGCAGAACAAGGCTAAGGGCCAGTTCGCGTTCGAGTTCACGGGCCACTACTCAATCAAGAACCCTGAGATCGTGCCCTACGAGCTGTATATCAAACAGGAGATTGGAGCCTAACCATGAAGCTGGACAACCTTAACGCCGACGAGTTCCAGAACGCCATGTGCCTGTTGGCGGACGTGGCGGAGGACGTCATGAACGGCGAACTCGGCGCAAAGGCAAAGGCCTCCTACGCCAAGTTCCGCTCCGACTCCGCCAAGGCCAAGGCCAAGGCCAAGGCGAAGGGCGACCCCGAGGCCGCGAAAGCAGCCGCCACCGCCGAGGTCAACGGCCTCGCCGTGGACATGGCGGCGGGTCTTCTGCCCGACGTGCTGCGCCAGTGCGGCGAGATCAGCTACAAGCTGCTCGCCGCACTCGACGGCCAGACGCTCGAGGAGTACAAGGCCGACTTCACCGTCAAGAAGTGGGTGAACGACATCAAGGATGCCATCGACGGCATCGACGGCATCAAGGACATTTTGGCTCCTTTTTTTGGATAGCCGCCGAGGACCCATCTCACATATGGCTCTGTCTGGGCGAGTACGTCGGGCCACGGCGTGCTCGCCCTTTCTGTAGGTACATGGTCGCGCGGTGGCGCGAGCGGGACGAGCGGGAGGCGTTCCGTGTGTACCTGAGCGAGTCGGTGCGCCTCATGGCGCAGGGGAAGTGGCTCAAGGAACCCTTCCTGAGCATCGTCAACGGCGATGCGGGCGATGGGTCCGAGGCGGATGACACGCGCGGCGGCGACGAGATCGCCGCAGACATCATCGAGCGGATGGGATTGAAGGTGGTCTAGGTGAACCTTCTCGACCTGATGATTAAGGTCGGCCTCAAGGACGAGGCCAGCGGCAAGGCCGAGGGCGTGGCCTCGAAGGTCGTGGGCACGCTCGGCAAGGCCGGAGCGACCGTTGCCAAGGCGGTAGGCGTGGGCGTCGCCGCCGTGGGGGCTGGCGTCGCTGCCGTCACGGGCATGAGCATGAGCGCATACGCCGCATACGAGCAGAACGTCGGCGGCATCCAGAAGATATTCGGCAACATGGGCAAGTCCCTCGAGGACTACGCCGCCATGACTGGCCAGACCGTCGAGCAGTGCTCCGGTAAGTGGGAGCAGCTCGAGCAGGCCCAGACGACGGTGCTGGCCAACGCCGACCGCGCCTACATAACGGCCGGCCTGAGCGCCAACCGGTACATGGAGCAGGTGACGGGCTTCTCTGCCTCGCTCGTCAAGTCGCTGGGCGGCGACACGGTCAAGGCCGCCGAGTACGCCAACACGGCAATGGTCGACATGAGCGACAACGCGAATACCTTCGGCACGGCGATGGAGGACCTCCAGAACGCCTACCAGGGCTTCGCGAAACAAAACTACACGATGTTGGATAACTTGAAGCTCGGCTACGGCGGCACCAAGGAGGAGATGCAGCGCCTCGTCAAGGATGCGCACGCCGTCAACTCCGCCGTGGATGAGTCGAGCCTGTCCTTCGACAACATCGTGCTCGCCATCCACACGATGCAGGAGCAGATGCAGATCGCCGGCACGACCTCGCGCGAGGCCGCGACGACCATCGAGGGCTCCTGCAACATGGCCAAGGCCGCCTGGGAGAACTGGGTGACGGAGCTGGGCAAGGACGACGCCGACATGGGCAAGCTCACCGAGGAGCTGTTGCAGTCGGTCGAGACGGCGGCCTCGAACGTCGTCCCGCGCGTTGCGACCATCGTCGGCACGGCGTTGTCGCAGCTGCCGAGCCTTGTCACGTCGGTCGGTCCCGTGCTCGGCCAGGCGTTCGTCAGCATCTTCACGCAGGCGCTCGACAGCGCGGCTGAGGCCGTGCCCGGGCCCATGGGCGACATCCTCTCCGCCGTGTCTGACGGCGTGGACGAGATCGGCGAGCGCTTCAAGGGCCTTGGCGAGATCTGGTCGGCTGGTGACAACCCGCTCGAGTCTTTGCACCTCGCCATGGTCTACGGCCTGACGCTGCTCGAGGGCGACCTTTCCACGCTGCAGGAGAACATCACCTCATCGCTGCCCGGCATCGCCGAGGGCTTCGCCGACGTGGGCGGCGAGGTCGTTCCCAGGCTCGCCGAGGGGATCGAGATGGGGCTGTCGTTCCTCTCCGAGACGGCGGCGTCGCTCATGACGTCGCTCGGCGGCTACCTGTCCGAGAACCTGCCCTCCATCACGGAGAGCGGCCTGCAGATTCTCACCGGCCTCTCCGAGTCCATAGCCGAGAACGCGGGCGTTCTGGCAGAGGGCGCGGCGAACCTCATCGTCGGCTTGGCGCAGGGTATCGCCGGCAGCCTGCCGACGCTCATCGAGCAGGCCCCGGTTATCGTGCAGAACCTCGCCAGCGCGATCAACGACAACGCGCCGATACTGCTCGGTGCCGGCATCCAGGCAATCGTGACGCTGGCGCTTGGCATCGTGCAGGCGATACCGACGCTCATCGCCAACATCCCGGCCATCTTCTCGGCCTTCGTCTCGGCGTGGTCGGCGCTCGACTGGCTTAGCCTCGGCCGCAACGCCATCACGTTCTTGGGCAACGGAATCGCGAACATGGCCGGCTTCGTGCGCTCGTGCGGCACCAATATCGTGTCCGCTATCCGCGGCGCAATCCAGAACCTGCCGTCCACCCTGGCGAGCATCGGCCGCAACGGAATCAGCAGCCTGGGCTCCGCCATCCGCGGCGCGGTCGGCTTCGTGACCTCGGCGGCCTCGAGCATCGGCAGCTCCATCATGGGCGCCCTGTCCTCCATCCAAGGCCGCATGGCATCCATCGGCTCGCAAATCGTGCAGGGAATCGCAAACGGAATCAGCGGCGCGGCGGGCGTGGTCGTGAGCAAGATCACCGGCGTGGTCGGCGGCGCCATCGACGCGGCCAAGAACCTGCTCGGCATCCACTCGCCCTCGCGCGTGTTCCGCAAGATTTTCGGCTACGTCATGGAGGGCGCGGCCCTCGGCATCGACGACACTGCGGACGAGCCGGTGAAGTCCATGAGGTCGGCGGTGCGCAACGTCGAGAAGGCCGCCGTGTTCGGTGTGAGCGTTACCGGCGGCGGAGCATACGGGGCGACCGCCAGCGGAGCCGCGGGCATCGCGGGCGGCGGCAACGTTTACAACCTCTACCTCGACAGCGACCTGCTGGGCGTCGACGGGCGCGTGGCCTCCGCCTTCAGGAGCTTCGTCGCGGCGGTGGAGCAGAGCATGGCGATGGGGGTCGCGTAGGATGGCGCAGGGAAACTGGGTTCAAGGCGGAAGCGGCTATCGCAAGTACTGCTGGTGCGCGTACGTGGACGTTGCTGAGGTCGGGCGTACCGATACCACGGTGACCTACCGCGTCACGCACGGCTACGGCACGCGCTACGCCATCGACTGCTACGCGAACGGCAGCTCGTCGGCGGGCGGCTCGTGGAACGGCTCGGTCTACTCGACGAACAATTCCGGCTGGGTATGGGTCCAGTGCACTTCGCGCGACGTCGTGCTCGCGCGCGGCAACGGCGGCGCCTACAACCACACCTTCACGGGCCAGATCAACGTCACGGGCAGCTTCGGCAACGGAACCTCGAACGCCTCCAACACCGTCACGGTGCCGTGCCGCGCCTACCACACGCCTCACCCGCCGAAGAACATCAGGGCGGAGCGCCTGAGCGACACCAGCGCGAAGGTCAGCTGGGACGTCGACTACACGGGCATGAACGGCGACTACCCCTGGTCGACCGTGACCGTCGGCGTGGTGAAGAACGGCCCGGGGAAGTTCACCGACGTCGGCACCGTCAGTTGGGATACCACGAGCCACACCTACAACGGCCTCGAGCCGGGCTGCATGTATATCTTCTCTGCCAAGGCGACGGGCCCCGGCGGCACGTCGGACTACGGCGTGAGCGCGCCGGCGATCTACACCACGCCGACGGCGCTCGGCATGCTCGAGGCCGTCAAGGCGGAGGCGGCGAAGGTCGTGCTCAAGGGGCACGACGCACCGGCCTTCGTCGACAGCTGGGAGTTCCAGCTCACGACCGACGGTAGAAAGACGTGGGTCGATGCGGACGTGGACGCCTCATGGGAGGACGAGGAGGCACCGGCGGGTACGGTGCGCTACCGCGCCCGCGCGGTCAAGAGCGGCCTCAAGGGACCGTGGACCGAGTCAAACGAGGTCACGACAATATGCCCGCCGCTCGCACCGTTCATCAGGGGCGTCAGGGCGGCTTACGCCACAGGTTCGACCGCGACACTCGAATGGGTGCCCAACCATCCGGACGGCTCGGCGCAGACCTCAGCCGAGGTGCAGGTCACGACGCCGACGGGTCCCACCACCACGACGGTCGATGGCCCGGGTACGAGCCTGAAGCTGCCGACCGGCACCAAGGGCCTCTACTCCGTGCGCGTGCGCACCAAGGGCCTCGACGAGGACTGGGGCGCATGGTCGAGCGCGGCGGCATATACCGTGGCGGATGCGCCCCAGGCATTCTTCACCGACCCGGCTGCGGACGGGGCGACCCTGCGCGCGGTGCCGCATGCCTTCACGTGGAAGGTGGCCGACGAGACGGGCGTCAGCCGACAGTACCTGTCTTTGTGCGACATCAGGGGCAACCTCCTGTGGAGCGGGACTGTGGACAAGGACGCGCGCTCCTTTGGCCTCGGCTACGCACAGCACGCCTTCGTCAACTTCACGCCGTACAGGGTCATGCTCACGGTCACGGCCGGCTCGTCGCTATCGGTCACCGTCTCGAGAACTTTCCGGACCGACTGGGCACCGCCAGCCAAACCGTCGCTCAACATCTTCGTCGACGAGAGGTTGGGATGCCAGCTGTCGGTATTCCCAGGCAAGGCCGACAGTGACGACACGCCCGAGACGTCCCACTTCACCGTGTCGCGCGTCCTGCCTGACGGCTCGACCCTGCAGCTCGGCTCGCACCTTGCGGCAGGCGAGGGCGCGAGCGACCCGCTGCCTCCGCTCAACAGCGAGTTCGAGTACGTCGCGGTTGCCTACGCCGCGACAGGCGTGAGCACAGCGACGAGGGTCAAAACGACCGTGGCGAGCCGCGCGGTGGCTCTCAACTGGGGAGCCGGCGCTGAGAGGTCATGGCTCGGGCACTATCTCAAGAAGGGCTCGAGCCGTAAGGTGACGCACGGATACAAGATGCTGCACTTCGCCGACGGCGGGGAAGGGCTGCCCGTCTCGTACGGCATCAACGAACGGGACGTCAAGGACAGCATGGACTTTCTGCTGCTCGACGAGGAGGACTACAAGTCATTCCTCGAGGTCATGAACATGGCGGGGCGCTTCTGGGTGCGCGATCTCTACGGCGAGCGATTCCGCGCCCGCCTCAGCTGCAGCGTGAAACGTTCCGACGGTGCGTGGGTGGCTTCGTGCGACCCGACGTGGGAGACGTGGGAGGAGCCCGCCAATGGCTGATAGCTGGATAAGGCCGTTCGACGCCTCCTACGACTTCGTGCGCGTATCACGTGAGACGGGGCTCGAACTCGACTTCGTTCGCGACATCGAGAACGGCGGCTCCATCGAGCGCAACGCAAACACGGCGCTCTACGAGACTGCATCCCTGGACTTCGCCGACAAGTTCGACGTTGGCAACGACTTTCTGCGTGTGTACCTCAACGCCACCTTCACGGACGGCAGTAAGAGGCGCGAGTGCCTCGGAACATTCATGCCGCAGGTGGACTCGGTGAACATCGACGGCGCCTACCGCGAGGGCCAGATCAACGCCTACGGCCTCCTGAAGCGGCTCAAAGACGACGACTTCGACGGGCCGTACGTGATTGTTGCGGGCAGCAATCTGGTTGATGAGGCCGTCAAGATAGCCGAATCGGTCGGCCTTACCGTCTACGCCGACCCTAGCAGCCTCCTTCTGGGCAGCACCTTGGTTTTCGGCGTGGGCAGGGACAACGACGCTAAGAACAAGCTGGACGCGGTGGACCTGCTCCTCAAGGCGGCCGGGTTCCGCTCGCCGGCAACCGACCGGATGGGCAACGTGATCTACAGGCGCTACGTCGAGCCTGCCGACATGCCCATCTCGGCGGAGTTCACCGAGGGCAGGGATGCGCGCTTCATGTCGGACATGACCGAATCGACTAACCGCGCCGAGGTCTGCAACGTCGTGCACGTGGACTTCAGCACGCAGGACGCATCGGTGCGAGGCACGGCGGTGGACAACTCGCCCGATTCAGACCTCTCGACCGTCTCGGTCGGTCGTCGAATCGTCAAGAGCTACAGCTACGACAGCCTGCCGGGCGTGGATACCGAGGACGCCAACCTTGTCGAGGGCGCCGCCAACGCCCTCATCGGCACCGGCAAGAAGTTGGATAAGAGCTTCAGACAGAGCGATTCGCACGGCAGCATCCAGACCGTCTACGTCTCCGACTCGCCGCAGGTGGGCGTGCTTTTCGGCATCAAGGTCGTCTCGAGTGGCGGGCGCGTCGGCTTCTGCCAGGACGAGGGGCCGAGCGTCAAGAAGGATACGGACTACACGCAGAGTGTGTGGGTCAAGGGCACCAAGGGCGCGACGGGCATCATACAGTCTTTCTGGGATCAGGAGAGGGCGCTTGGCCCGGTGACCAAGGGGTTCACCATGACTGGCGAGTGGCAGAAGGTCAGCTACACCTACCACGCCACGGAGAACCACAGCAAGGTCAGCTGGGGCTACTGCTACATCGACGGCGGCGAGGCCATCTTCGTCGCCGACAAGGTCGAGGAGGGAGGCAACGCCACGCCTTGGCCCCAGGACGCCATGCAGGCGGCGGCGGACCGCAAGGCGGCGGAGCTGCTCGCCACCGAGCGCGCCGTGACGCGCACAGACGAGTTCAGGAGCGTCTACAAGCCCGTCGAGCCGTGCATGGCGGTGGCGATGAACTACAGGACCGGCGGGGTTGTCGGCAAGCTGGCAATCCAGAAGCAGACGCTGACGCTCGACGCCGGCTGCGTCATAAAGCACACGGCGAGGAGGTACGAGCGATGAGCGATTCGGCGGTCGAGATCAAGGGCGCGGCGGCGCGGCTGGCGGCGGCGATGCCGTCGGGCGGCAAGCGGCTGACGATGGAGTTCGGCACGGTCGTGGGCGTCCACGACACGGCGCTCGACGTGATGCTGCACGGCGCGGTGGTGACGGTCCCGATGGTGCGCTCCTGCACGGGGTGCGTCATCACCGACCGCGCCGTGATCCTGTCGCAGGGCCCGCTGGCCGTGTGCGTCGGCACGATGGCGGCGGTGTAGACCGGCGTTACGGGGGTCCGAACCTGCAGTGTGGCGGGGAGTTGGCCCAGCCACACTGCAGAACGGAAGGGAGGCCGGATGGAGGTACTAAAGCTGTTCGTGCCCTATGGGCCGGGATGGCTCGGTGGCGCGGCGCTAGTGCTCATCGCCGCTTATTTTGGTAGGCAATTTTTGGACGAGTACAAGCGACAAAACCAACGGAAGGGCGAGCTCGACCTCAAGCGCGAGGAGCGTAAGCAGGCCGAGGTGGACGAGCGCGCGCAGCGAGACCGGGAACGCTCGCAGATGGAGGGGCGCATCGCGGCGCAGATGGAGCGCAGTAACACCTTGATTGAGGGGATGAAGACCCTCATGGAGTCGGTCGTCGCGTCAAATGACGTGTTGCACGCCGATCTGGTCCACAGCCAGGCGCGCAGCCAGGGGATGGCCGAGAAGGTCGACCACATCTACGACCGCGTCGACCTCATGTACAACAAGGAGACAAGCAGATAGGAGCAATCAAATGACTGAGATTCAGGCCAGCCTCACCGTCGCCACGGTGCTCGTGGTGCCGTACATCGTGCAGGCCATCAAGACTAAGGCCATGACGGGCGGCGTCGCCCGCTGGACGGCCATCGCCGTCTCGGCGGGGTGCGGTGCTCTCACGGCCATGGCAGGAGGCGTGCCCACCGACCCCTCGGCGTGGGTGACGTCCATCTTCGCGTGTGTCGGCGGCGTGCAGGTGGCCTATGCCGCCTTCAAATCCGTCGGTATCACGGACAAATGGCTCGACGCGCTGCTCGCGCTCGGCGACATCAAGGAGGACTAACATGGCAGATTTCGCGAACGTCCAACCGGACGAGTACAAGCTCCTCGGCTGCAACTTCTCGGCGGGACGACCCTTCGGCATCAAGGGCGTCACGATCCACCATATGGCGGGTGACCTCAATGCGGCCCAGTGCAACAGCATCTGGGCCGCCAACGGCTGCTCTGCCCACTACTCGGTCGACCGCAACGGCTACATCGTGCAGCACGTCAACGACACCGACCGCGCCTACGCTTGCGGCGACGGCATCGGCACGGGCGGCGGCAACGACACGACCATCAGCATCGAACACGCCAACAGCGCGCGCGGCCCGTGGACGGTTCACGAGGCCGCTATCGAGAGCGGTGCGCACCTCGTGGCGGCGCTGTGCCTGTACTACGGGCTGGGCCGCCCGGCATGGATGGTGAACGTGTTCCCGCACAAGCACTGGTCGTCCACGGCCTGCCCCGGCGAGCTGGCTGGCTCGCAGCGCGACCACTACATGCAGCGCGCCGTCGAGTGGTACGACGCGATGGTCGGCGGCGCGCAGCCGTCCGCGCCGACTGTGCAGCCCGCGGCGACCCCCGCTGCGCCTTCGGCGTCGCAGGGCGCGCCGGGCGGTTTCCCTCGCTCCACTGGCGCCCGTGTTCCCGTACACTACTCGCTGCACCTTAAGGGTGGCGGCTGGCTGGACGAGGTGACTGACTTCGGTGCCGGCGACGACGGCTTCGCGGGCTACCCGTGCCGACAGCATGACCTCCTTTGCGCCCGAGTTGATCGCGGTACGCTCAAGTATCAGGTCCACACCGTCGAGGACGGCTGGCTCGACTGGGTTGCCAAGGGCGACCGCAACGACACCGTAAACGGCTGCGCCGGTATCGCCGGTCATACCATCGACGGCGTGCGCATGTACTACGTGACGCCGAGCGGCGAGGAGTGCAAGCAGGCGTGGTACCGCTCCCAGACCACTGCGCGCGCCGGATGGCTGAACACCGTGTGCGACGACGGCTCTACCTATAGCGGCGACGACTACGCCGGTATCTACGGCGAGCCGCTCGACCGTCTGCAGGTCTGCGTCACCGACGGGGTGCCGTGGTAATGGCTTTCGTCATGGGCGCGGCGCTCGGCGCGATTTTGGGCAGCTTCGTCACGGTTGTCGCGCTCGCCCTGATCTGGGGCGGGAGCGACCGCGGGCGATAACAGCAAAAGGGGCCGTGGCGGTTCGTCGCCACGGCCCCTTTCTCGTATCCCTCGAATATCCCAAGTGGGCGTAAAACCCTAAGTACGGTCAGTGTGTTGCGGTACGTTCAGCGTGTTTTGCCTGTTGGTCAGCATCAATAGCGAGCTGCGGCAAACTGTCTCAGTACTGCCACATGTGGTTGACGGGGCCGGAGCCTTTGCCCATGTCAAAGCCGGCGGCCAGAGCGCCTGTCAGGTAGGCCTTGCCGGCGTTGACGGCATCGGCAAGATCCATGCCCTGGGCCAGCGCGCAGGCGATGGCGGACGAGAGCGTGCATCCGGTGCCGTGCGTGTTGTCGGTCTCGATGCGCTTGTGGCGGAACCACGTGGTGAGTGGATCTCCCAGATGGTTGCCCTCGTCATCGAGTGGCGCGGGTTCGGCCAGTACATCGTTGGCCTCGTTGACAAGATGCCCACCCTTAACGAGGGATGCACAA